>DATJSQ010000136.1:0-17237 GCA_035503995.1 Verrucomicrobiia bacterium | reverse complement strand
TAATGCGCGCCGCGGGATTAAACGCCTTGATTTCAGCCGCGGCTTGGCGGGAAAAAAGATACCAGACCGACGCCTCCCCCACCCAGGTCCGGCCCTTGCCGCCTTCGAATTCCGCCAGATAGGCCTCCCGATCTCGACGATAGAACTGCGGGCCAAAGCGCAAATCGGAGCCGAAGAAATGCATTTCCTTCTTGGCCATGAAAACCTCCGGATGTGCCTTCAAATAATGCGCAAAGGCGGTCGTCCCGGATTTCGGAGCGCCCACAATAAATAAATTCGGCTTTCGTTCGGAAAACATCTTTCTTTTGCAAATCCATTGCTGAATCGCCCCAAGTATTGGAGACGGTAAGCGATATGTGACAAAAGGTCAATGAAGTTAAAGCACGATCTGCGCCATGATTTTCAGCCGGCAGGATTCTCTTAAATCATCGGAAATTAAAGGGACCCAGGAAACGCAGACCGCCTTTTCTGCACACATGGTATGCCGGGGTGCAAAGCAGGTTTGCTCCGAGGTGCGTCGTTCTCGGCCCGTGGTCTCCCAGATGGCGAAAGTGGATGTTCCGCGAGAGTTGTTCCGTTCAATCCTCCAGGCAATGGAGCGCCTGCGACAGGCCCTTGCGGCAGGCGGATGATGAAACATGACAGGGCACACCACAAAACCCCGGTCAAGTACGCGCGAGGTCCCGTATCATCCCGGAAAAGGAGGGGCTTTGGAGCACAAAAAACCGGCGGCGCCACCCGCTGGCAGAGAAAAACATCCTGCCCAAATCAACCCGACCCTGAAAATCGAACTTGAAAAAATGCAGAACGACGGAGAGAATCGAAAAAAAGCCCGCGCCGGTCATGAGCGAGAATCCAAATGGAAATCCCAGGACAAATCAACTTTCAGAAAAAATTGATCTGGCCGTTTGTTATCGCATTTATCCCGGCGTGTCGGGCGAGCCTGTTTTCGGCTTCAAGGACAAGCTCTCGCTCGTCCGCTTAAATCTCGAAAGTTTCCGCGAAAGCCTCGGCAACTTGAAAATAAAAATGTGGGTCCTGCTGGACAATTGTCCACCGGCTTACGCGGAACTGTTGAAGAGAATTTTTCCCGACACGCCGATGGAATTAATCCCGCTGGCTGGTGAAGGAAACGGACGGACCTTTGCCCGCCAGATAGACATTCTGGCCGCACAAACGGAGGCGGATCTGGTTTATTTCGCCGAGGATGATTACTTGTATCTGCCGTGCGGGCTGGAATGTGCCGTCAAGTTCATGCGCCGGCACCCGCTTGTGGACTTTGTCACGCTTTACGACCACGCCGACAATTATACAAAATATATCCACCGTTTCCATGGCCGGGAATTTGTGGAAGATGACCATCGCTGGCGCACGCTGGCGTCCACTTGTCTGACGTTCATGGCGCGGCGGGACGCCTTGCTGGAATCAATTGGCGTTTTCACGACGTATCCCGGCAATTCCGACCTCGGTATCTGGCTGGCGCTCACCAAAAAGCGCGTGGCCAATCCGTGGTCCTGGCTGCGAAGTTTGGGAGACGGATTGTTTTGCGCCGCCTCGCACGCGCTGGCATGGCGGTACGCCTGGCGCCAGATTGTTTTTGGCAAACGCCGGACACTTTGGGTGCCCGCGCCCTCCCTGGCCACTCACATGGAAATTTGCGGGCTGGCGCCGGGCGTGGATTGGGAGAAAATATTCGCCGCCCGTTCTGCCAGTCCGCCTTGAGGTTGAGCTTCCGTATGCCGGCCCATGACCAGCGGCGAACAACCATTGCCTTGAGTGGTGCTTCTGGCAACAGCCGCGAACCACTGACTACACACGACCCAGGCCGACTTTGACAGGCTGATCAAGCCTGAAGGAATCCATCTAGTTTCCCTCTTCAAGCTCAAAAAAGATGGTTGGCTTAACCCAGGCACAAATGTGATAGCCATGGCTTTTCAGGAATCCGGTCATCGCAGAATTTGCAATTGCCGCGAAATTGGGAGCATCATTGTCAGCCTCAACCAGAATAAAACGTGGTTTATATTTTGACCAATCATTGGACTTGACCACTTCAAAGTTGTGATTTTCGACATCGATTGTCAGAAAATCTATCGTTTGGCCTTTCGGAAGATGTTCATCCAGAATGTGCGCCAGGGTGCGGGATCTGACGACTATTTTTTCCGGTTGTTGCCCCCCAAAACGGATGGTTTCCTCGGCGGCTTCCTTGGATGTTGTATTCTTGACATGCGGAACGCCCCAGCAATGGTAGATCAATTCACCGTCCTGACTGGACACGGCGAGTTCCAAGTTAACATCACGACGGCGAAGCCGGTTGAATAGGCGCATGGAACCTGGAGTGGCATCCACATTGATTCCCTTCCATCCGCGCCGATAAAACCAATACGTGTTTGAATGCTGGATTGGAGCGAACGCCCCGATATCCACATAAAAGCCGGCTCTGCTTTTAATATTCTCGGCTTTGTCTTTTGATGCCTGGCGCCAGGCCTCTTGCCTGAATATATTTTGTAAAACGGCGTCTTCGCCAAATTGCCCGTAATAACTCCGTTTCCATAAAAATGTCATTGATTCGACCAAATCCCGGATTGTTTGCAGGAGCCGGCGTGGCAATAATTTTTTAAGACACTGATTCCATTTCATCAATGTGAACAGGAAATCCATAGAGGAACGAAATTTTGAGGGCGACACGCCGCAAAGTCCAACCAAAAGGAAGGACTTTGCATGCCGTGCGGATTCTCCTGGAAAACATCGGAAATTTGGAATCGCCGCTCGGCCAGACCTTTGATGCAGCACAAGGCGTATGATGGGGTGCAAAGTGGGTTGGCAGGGACGAGGCAACGTGTCTCTGGCTGAAATCGCCATTCGCCATTCGCCATTCGGCAATTCCTCCATTCTCCATCCTCGTTCCGAAGGGCTACGGACTGCGGAATCTCAAATTGAATATACAAAAATTAAATCCGCGGTGTCTATTCATGACACGGCGGTTTCCGGCGGCGTTGGACTCGAATGTCATGGATAGCAATCCGCAAAAATTTTACCTGTGGGCGACCGGCGGGGAATTTTCTTATAATTTTACCTACGACCCGCATCGGGCGGATGCCTGGATGTTCAGAACGGCCGAAGGAAAATTAAACGGAAATCGTCAGGCGGAAAAAGGCGGGGCGAAAAACAATGCCGCGAGCGGGAACTGAGCTGCGCCCAGCGCCGTGGTGATAACACGTCAAGCGGCTGGGCCTCACAGCCTTCCGTTAAACCTCTGGCATGAACCTCGCGCTTTGAACGGCCAAAACACCATGCGAAATACGCAAACGGAAAAACCACGGATTGCTGACCACTGACTACACACAATCCAAGCCGGTTTTGACAGGCTGATGCAGGCGGACTATCTTCCAAGCATGGAGTACGATTATCGCAAGCGTGGTTACCTCTTGCCTGATGGTTGCAAGGATTTGATTGACGCCACCGAACCAAAGCCGACCCTTACGGAGCCTGGGTTCGTCCTCGAAAGGACAACCATCACCGACCGGGGATTCATCGTGGCCTGCCGGTTACCGGAGTTACAGAGCAGGAACATTGACATTGCAGTCGAGGGAAGCACTTTGCGTATTAGCGGCAGGCCGTCCAATAGTGACGTTCCCTTTGTGAGCAGGATCGAGGTCCCTGTTGGTTACGCAATAGCCCGGGCGCGGGCCGTTTACCTTGGGGGTGAGTTGCGAATCGTGGTGCCAAAGGCGCCGGACTGACCCGGCGTCCAAAGGCGGCGGCGAATGCATTTGCCATCCTGACCGGTTCTTGCTTTTCATTGGCAAACTCCTTCCTGCGCCATTTGTCTGGCGGCGGCATGGATGGATTATTCCCGTCGCAAGCGACGGGGCAGGGGGCCGGTTGGAGCGTTGGGGTAACGGCGAGCGCCGCGTAAACCGTCGGGGAATACCGGCGGGAACAGCCATCGGCTGAAAATTGTCAGAATTTCACACTTGCCGTTTGTTCCGCCGAGGCGCAGCGTTTTTGCCGGGATATGAAAGAATTGGAAATTCCATTGCCTCGCAACGCTGATTGTCTGCTCATCGGTGCGATGATCGAGAAAGTCTGCGTTTCATCCGGT
The DNA here is from genome assembly GCA_035503995.1 of Verrucomicrobiia bacterium. Taxonomy (GTDB): domain Bacteria; phylum Verrucomicrobiota; class Verrucomicrobiia; order Limisphaerales; family UBA11358; genus UBA11358. The sequence goes on along the minus strand of DATJSQ010000136.1, from coordinate 13,135 downwards.
CTGCAAGTCGCGCTGAAGACAACGCTCAACAAGTTTGCTGGTTCGACCCACTGGCATTTCAAGAATGGTACTGACAAAGGCACGCTTGAAATCACTTGGTGGCCGGCACAGCTTCGGGCATGGTTTTCGATACAGGGCGGGCGAAACGGGAAATGGATTGACCAGAAGGTTGTGTTGCTTCAGGAATCGTTTCGGACTGCGTTTAGTTCAAAATATACGCTTTAAAAACCGGCCCTTTTCAACAGCCACTTTGCCCAACTAACCGGCCCCATGTTTCCCCATCCGAACCGCAACTTGTTCAGGGAAAGATCGGTGTACGCGCCGGTGGTATCGGTAAAGGAGAAGGAAGCGTCGGCGCGTTTCTGAATCAAAAACTGGTCAAATGGCAGGGCCACAATGGGCAGGTTCATGGCCTCTGCAAAGTAAACGCTAAATGGACATACCAACGTCGGCTCATACCAGACCGCGTGTTGCCACGGGGTCTTGGAAAAATCATCACCGCCGATAAACCCGCCCTCCTTGATTTTGGGCAGCACATTAATCAAATCAATGGTGATCCCGCGCAACGTGTGGTCCCCGTCAATATATGCCAAATCAAGGGATTCCGCGGGAACCTTGCCGATAACCTCCTTTGTGCGGCCTCGATGCATGGTTATCTTTTTGGATGCAAACGCCGTTTTTTTCAGGACTTCCTCGTAAGCCGCGTCAAACGTTTCCTGCTTCACATTCAACGGTTTGTTCCAATCCGGGAGATTGGCCCACGGATCAATCATGTGGTATTGCTCGATGCTTGGGCAATCTTCAAGAAGTTGTTTGGCGAAATCCCCCTTCCAAACCCCCACCTCCAGCATGATGCGGACATTCGCGGCGTGCAGCCACCGCACCCAGAGTTCACCTCTGGATTTCGCAGTGGCGGCAATTTCACGCAATGGTGAATCCTCAATTTTCATCGTATTGCGGCATTGCCGCTGGCTGCTGACTTCCAATCGTTGAGAATGACTGTTACCTGCGTGGAATGCAAGGACGTGATTACTCACGTTCCCTCACTGCTTCCACTCCCCCACGACAAACCTCCAGGAAACAAAGAAAATGCAAAATTAATTTTTATCGCGTTTTCTCCGGTTCCATATAGATTTTGCGTATCCACTCCATGACCGAATCCGAAGTAATCCAGGTCGTGCGCCAGCACTTTGAAAGTTTTTTCCCCAAGGTCTGCCCGAATTGTAGCCGGCGTTTCGAGACACTCCGCGAGTATATTCGTCTCACTAAACGCGTCGGGCGGCCACTGTCCTATGATGCGGAATTAGGCGACTGGAAAACGCGGCAACCCATCGGAACGGTGGCAATGGTGAATTGCCCCTGCGGCAACACGTTGGCCCTGACCACCGACGGCATGATGATTTCCAAACGACTGGCGTTATTGGATTGGATGCGCATCGAGACGCACCGGCAAGGAGTGAGCCCCGCGGAGTTGCTGGACCATTTGCGTGACATGGTCCGCCGGCAGGTTCTGGACGATGATGGCGGGGGAGACCGTCTCTGATACCGATGGCCTTCGCCTTTTATACGCCCGCCATCACCCCACCGTTTGCTGCTTGCGGGTTCGATACTGAGCCGATGTAATCGGTCAAGGAGCGACCCGGCTGTCGCGTTGAGATTCTTCCAGATGGCTGCGTCGCTGAGCGCGCGCCAGTTTGGCAGCGAACCGCGCGAAAATAAATGCAATCAATCCGCGCTGACGGTGAATGCGCCTTGCAGCGGCAAATCGCGCGACGACCCGCCGGCCATCACGCGATACGTGCCGGGCAAAATTTCCCAGTCATGATTCGCAGTGTTCCAATACGACAGCGCGCGGGCGTCCAATTGCAATTGCACGTGGCGCGTTTCACCGGGCGCCAGCGCAATTTTCGAAAAACCTTCCAATTGTTTCGGTGGCTGCGCAATTTCCGAAGTTGACGGCAGGCCGACATATAACTCGGCGATTTCTTCGCCGGCGCGTTGGCCGGTGTTCGTCACGTCAAAATCCACCGCCACTGTCGGCGAAGAATTTTCTTTCAAAGAAATTTTATCCGTCGAGACGCCCAAATTTTTGTAGCCGAACGCGGTATAAGAAAGTCCGTAGCCAAACGGGAACAGCGGCTGGATGTTTTTGGCATCGTAGTGCCGATAGCCGACGAAGATGCCTTCTGAATAATGCACGACGCCATTTACTCCGGGATATTGTTCGGGCGTGTTAGCGGGAAGGTCGGCGAGTTGTTTGGGAAAGGTGATGGGCAATTTGCCGGACGGATTCACGTCCCCGAACAGGACAGCGGCGACGGCGTTGCCGTCTTCCTCGCCCGGATACCAGGCTTCAAGAATGGCGCGGACCTGGTCCACCCAGGGCATGAACACAGCCGAGCCGGTCTTCAGCACGACGATAGTGTGAGGATTGGCTGCGGCCACTGCTTCGACTAATTCGTCCTGATTGCCGGCCAGAGCCAGCGGATGATCGTGACCTTCGCTCTCACGGTCTCCTACCATAACAATGGCCACATCCGCGGATTTAGCCAAGGCGACGGCATGGGTAATATTGGTTCCGCCATCAAAATTTATCTGAATGCCTGTTCCGGCGCGTTGTTGGAGGCCGTCCGCCGGATTCACGGTGTAAAGCGGGATGACATGAGAACTGCCGCCACCGCCTGTCATGGCTTTTGCGGCATAAGGCCCGATGAGGGCAATACGGTGAAGAGTATCCGGATTGAGAGGCAATTCACCGTTATCATTCTTGAGCAGCACCATGCCTTCTTCGGCGATCTTGCATGATTCGGCGCCATCTTCTTTTACGGGAATGGATTTCGGCGCGGGAGGATTATCAAAGAGACCGTATTGCATCATGGTCCGAAAACGACGGACGAGTTTTTCATCAATGACGGACATGGGAACCTGGCCTGATTCAACAGCCTGTTCGAGTGCGCTGCCGAAATATTTTCCAGTGGGCATTTCCAGATCGAGACCGGCAAGGGCGGAAGGAACGGTGCTGTGAACAGCGCCGAAATCCGAGGTGATAAAGCCTTGAAAGCCCCATTCATCTTTTAATATCCGGCTTTCCAAATCTTTATTTGCACAGCAGAACTCGCCGTTGATTCGGGGATAGGCAGCCATGACGGAAGCAACCTGCCCCTGTTTGACGGACGCCTCGAATGCGGGCAGGTATATCTCGCGCAATGCGCGCTGGGGGACGATTTCGTTGATAGCGAAGCGGTCGGTTTCCTGGTTGTTGGCGGCGTAGTGTTTGACATTGGCAATTTCGCCCTGGCTTTGGATGCCTTCAATTTCGTTGACGGCCATCCGCGCCACGAGATAGGGGTCTTCGCCAAAGGCTTCAAATGTCCGGCCATTTTGGGGGACGCGCGCAATATTCACATCCGGCCCTTCAAGCAGGTCATCGCCGAGGTCCCGCGCTTCGAGGCCGATAATGACGCCGTAACCCCGGGCAAGACCCGGGTCCCATGTGGCTGCCAACAAAATGGGCGCTGGCAGAGCGGTGGCGGGCAATTGATGAGGTTCGTCGCCGGGGCCGACGCCGCACGGGCCATTGGCGATACGGAAACCCGGAATGCCCAGCCGGGGAATAGGCGGGACATAGCGCTTGTGTTCGGCGTTCTGGATGCCGTGGAGTTCAGTTATCTTTTCCTGCAACGTCATCTGGCTGACGAGCGCGCGGGCGCGGACATCAAGGTCGCTGGTTTGGGATTGCGCCCTGACGACCGGGCCGGCCAGCAGCAGAATCACCAGCGGGGAAAAGCGATGAAAGCGTATATTGGATGTCATGGTTCGAAAGATAAGACTAAACCACACTTTTCCAAAACTCTGATTCCATCAACCTTGGAGCCGATAATGGGAGCGAGATCTAAAACCGCGCCGGCGTCGCTACCTCTCCCACTTCACCACTGTCACGGTTCTAAAATCACGTTCCTGGGCAACATGACAGTTTCTTCGTTTGGTGGTTAAGTCGCCCCGTGCAAAACAAACACTTGAACGCAAAGGCGCAAGCAGCAATGGCGCAAGGGGCTGACCACTGACCGCAAAGAACATGATTCCTTCCCGCATCTCCAATCCTCCCTCTTCGCCGCCCTTCGCCCTCTTTGGCTTTGCGAACGAGTTGACCATTGACGCCGACGGCTGGGCGATGATTGCGCCGCTCGGGGATTTTCCGAGTGAGGCGCTCCTGCCCACCAGTAATGGACGGCTCCAGCGGCAAAGCGCAATCCAGCGCATCACCAGGGATTCCGCGGAGATAATGGTGGCGCAGTTTCATAACTCGCGCGCCGGCGTGAAAAAGTTCATCCGCGGTTGCAACATATACGTGGGCCATCCGGACATGCCCGGGCTGGAATCCCGGTATCCAGACAAGGAACCCAAGGGCGTCTTTGCCGACATGGAGGTCCGCGAGAAAGGCATCTATGGGCTGCCGGTTTTCACGAACGAGGGGATGGACTTGGTGGAAGGGCGCAAATTAGTGAATGGCCGGAGGGTGCGCGGGTTCAGCGGCAGGCTGATGGATGCAACGGCGGACGGACACAAGGATGGAGTGCCCGTGTTCGTGCCCACCAGAATCGTCAGCGCGGGGCTGACGCCATTTCCGCATTTGCCGGTCGAATTTTTTAACGAGGAGGGGCTTTTATCCACGAATCCCGAGAATGAGCAAGAATTTACCAATGGGGAGGTTTCACGCGAGGCGCGCGAAACGGCACGCGAGGGCGCGGGCGCTCACCATCGAACAAAACACCAGGGGGAGATTTCGCGCGGGATGCGCGAAACCACCCGTCCCGCGCCGGCGGGGCGGGTTCTACACAACAACAAAATGAAAAAGAAACTGCTCGAAATATGCACCGTGCTCGGCATTCAGTTCGCCAATGACGCGGACGATGCTCAAACGGAAGCGGCGCTTGACGAGGCTGCGGCCAAAGTCACGGCGTTCGCTCAAACCGCCAAAACCGTCAAACAAAAACTTCTTGGCGCGGCCAGGAAGGCTGGCATTGAGTTCGCCAATGAGGAAGCCATTACGGACCCAGTGGCCACTCTCGCGCAGATCGAAGACCGGCTTCAGAAGGGACTCGACTCCGCTGCCGCCACGGCCGCTGAATTGGCCGCGGCGCGGAACCAATTCGCCAATGAGCGAACGGCCCGCATCGGCGACGAGCTGACCCACGCCGTCCTGGGCGGCCGTATCACCAACGCGGATCGCACCGTTTGGGAAGGCCGCCTCAAAGTCGAGGCGCAGTTCGCCAACGAAATGACGGCGATTCGCGCGCTCAAGCCGGTTGTGAAGACAACGTCCATCACGCTGACACGGGGGCAACGCAAGGACCAGATTGACCTGGCGAATCCGCACCAGCGGCGGCAGTTCGTCAACGAAGTGCTCGCGGAAATTGCCCTCGAGCAGAAGCTCGACCCCGTCCGCAACAGCAGGCAAATCCTCAATCTCGCGCGGCGGCGGCATCCGGCGTTGTTTGAAGTGCCGCACGTCGAAATCAAAAAATGAAGCCCTGGAGGACCAGGCTGCCGGCCCTTCCGTTGGCAACCCTCCGACCTACCCTGGCTGAAATCAACAACCAATCAACCCAATGAATATGAACAAAATCCTGAGAATCGCGGACACAGGCGCCGGCGGTGGCGCCGCGAAGACTCAAACAGCAATGGCGCCAACCATGGACGAGCGGATTCGCAGAAAAATTGCGGAATCCGGCGGCGCGCTCAATTACGACAGCGCCAAATTCGTCATCGAACAGCAGGAAGCTGCCGCAAAACAACAAAAACCCAAAACAAAAAACTAACTGTCAACCATCAACCCAAACCTCTGTGAATTAATATGAATACACTGAATCTGCTACTGATTCTTGCGCTCCTCGCGGTTGCGGTCACCCTGCTTGCGTGGGCGGCCGCAAATTCCCAAAACGCGTTTATCCGCGAATCAAACAACTCACGCCGATGGAGATGGAAATCACGGCGGTTGCCGCCGTTGCGTTTCGATCCACCGGCAATTCTTCCCCAGTTCTGCAATGTCGGCGAAGGCACGCATGAGCATGGCAGGAAATCCTACCTGGGCGATGCGGCGACAACCGTTCGTTACTTGCTCTACGAGCAAGGGGTGACAACGAACGATTACTGCAAACTCGCCGCCGGCGCGAATCAACCTCTTGGCCCCTCGGATGACTTGGTGGATGCCAATGCGCTGGATATTCCAATCACCGTCAAGTTGCTCGGCGCGTTCGCGGGTACGTCTCGCGCCGTGAGCGACGGCACGGTGACCAATAGCACGCTCATCTGTGTCTCGAAGGACGGCACGGGTCGGGCAACGTGTCCCGCCGGCGGAGCGGGGACTTACTGGGTCGTTGGCCGCGCCGTCATTCCATCGGACGACGACGCCGGTGGTCCCGTGGTGGCGAACGATGACTTCGAGTTCATCCCCTGCTTTCCATTCCAGAAGACTTATTGACGCCAATGGATCAACTGCAATGGACGCCAATTGAGGCCGATTAAAAAACAACAGCAAATTGCAAAACCAAAATATGACCCGCTGTGTTTCAAAAGCTTTGGCACGCGGGCAAAAACAAAAACGAAATATGAAAATGACTTTGAAAAATAATGGAACACGAAACCAACACGGCCTCACCCGCTCTCGCGGACAGGGGCGAGCGCTTCGGTTTGGTAAAATTCGGTTGCCCGAATTCGCCAATGCGATTGACAGGCACGAGCCGATTCTCGGTCCGGACCGGGGTTCGGGCTATGGCCCCGGCCAGGTCCTCTTTGCCAATGAAGCCAGTTATCATCCGGACGCCTGGGACGAACGGTTGACGGAGTGGCTGAATGATCGCCGCGACATCGCCATGCAATTCTGCAACGCGGGCACGTTCCTGGAAACTTACTACAGCGAGCCGTTGACGCAATATTCAGTGGGCTGGCGGGACCCGAATAACATCGAGGATTCACTGCAATTCGTCGCGCCCGCCGTTCCGGTGGGGCGGCGCTTCGAGTGGAAACAAGCCGCCAACGCCGAGGAGTTCCTCTCCGAAATCGTGGATGATCAACGCGCCATCGGCGCGGATTTTAAGGCGGTGAAATACACGGGAACGGACGTCACGGACAAAACCTACAATCGTGGGCTGACGCTCATCGTTGATCTGGATAACGTTTCTGAAACGGGCATCGGTTCGGGGGTGATTCCAAATTGGCAGCAAAACGCGGTGGCCAAGCTCACCCGCCGTCTCTATCGCAACAGCTTCCGGCGCGCCATTGCGGCGCTGGCGGCCTCGGCGGTGCAGGCGAATCTTACCTGGGCGCCGCAACCGGTGAACCCGAACGTGGTCCCGGTGAATCCAGACATGGACGTGAATGCGGACCTGGTGACTCAGACGACGATCACGGGCATCCGGAACAATCGGGCGATCTACGGCGACACGGCGTTTCTCTATCGCAACCAGGCTTACGGCGCCCAGAACAATCCCGCCGGTTACCTCGGTTACAATCCGGCGGGCGCGGAAGCGGCTTTGGCCGCGGCGCTGTCGCTGGACAAGGTGAAAATCAGCCGCGAACGCTACCAGGCCAGCACGGCGGCCAAGCAGGAAATCCTCGGCCCCAACGTCTATACGTTCTTCGCGATGGACAACGTGGACACCGAAGACCCATCCAACATCAAGCGGTTCGTTTCAACATTCGACGCCGACCAGGGCGGCGGGTTGTTCCGCGTGTATGTGCATCAAATGAGCGCCAAGTTGGTGGCCATCTCGGTCGAGTTCTACGAGAAAATCATCATTACGTACGCCGGCGGCATCCGCCAATTGGTGATTGCCAATCAGTAACCGCGAATGGACGCGAATAAACGCTAATCAACCACAAAATACAAAAAATAATATGAAAATACTGAAACAAATCATCACGGGTCGGACGCTCCTTGTCCATCTTCCGCCCTTTATCCTCTGTCCTCGCCGCCGAGGCCCTATCCTCGCGGTTCTTTGTCTTATCGCTTCAGCCTGCTTACTGCCGCCTTTGGCTGAGGCCGCGCCAAACTCAGTAGCGCTGTCCATCTATCCATTGACCAATTCGCTGTCGGCGACCACAAACTTTATTGCGCTGACAAATGGCCTGACGTTTCTCGGAACGGGGGCGGTCTATACGGTGACCTCGGCTCCATTCCAGGTCTGGCCGCATCACGGGTTCACCTTCGATTCCGGATTGATTGGAACGAATTCGGCCAATACCGGAAACGTGGTTTTCACGTTCAGGTTCGCCAGTTTGCATTACCCGGCCTATGTGAATGGAAGCGGCTTGATGACAAACTGGACGACGGCAAACAACCTCACGGTCGCCGCGCCTTTGAACGGCACGAACGAGCAATTCTGGTGGACGAACATACAGCCTGCGGTCGTGGATAATGTGACGCTGGGACAATTGATCTCCATCACGAATGCAAGCACCTATGGCGTGAACCTGGACCCGACAAACACCTTTATCGGGGTTTATCCGTAGATCCGGGAACTTGGGAACGGGTCGCGGTTCGGTTTCGGGCCGCGGCCCATTTTTCAAACGTCAATGATTGGCAGTCAGGAGTTGGTCATTGGAAAAAAAGTGGAAAAGGCAGCTAAGAACCACGGACTGCGGACGAAAGACAAGTTATGAGTTGGAATACAATCCAAACGGCGGATGTCCTGACCGAGTTCACGCCGGCGGAAGAGGCCGCGCTGAATAACATCCAGGGCGCGGCGACGGAATTGTCGGCCATTCTCGCCAAAGTCGTGGCCAAAATGCGCAGCCAGATCAAGGCGGGCGGCAATCAACTGGACATGACCGGCCCGACGATACCGGACAATCTTCAGGAGGAAGCGGTCGTGATGGCGCGGTGGCGCTGGCTCAATTCGTTTCCAGCGCTCAAGGCGCTTAAGACGAAGGAACGGCAGGACGCCAATGATGCGGCGCAAAAAGTCATGAAGGAAATTTCGAGCAACAAACCGGACCGGCCGCGCACTGAGTTGCCCGCCATTCCCGATACCAGCCCCTCACCGGTAAACGCGATTCAAGTGGCGGGCAGGCAACGGCGGCACGCGACGGAGCGAAAATTGAGAGGGCTGATTTGATTGCCGATTGCCGATTGGCGATTGAGGATTGAAAAACAAAAAGCAGAAAACAGAAATTCAGCCGGAGCGAGTTGATTCCGCCGGGCGGGACGGCCACGAATAAACAAATGAATGATTTAATTGCGATTCAGCAGGCGATTTTCCGCGGCCTGCAAAGCTGCTCGCTCTTCCAGCAGTTCAACATCGTCCTGGCGCGGGATTTTCTGGCGACGGCTGAAGTCAGGATGGACACGATCTGGTTGACTCCCGGTCCGACCGGCTTGCAGGGAGTGGGTCTATTGGTGCAGATTCCATCCGTGCGCTGGCCGAACCCCAACGGATTGCAGCGGCAGCGGGTCTTCTCCGTGGGCGCGTTTGAGGAGCGCAATATCAATTTCACCGCAATGGCGGCCGGATTCGGCGGCGGCACCTTCACGATTTGCGAAGACGTGGCGGACCAGCTTCTGGATTTTCTTTGGAATTGGCGGCTTTGGCGCGCGAGCGGATTGATTCCCGAGGAAACCGCAATCGTCCCGGACCGTTCCTATCAAGGAATCATCGGCATGAAAGTGAGCGTTTATCTGCGGCAAGAACGGGAACAACCGGCGCGGGCGGCGACGCCGACGATTGCGGTGGACGCGAATAATAATGTGACCATCACGGTGACGGATGGGTCGGCGATTTACTACACGCTCGACGGCTTCAGTTACCCATCGCCGAAGACGGATGGCACTCTCACCGGCGAAACGTCCGCGGTGCTTTACAATGGGACATTCCAGGCGGGGCAGGGGATCACCATTATGGCGGCGGCATTTCAAAACGGCCTTTTGCCCTCACAAACCGCCGTCAGCAATTTATGAATTACGATTTACGATTAACGATTGACAGGTCCTATAAACTTTTAGTGCCTATTCACATCCAATGGCCCCGCGTAAATCGTCAATCGTAAATTCTCCAAAAAATCCAACAATTGATCATTAAATAAATCGTATGCCCTCCCTCACTGAAGGCCAAATCACCATCGGCGGTCCCTGCAAAATCAACGACCCGAACGGCGTCATCTATACGGAAGGCGACGTGGTCCTGACTCCCAAACCGAAATGGCGCGCGGTGCCGTCCGCCGTCCTTGGCGCGCAGGACGATGTGCTCGTGGACGGCTGGTGGGAAATCGAGTTCACGCCAAAGTCCGTGTGGACATCCGCTTATCGGGCCGTGGTGTTGCCCGGTGCGTATTACAATTACGTCTGCGCGGGCGCGCCGTTGATTGGCGCGGCGAATCGCACGGTGAATCTCTGGGGCGCGGATGGCAACGGCTTCGACATCACTCGCGGAATCATCACGGAAATGCCGACGGTATATATTGGCCTGGGCGAATCGGTTTACGGAAAGTGCAAGATGATCGCATTCCTGGGCAACGGCAACCAGCTCACCGACGGCAATGCGTTCCTCGTGCCGAATACGACGGCCTGGAACCAGGGCGATTATCCCACGACGCATCAGGAACAATTGGGCACCCTGGCGTGGGGTGCGCTGACCGATTGGTCAAACGTTTTCGCCGAGAAAGGATTCAAGCTCTCGCATGAATTCAAGACCAACCCGGTCCTTCAGGGCAACATCACCATTGACCGCAAGATTGAAAGTTACCGCGGAATGTTATCGTTTTTGCCGCAGGAACCGACGACGGCCGACTTGCTCTCGGCGCTGAATTATGTGATTGGCTCGCGCCGCTCGGCGAGCGCCAACAATGCCGTCGTGACCGCCAGCGGCATGAGTATGACCCTCTACAGCGTGGCGGTGCGGCAATTGGCATTTCATTTTGACAACAAGCTCAACCGTCACGGCGAGTTGCAATTGGTCACCGCCATGACCAGCCCATCCACTGCCAGGATGGCTTTCTCTTGACGCATCGGCGCAAAGGAGCGAAGAGCTTCTTCGACGTTTGTAGCGGTAAAAGGGCAAGTTGTCGCGGAGCGACAGTGGAAATTAGCCCGGCACGGTGTGCCGGGTAAAACGGTCCAAAAATCGTGCGCGTCCTGAAAGGACGCTGGAAACCGCCCGGTTTTACAGGCATTTCCGCTGTCCCTGCCGGACGAATGCAAACTATTCCGCCTGTCCAGACACTCCGTGTCTGCCTTGATTTCCAGTGTCGCTCCGCGACGATCCTAAAGCGCGTCAAAAGTCTTACCCATCCAGCGAAAACGGTCGAAAAGGCGAAATAAAAATTCTTTGTCAGGTTCCAGCTTCGGCGCACATATAATGGGTAAATGACTGATGCGCCTGATGCCCGGTTGCTGGAACAGTTCATCCGGACCCGTTCCGAGGAGGCCTTTGCCGCGCTGGTGCAACGGCACATCGGCCTCGTCCATTCCGTGGCGCTGCGGCACACGGCCAGTCCGCAACAGGCGGAGGACATCACGCAGGCTATTTTCATCATCCTGGCCCGCAAGGCCGGTTCGCTCGGCCGCAAGACGGTTCTGCCCGGCTGGCTTTACCACACGGCCCGACTGACCGCGGCCAATCTGCGGCGGGCGGAAGCGCGCCGCGTCCGCCGCGAACAGGAGGCGTTTATGCAATCCCAAATCGAAGAATCCCCGCCGGATGCCCTCTGGCGTGAGTTGTCGCCGCAACTCGACGAGGCCATGGCCGGCCTCGGCGCCGCCGAGCGCGACGCGGTGGTTCTGCGGTATTTTCAAAACAAGAGCATGTCCGAGTTGGGACAATGTCTGGGGGTGGCGGAAAACACGGCGCAAAAGCGCGTGGGCCGCGCTTTGGAGAAGCTGCGGAAATTTTTCGGCAAGCGCGGCGTGCATTCGAGCGCTGAAATGATTGCCGAAACGATTTCAGCCAATGCCATTCAACCCGCGCCGTTGGCCCTGGCAAAAAGCGTGACGGCTGTGGCGTTGGCCAAAGGCGCGGCGGCCTCCACTTCAACCTTAACCCTCATCAAAGGAGCATTGAAAATTATGGCATGGACAAAAGTAAAAACGGCAATTATCACCGGCGTAGTGGTCCTGTCCACGGCGGGAACGGCCACTGTGGTGGTTGAAAAAGTCGCACACCACTATTCGTTGAGACAGCAGTTGCCGGATGGCTCGGTGCTGGTGTTGAACAAGGTGTTCTTCGGTGAAAAACATGAATTCGTTCATGGGGGGAAAAAATTTGACTGGAACACGCTCGGACAAAAGTATCTTGTCGTTGAGTTTGGCGTCACCGGCAAAAATGCCGTCAGCAATTCACTGGTGAAGCCGGCCTTCTATCGGCAATTCCGGTGCGTCATTCACGGAAAGACCGGCATTGATTACGCTGAAGAATTCTGGTCCAGTGGATTCAAGAGCTATCCCGATGGGTTCTTCAATTACGTTGTAACCAGCATCTTCCCGCGCGATTCCAAGTGGCTGTGGTTTCGCGTGGAAAAGTCGCCCACCAACAATCCCTACGGTCCATGGCAGACGGTGGCGGATTTCAAGGTGCCCAATCCAGCGCGCCCGGCCAATCATACGTGGGTCGCCAGCCCGTCCCCGTCCACCAACACGGTCGGCGATATGGACATTGTGCTGGGCAACGTGACGGTGGAACAACGCCCCTTTTCGCCGCACGACATTTGGAACCATGTGGTGACCATGCCGGTGAAAGTTTTTGACCACGGCGTTCTGCTAACGAATTGGGGCGCGACTTACGTCCACATGGAAGATGCCAGTGGCAACTGGAACACAATTTTCCAAAGCCATCGAAGCTTGGATCCCAGATACGTCTGGAAGTTGGACATGGATTGTGAGCCTGAATCGAATTTTGCGCCTGAAAACTTGGCGACGGTGAATCTTCCGCGGCGAGGGAATACCATTACTAAGGAAATCATGGGGCAGCCGGTGACGATTGCCTTTGACGGAACGTGGATAGACGCCAACTTGTCAACGAACCGCTCCGATCTGGGACTGAAGTTTGTCGGCGCTACAGACGCGCAGGGTAATGATCTTGTGATGCCAGCCGGCAGTTGGGATCAATACGAATTCCGGGAGGGTGACTTCGTGATCCGAAGGGAA
>DATJSQ010000135.1:0-4756 GCA_035503995.1 Verrucomicrobiia bacterium | reverse complement strand
CTCTTTCCGGGGTGCCTGTATACCATTCAAGCTGGGCAAAAGAATTGAAAATAAATTGGCAATCTAAAGCGCCGTAAGTTTTCCTGAATGTAAGTTACGGGCAGATGTGCCAGATTTGTCCGCCATTCGCACGGGCTTCTGGGCGGCATGGTGGCGACGGTCGGACTTCCCGACATCGGTTTGCAGGGGTTCGCGCCCAAGCTGGCCAAGGGGGAAATCGCGTCGCTGTCCGGCGCGGGGGACGACCCGCGGTATTTTCAAATCAGCGCGCCGGTGCAGCCGCGCAATTCTGGCGGGGCGCTGGTGGATGAGCGGGGCAACGTGATCGGCATCGTGTCGGCCAAATTGGATGCGGGGGCGGCACTGGCGGCGAGCGGGGCGTTGCCGGAGAATGTGAATTACGCGGTCAAGAGCAGTCTGCTGTTGAGCTTCCTGGAATCGGTGCCAGATGTAGACGCCAAGCTGAAAAAGCCGAACACGGCGGATGAGAAGTTTGAAGACGGCGTGAAGCAGGCGCAGGACGCGGCGGTGCTGGTGTCGGTGTATTGACGTGGAAACTCACTGACAGAACGGACAGCAAAACGGGCACCAAAGGAGTTAAAACGGGTAGTGGGTGAGTAGTGGTGGATTATGCTTGAGTAGTGAGTAAAACCGGGCATATTTGACCTGCAAACGCGGGGAAAAATGGCCGAGCGCATCATCGTAAATGATCTGGTCGGCCTGCGCTGTCAGTTGGAGTGCCCAGGCCGCCACAAGCCCGCACGACCATCCGCGAATCGCCCTGCCTGTAAATAATGAGACGGTCATGATTGGGAATACTACGCCAAGAGCCATTGCAGTGCATCCGGTTGGGTTGTCCTCAATTATGAGGACATGCGTCCGGTCATGGCCCTTCGGTTTTGTCGTGTCGCCGCCCCGGCCATAATTTTTTTTGCGCGCGATGAAAAATTGATTTGAATCCTGCGCCAAATCGCCTACTTATTTTGCGCTGAAATGAAATTCACCGACTTGCGGGGTATCCTGCAATACATTCCGCAATTCCGCGAGAAGACCTTCGTCCTGGCGGTGGACGGCGTTATCGTTACGGATGAAAACTTTGCGACGCTGCTGCTGGACGTGGCGGTGTTGCGCTCGCTGAACATCCGCGTCGTGTTGGTCCACGGCGCGTCGGCGCAAATCCAAACCCTCGCCGACGAACAAAAAGTCGCTCCGTCTAACCTCGACGGTTCCGGCGTCACCGACGCCGCCACGCTCCAACTCGCCCTCACGGCGGCAAACCGGCTGACGCATGAGATTCTCGAAGGCTTGTCGGCGAACGACCTGCGCGCCGCGAGCACAAACGTCATCATCGCCCATCCCCAGGGCATCATCCAGGGTGTGGACCATTTGTTCACCGGCAAAGTTGAACGCGTGGACATTGAATTGCTCCAGACGCTGCTCAATCAAGACATTATTCCAGTCATTCCGCCGCTGGGTTTCGATGGCGATGGAAAGACTTATCGAGTCAATTCCGATGCCGTGGCGCTTGCGGTTGCCGATGCGTTGAAAGCCATCAAATTGATTTTCATCACCGCCCAGGACGGCATTCTGGTGCAAAACCGGCTCATCCGGCAAATGCCGCTCGCCGATCTGGAATCTGTTCTGGCGCTGCAAAGAAACGACATTGCGCCGGGGCAAATTTCCAAGGTGCTCCACGCCGTCGCCGCCTGCAAGGCCGGCGTGCCGCGCGTCCACGTCATCAACGGCCGGGTGGAGGAGGGATTGCTGGCCGAGGTGTTTTCCAATGAAGGCATCGGCACGCTGATTTACGCCAACGATTACCAGCAAATCCGGCGCGCCATGAAGAAGGACATCCGGGCCATTCAGTTTTTGACAAAAAAGGCGGTCGAAGCGGAGGAATTGGTCAGGCGCACGCGCGCGATGATTGAAAAAAATCTCGCCGACTATTTCATTTTTGAAATTGATAAGAACCCGGTCGCGTGCGTGGCTCTGCATGTCTATCCCGAACAGAAAAAGGGAGAATTGGCGTGCCTATACGTCAGTTCGATGCACGAAAACCGCGGCATCGGTAAAAAGCTGATTCAATATGTGGAAGCGAAGGCGCGGGAGATGGGGCTGAATGAACTCATTACGCTCTCGACACAGGCCTTCACTTATTTTCAGTCGAAAGGCGGTTTTGCCGAAGGCTCGCCCGATGATTTGCCGCCCGCCCGCCGCGAAAAATACGAACAAAGCGGCAGAAATTCCAAGGTGCTGGTGAAAAAGCTGAAATAAATTGCACCGCGATGCAGCAAACCATCCTTTCAGTCGTCTCCCGCAGGCGAGGATCAGCGCCATGACGGACAGTCGGATTTGTGAACGTTTAGCTGGAGACGCGGGCATCAGGGTGCCAACGCGTCATGGCAAAAACCCCAATGCGTCAATGTGGCCATTTCATGCCATTTCATGCCATATTGACAACGTCCTCTTTGCCTCCATGCTATCGGCATCGTCACCATGAGCTTTCGCCATTTCTTTGTTCTGTCCGGGTGCCATCAACAAACGCCGCGGACGGCTGGGGGAAACGAAAGATCAATGCGCGGAAATGGCTTGGGATCAGACATCGCGCAATTCGTTGGTCAACGCGGAAGCGAGTTGCTCGTATTGTGGCAGCGAATTATAGAGCTGCGCGGAGACGCGCAGCACGCGCCTGGGCGGGGCGGGCCAGAAGATGATGGGAACTTCGATTTTATGTTTCAACCGCAACGCATCCTGCAAGGGCGATTCATTGAACGGCAATTGTGGAAATTGCCGTTCGGTTGCGTCAGGCAATGGCACGGCGGCGAGCGACCCGATGAATTCATCGGGGCACGGCTCATCCGTCCGCAAAGTGGCGCACAGAACCTTCCTAGCGGCCAGCGCCAACGCGCGATTCCGCGCCATGACATCCGGCCAGCCGCCGGGAAGGAGGGAGCCAATAAATCGAATTGCCTCCGGCACGCTCAAGAAAGCGGAGGGATCAAACGTTCCCTGCCAGGCGAACTCCAGCAGGAAGCGCGAGCGATCTTTGCGCCGCGAATTGGCGCCGTGGCTGATGACGAGCGGACGGATGAATTCTTGTTTGTCAGGCCGGACATGCAGAAAAGCCGCTCCTTTCGGCGCACAAATCCATTTGTGACAGTTGCCGGTGTAATATGCCGCGCCAATTTTTTTCAAATTCAGCGGAACCATTCCCGGCGCATGCGCTCCATCAACCAGGGTGTCCACGCCGCGCGCGTTCAACGCATGGACAATTTCAGGCGTGGGCAGGACGATTCCGGTCTGGCTGGTGACATGATCGAGGAGCGCAAATTTTGTCCGGGCCGTCACGGCTTCGAGCATCGGCGCAAGAATCTCCTCCGGGTTGCGAAATGGGAACGGAATTTTTGCCACAACGACGCGCGCGCCGGAGCGTTCGGCGGCGAACTCCAACGCGTTCCGACAGGCGTTGTATTCGTGGTCTGTCACGAGCAATTCATCGCCGGGCCGGAACTGGAGCGAGCGCAAAATGGAATTCACGCCGCTGGTGGCGTTGGGCACAAAAACCAAATCGTCGGGTTCCGCGCCGACAAATTGCGCGAGCGTTTCGCGCGCGGCATCCAGTTCCCTTTCCAGTTCACGGACGAGAAATTGGAGGGGCTGGCGTTCGAGCCGCGCGCGCCAATGGCTCTGAAATTCCAAAATACTCCGGGGGCACGCGCCGAAGGAGCCATGATTAAGGAAAGAAACTTCCGGATCCAGGAGCCAATGCCGGGGATCGGCTGACGGCTTTGGTAAAAATTTGCTTGGATTCAACACGAAAACAGGATAAACAAAATCAGCCAACACATCATCTACGTTTTAATTATGAAACTAAAAACCTTGCCAATCTTTCTGTCCTTTCTGGTCATGGGTGTCGCCGACGCCATGGGGCCGATGAGCAAACAGGCGCAAACGGCCTTCCACGTGAGCAACGTAGTGGCCAAACTCCTGCCGTTTTTCGTGTTCATCGCGTTTGCGGCGTTCAGCCTGCCCGGGGGGTTGCTGGCCGCGCGCATTGGGAAAAAGAAACTGTTGCTCGCCGGGTTGGCACTCAACATCCTGGGCGTGGCGGTGCCGACGTTCATGGTTCCCACGTTCCCGGTGCTGCTGGCTTGCATTTTTCTGCTGGGGGTGGGCACCACATTTTTGCAGGTCGCCGGGAACCCCATCATGCGGGACGTCAGCGCCGAGGGCGCTTACAGCCGGAACCTGGCTTTGGCGCAGGGCATCAAGGGCATTGGCAGCTTTAGCTCCACGGCGCTGCTTCGGCTGGTGGCCATCGTCTCGGCGCTGGCGGCTCTGGGATGGCGCGGCGCGTTTCCAATCTATTTGACGCTGATGGTTCTGGCGTTTATCGCCGTCGCCGGTTTAAAGGTCGAGGAAACCAAATCCGACAGACCTCCTGGTTTCCTGGCGTCGCTTGGACTGTTGGGCGAGCCGGTGTTCGCGTTGGCGGTATTGGGAATTTTCCTTTACGTGGGCGCCGAGGTCTGCATGACCAGTTCGCTGGAACTTCAATTGAACAACGTGGGGATTGAAGGCGACTGGGCCAATTATCTGGGCCCGACCGCCTTCCTCATTGCCCTGACCGTCACCCGGTTGGTGGCAGGGAGCGTCCGTGTCAATGCCCATGCCTTCTTCCGGCTTTCGGCGGTGCTGGGTCTGGCTGGCGTGGTTTGTGTCCTGACGGGGAACGAGTTTCTCACGGTTGGGGGAG
>DATJSQ010000134.1:0-12387 GCA_035503995.1 Verrucomicrobiia bacterium | reverse complement strand
TCGACACTTTTAGCGATGGTTTTTTCCTTTATAGGCGTCATGGCTTTCTGCCAACTGATGCGCGGCGCGGGGGAAACGGTTGTTCAGGCTGTGAACAAGATTTTTCCAGCCGTTGCCGCCTTGTCGGTTGTGGCGAGCGGTTATCTACCGAAACGGGCGCCCAACGGCAAGGCAAATTTCAATAAGAATTGGAAATTTGTGGAAATCAGACAATGGTAATCTTCAAACTCCGGAGCGTCATCATCCGCCGCGTAACATAATATGCCAAAACGTGTTATGCGATTTACCTCTTAACTAAGCGCCATTCAGGCCTGACCCCCTCCCTGGTAAAAAAGTCCGTGCCATCCGTGGTTTAAAGGAAAAAACCTCCTCAAGAGGCGGAAACCTTTTTTTACCCTCCTACCCCCTGCGAAGTTCCTACGGTTTTCACACGGCCTGGCGACTTGTCAGGCATTGTCGTCATGGATTGTTAAGCTCGGCAACGAGCCTCCCAACCACCGCTTGGTCCGAGCTTGACACTGTGACGAACAACAGGCCCTTCTCCTCGCTCACCGCCAACGAGTCTCCTGGCCCCGAAAGATCAATGTGATGCTCACGTAAAAAGCGGTCCAACAACAGGATATGGTTCTCACCATCTATTGGTAAAATCTGATGGCTCAAATGGTCCCAAAAAACGGCCGGTGTGATGTAGTAAAGAACGCGAATTGGAATTTTGCTCTCAGCGTCGAACACCGTAAGGCGCTTGCTCTCGGCACCACCGAGCGGCAGTTTTTGGAATGCTCCTTCCTCTGACTCATTCTCCGCATAATCAGGTTGAAGCGGTTTACCGGGCTCGAGCAGGACGATCAAGTTGGTCTTGTCCGAATCAAGCTGTCCAACGAGTTCGGAAGGCCCCAGCGGATCGAGGCTGGCATTGCGGGGCGAGAATCTGTAGCCCTCAATCGTAGTTGAAATCGAAATCGTCTCGGAAGGAATATTCGTGAAATCAAATCGGCCATCCGGAGGCAGTTCGACGATCATTGAACTATCCCAGGTCTGGGGGCGGCCGATGAGGAGATGGCTGAATTTGGGAATCGGTTTGCCATCTGACAATTTCACCTGTCCGGCGAGCCGATAGCCGGGCACGACCTGAAGGGCGCCCAGATTTGTCACCGAGCCATCCATTCCCAAATGAATAATCCGCGTCGGCAACGCGCCAAAGGGTTGCAACGGCTTCATCAGCCCATAAAAGGCATAATCCAGATCGGCCGGCAAATTCGGAAAGAGGAAGCGGCCATTTTCGTCCGTGCCGGCGACAAAGAAACCGACAAACTCACCCACTTTGCAATCCACGCCCGCCATGCCGATCGTGATGCCGCTCAATGGCTTGCCGTTCCAAAGCACTTTGCCTGTTACTGCGGCGCCTTCCGCCAGCGCCAACTGCACCGGCTTCAGACCGGGTTTGATGTGAGAAAAATTCCGAGGCGCATAACCGCGCGCTTCAAGCCGCAAATCCATCGCGTCAAACTTCACGACTGACTGGAGCGAAAAGTCGCCGCGCGCATCGGTAATCGCCACCGGGTCCGTACCTTTGGGCGGGTAGCAGGAAGTTTCATCGTCAATCGTCGTGCCCGCGACGGAAACCACCGCATTGGCCAGCGGCTCGCCTTGGGTGTTCACCACCTGGCCGGTGATGATTTGCTGCGGCGGAACGTTGTTCGCCGGGCGCAGATCCAGCCTGGCCTCCAATGGCCCGCTCAACGGGTCCACGCGATTGAAAAATTTAGGCTCATAGCCCGGCGCCACCACCAGCACCTGAAAGACCAACCCGCCGGATACGGATTCAATCGTGAATTTTCCGGACGAATCGGATTCGGCACTTTTCAGGCAATCAGCATAGCAGGAAGGACAGATCGGATTAAAACCGTGACGAGGTTCGGCGGTATAAATAAAAACGGTTCCTTGGACGGGCTGGCCACTCTTGGCTTCTACCGTGCCCGTCAAATCGAGGCCTTCCGTTTTTTCCGTTTGAGCGTCAGTCAAGGCGACCAGTCCCAGCAAGAGAAGAATAGCCAGCGTCAAACGACTATCGAAAGTCACCCGCAGCGCCTGTGTTTTATTCACACCCGTTGGGTTTTCTGTTTTTCGTTGCATTAACATGGATAAAAGCCTTTGGTTATCCGCGATTATAGCGCTTCCGTAACAAATCCGTATATTTCCAAAAGGCGGGCAAATTAGTGCCTTCGGCAAAAGCGATCTTCGACTCGCCCGCTGCCGAATCTTGCCTTGCTTGTGTTTCGCCGTTGACGAACTCCTCTTTCTCGCGGTTACAACCGCACATGATTGCTTCCAGACCGATTGCAACTAGTCTGTGCCGAGATTTGTAACCGTGGGTTTGCATGGGCGTTCCGATGCCTAACCTGTTAATAACCCAAACTCAGCCGGGCCGGATTTGGGCTGAATTTTCTGTTTTCACGGTGCAAATCTAGACCCGACCCATGAACGGGTCAACCTCATTTTTCAAAGGTTTTATGGGGAAACTGGTGGAATCCCCAAGCTCCGCGGTGATGACGAGAAAAAGCTTGAATGAAAATGATGCTCGCATGGCGGCTGCACAAGCTTCCACTGTGTAAAACTGGCTGTGCAGCACATCATGGGTCGACTTGAACTATATCTTTGCGCTTCCCATGAACATAGTCATCAAACCCGGCAATAGGCGAGTTGGTAATTAAATTAATTCCTATGACTGAAAAATCACCCTTTGCCGCAACGACCTTCTTCCAATCTTTTTCATGAATAACACGTTCAGACGAATAGCTCGTCGCAACCACACCATCAGAAGTTGGAGCAGATACCTTTTGAATTTCCAATAAATAAAATGTTGGCTCCGACACAATCTTACTGATTCGATTATTTTTGTAATCCACAATAACACCTACTTGATACCCCAACTCATATCTTCCATAAATATAAGTGACCGTATTCCAAGCAACCGGTACGTGTTCATCAAAACCATATTGAGTAATAAAATTATCCATCGGCGCGTTCGGGAACATCTGCTTCATTTCCCGAACATGTGGGAGGGTCTTAATTCCATCACGAACTGTATCTTTATAATCGTTCATTGAAGGCGAGCACCCACACACGGTAAGGCCGATGACTGCAATCGTCGTGCAAAAGACAACGATATTGTATCTCTTGGTGCTCAGTGAAAGCGGGGTAGACATAGCCGCCGAAGAATGTATCACGCCATACTTTTGTGGTTAATCTCTGATTTCATGTTATCGTTATATTTGATGACTTCTTTCCTGTCAACAAACAGATTCTTTCTGGCATTCTGCAAGTGCCAATGTTGATTGACAGCATTCGTCACCTTCACCAGCCAGGCACGGTCTTTGACCTGTTCCAGCAATTCCGACATGGCAAAAAACTTGACCTCGTTCTGTGCCGGATTACCCAATGGCTTGAGCAACCGCGCAGCCACCAGAATCGGCACATCATGCGGCTGGCAGTTGACCACCCGGGCCGCCTGTTCCGCCGTCAGACGCGCCGGCAACTGGCCCAACAGCCTTGAAAATTGGCATTGCTCCTCCCCACCGCGCAGAGATGAAAAACCACCACCTCCTTGACTCACGTTTCTTTGCACGGTGTTCCCCAATTAGGGGGAGCCGCGACTGTCGGTGAAACCCAACACCGCTTTCATCATGAATAGCTGCCACACGCATTAGCAGCTTTTCGGTTTGACGTCTCAGAGAAATCGGGGTAGCAACCATGAAAATGCAATTTAGCCGGACACAGAATTCCGTTTTGCTCCACCTCGTCACCCTCCCACTGATCGCGGGGGGATTATTTTGTATTGCCTCTTGTACCCGATCGCAAACTAACAAAATTGATGAAGCGGCCGCAAATGGCGACGTGGAAGAGGTCAAAGCACTGCTCAAAGATAATCCTGATTTGGTTTTCAGCGAAAAAGCTCCGGACCCTGATCGCGAGTACGGCGCTTGGACGCCATTGCATTATGCTGCGGCTAATGGACAGATCGACGTGGTGAAATTGCTGCTGGCTAATAAGGCCAACATTAATGCCAGGGATGATTGGGGCGAGACATCTTTTTTGCTTGCGGCGGGTAAGGGGCAAACGGACGTAGCGGAATTGCTAATGGCCAGCAACGCCGATATAAACGCAAAGGCTAGTCACGAGACCCCTCTTGAGGCTGCTGCGGGGCGAGGCGATGATGAGGAGTTGGTAAAAATTCTCCTGACCAAAAACGTGGATGTCAACGCCAAGAATACTGATTTCGGCGACACAGCTTTGCATGCGGCGGCTGCGTGGGGTCACACCGACATTGTAGAATTGCTGCTGGCCCACAACGCCGATGTCAATGCCAGGGATAACGATGCAAACACACCTTTGTTTGCGGCGTCGTTGAATGGCCACAAGGACATTGTGGAATTGCTATTGGCCAAGGGAGCCGACGTCAACGGGGAAAAAGGTGGCGACCCGCCTTTGCTCGGGGCAGCGATGGACGATCACAAGGATGTGGCGGAATTGCTGTTGGCCAATAAGGCCGATGTCAATGCCAAGGGCGATGAGGGCTTTACGCCTCTACATTTGGCGGCGCAGTGGGGCCATAAAGATATGGTGGAATGGCTTCTCGCAAATGGAGCCGACGTCAATGCCACGAACGACGAGGGCGATACGCCTTTAGGCTGGACGCAGAAAAATCGCCCTGGGGACGCCGGCGTGGTGGAATTGCTGCGCCAGCATGGCGGACACAAATAGCGGACACCAAAACGGAATGCAAATCAGTTCAAATCTGGCGGGGGTGATCGGGAGAGCGCAACGGCTGCGCGACCGGGACGTTCCGGCGGCGATGGCGCGCACGCTGCTTCCGGGGAACTGGATGGCGGCGGAACAAACACTGCTGGTGGTCGCGCAGCCGGCTGAGCGGCAATTCATTCCCGATTTCATCAAGACGCCCTCGGTGGCAACGATCGGGGGCAGTTTTCCCTGCGCCTGGATTCACCATTCGGCGATGAAAAATTGCTGGAAGATTGCCGGTTCGGCGCGCGCGGCGTTAAGCCCGGATGATTTGAGCCAAAGCCTGTTCCTGGACCGGGTGCAGGAATTTGAAAACATCGCCGACTGGCGTCTGTGTCATTAATTTTGACGACGGGCCGCACTTTGTAGAATTCTCCATGCAATTGGAATTGAAATAAACCCGGTGATTTCACACCGTGTAACCGACAGTATTGCAATTGCAAATGAAGAAACCGGCGCCTGAAAAAACCTTGAATTATCAGAGCAGAACCCCGGCGGCGAAGAGGCACGGGGTGACGTTTTGAATGAACTGATTTTGACTGTGACCCGTCAACCCTAAACCATGGACGCCTCCAACCAGAAATCAGCGGTCGTCGCCGGCGCAGGCGCCAACGCAGCCGATCCGGCGAGCGGGAAATTATCCTTTGTCGAAAAGGCGGGTTACAGTTGCGCCGATTCCGCCGCGAATTTCGTCTTCATGACGATGATTCTTTTCCAGACGAATTTTTACACGGACGTTTTTGGATTAAGCGCCCTGGCGGCTTCGGCCATCCTGCTCTGGCCGCGGTTATGGGACGCGGTGGCCGATCCGATTGTGGGCATACTGGCCGACCGGACGGACACGCGATGGGGAAAATTCCGTCCGTGGGTCTTGTTCACCGCCGTTCCGTGGTTTGTGGTCATGATTTTGGCCTACACGACGCCGCATGGCTGGAGCATGGGCGCGATGATTGCCTACGCGGCGATCACCAACACGATGTTGATGTCAATTTATTCGATGAACAACATGCCGTACGCGGCGTTGGGCGGCGTCATGACGGGGAACCTCGTGGAGCGCGCGAAATTGAATTCGTTTCGTTTCATCGCCGTGAACGCGGCGCAATTCATCGTCGGCGGGTTCACGCTCACGTTGGTTGCCAAATTTGCGGCCAAACACGCGGCGGGGAAGGTGGTTGGGATTGCGGACAAACAATATGGCTGGCAGATGACGATGACGGTCTGGGCGGTCCTATGTCTCGTTTTGTTTTTGATCACGTTCGCGACGACCAGGGAACGCATCAAACCGATCAACAAGGCGCAATCGTCGCCGTGGCAGGATTTCACCGACCTGCTGAAGAACAATCCGTGGAAGGTGATGTGGTGCTGGACCCTGGTGCATTTTTGCATTCTCTCGTTCCGGGGCGGCGCGCTTTACAATTATTATCATCACTATGCGGACAAGGGGGCGATGTACAGCTGGTTGAACGGATTTGGACTGGTGGCGCCGCCGAACTCGCCGCCCGGCCATGGCATCATGGAGACGTTGGGCTACATCGTTCACGGCGATCCCTCGAACTTGGCCAATACAAACGTGGCGGACGTCTTCAACAGCTTCATCAACATGCTCGGCACGGGGCTTACCATCGTGGTGATTTTGCTTTCGCCGCCGCTGGCGAAAAAATTCGGCAAGAAAGCCGTGGCGACGACGGGCTTCGCCTTTGCCGCGATTGGTTCGCTTTCGTTTTATCTTCTCTCCTCCACCGACATTTGGAGCATGATCGGGGTGACCGCATTTGTGTCGGTGGTGTATGCGCCGACGATCCCGTTGACGTGGGCGATCTTTGCGGACGTGGCTGATTTTTCGGAGTGGAAGGTTGGCCGCCGGTTCACGGGCATGGTGTTCGCCACGATTGGGTTTGCCTTGAAATCGGGCCTGGCCCTCGGGTCGGCCTCGTTCCTGTGGATCATGTACGGCTTCTTCAATTACAACACCCATCTGGCCGACGCTCCGGACGCCGTCCGGGGCTATCGGGTGTGCAGCGGCATCGTGGTGGGATTGCTGTTCGCGGTTTGCACATTTTTGCTGGCGAGTTATCCGTTGAACAAGCGGGCGACGATCCGGATGGCCGACGAATTGGCGGAACGGCGGAGACTGGCGGCGGCGCCGGCTTAGGTTATGAGACAGTTGCGATTCATCCTGGTAATTTTAGCGGCATTTCTGGCAGGTTGCACCATGCACCGGCAGGCGGCCACCGCGCCCACAACGCTCAAGGGCGCTTTCGCAAATGATTTTCTGGTCGGCGCGGCCGTCAATGAATCGGAATATGAAGGAACCGACCCGCGCGCGGCTGAGATCGTCAAGGAGCAATTCGATTCCATCAGTCCGGAAAACTGCCTGAAGTGGGGATCAGTCCATCCGCAGCCGGGCAGGTATGATTTTACCGCCGCCGACCAATACGTCGCGTTCGGCGAACAGAATCACATGTTCATCGTGGGCCACAACTTGATCTGGCACGAGCAGACACCGCGATGGGTTTTTCGGGATGACGAAGGCAATCCGATTTCGCGCGCGGCGCTGATCGAGCGGATGCGCGAGCATATCTTCACGGTGGTGGGACGCTACCGCGGGGTGATCGGGGGCTGGGACGTGGTGAACGAAGCGTTGAATGAGGACGGCACGTTGCGCGATTCGCCGTGGCGGCGCATCATCGGCGACGATTATCCGGTGCTGGCGTATCAGTTCGCGCATGAAGCGGACCCGGGCGCGCAATTGTATTACAACGATTATTCGCTCGAAAACAAACCGAAGCGGGATGGCGCGGTGGCGTTGATCAAGAAACTGCAGGCGGCGGGAATTCCGATCTATGCCATTGGATTGCAAGGCCACTACAAGATGGACTGGCCGACGAACAGCCAGTTGGACGAAACCATAAAGACGTTTGCGGCCCTCGGCATCAAAGTGAGCGTTACGGAATTGGACGTTGATGTGCTGCCCGCGGCGACGGCATCGGAAGGGGCGGACGTCTCGATGAATTTTGCGCTTGCGGCCACGCTGAATCCGTACACGAACGGCCTGCCGGTTTCGATGCAGCAGGCCCTGGCGCAGCGCTACCAGGACCTGTTCAAAATCTTTGTGGCCAACCGCCACAGCATGGAGCGCGTGACTTTTTGGGGTGTCACCGACGCGCATTCGTGGTTGAACGAATGGCCGATTCGCGGGCGCACTTCCTATCCATTGCTTTTCGGGCGGGACTATTTGCCGAAACCGGCGTTTCAAGCCGTCCTTCAAACCGCAAACTGAAAATCATTTATGAGCAAAAAAATCATCATACAAAATAAAACCGGAAAAAATGGCATTGGCGCAGGCGTCTGGAACCTCGGCGCGGGCCGCGATCCTTTTGGCGGGCCGACGCGGGAGGAAATTCCCGTGCTTGACCGCATTGGATTGCTGGCCGGCGCGGGCATCACTTATATCGAGGCGCACGACGTGGAGATCCCGGCCGCGGACGTATCGGAAGCGAAGCGATTGCTGAAGCAAAACGGCGTCAAAATGGGGATGTACACGCCGTCGTTCTTTGCCGACCCGATCTTCAAAGACGGCGCGATGACGGCGAACGACCCGGCGGTGCGCCGGCAGGCCTTGGAGAACGCGTTGCAGGCGGTGGACGTGACGGTGGCGTTGGGGGCTGAAGTGATGGTGTTTTGGAACGGGCGCGAGGGCTTTGATTTCATGCTCGGGAAGAGCGGGCAGGACTCATTCCGCCGGATGGTGGAGGGGTTCAACGCCGTGGGCAAATATGCGTTGAAAAAATACGGGCGAAAGTCGCCGCGATTTGCGCTTGAGCCCAAGCCGAACGAGCCGCGGGCCAACATGTATTTGGGCTGCGTCGGCGAAGCGCTCTACCTGATCAGCCGGCTCGACCCCACGGTGCGGCATTTGTTTGGCGTCAATCCGGAAACGGCGCACAGCCGCATGGCGGGTTTGGATTATCTCTGGGACGTGGAAATGTGCCTGGAAGCCGGAAAATTATTTCATATTCATCTCAACTCGCAGGACACCACGCGCTACGACCAGGACCTGCCATTTGGATACACGGAGCCGTTGAAAGATCTGGCGTTATGCGTCGTGTTGCAGGACGCCAAATGGCCGGGCATCCTGGCGTTTGATGTGAAAGCGCCGCGGACGGACCGGCAGGAAGACATCGCGGACATTTTGCATACGAGCGCGGCCAATCTGCAACGCTTGTGGAACCGCGCCCTGAAAGTGGACCGCAAAAAAGTTGCGGAGTTCCGCAAGACACAACGCTATACTGCGCTGGCCGGGTATCTGGCTGAATGTCTTTATTGAAGAGATTCAAGCTTAATACCTGGGATTGCAGATCAAGAACACAACATTCAACGGTTCAAGAAAATGATTTATTTGGGCATAGATTGCGGGACACAAGGCACCAAAACCGTGGCGCTGGACAGCGGCACGGGGAAACTCGTGGCGTCGGCATCGCAAAGTTACGACGTATTGCCCGGCCTGGCCCCAGGCAACATGGAGCAAAACCCGGCCACCTGGACCGAAGCGGTGGACGCCACGGTTGGACAGGTGCTGGAGAAACTGGGAAGCCGGCGCAACGAGGTGCGGGGCATTGGAGTTTCCGGCCAGCAACACGGATTGGTGCCGCTGGACGGCGACGGGCGGGTCATTCGACCGGCCAAATTATGGTGCGACACTTCGACGGCGGAAGAATGCGATTTGCTGCGGAAAGGGTTCGGGGGGGCGAAATTTTTCATCGAACGCGTGGGGATGGACATGCTGCCGGGATTTACGGCGCCGAAAATTTACTGGCTCAAGCGGCACGAGCCGGACAATTTCGCCGCGCTTCGGACGGTGTTGCTGCCGCACGATTACCTGAATTATTACCTGACCGGCAAAACGCGGATGGAATATGGCGACGCCTCGGGAACGGCGCTGCTCAACGTTCATCTGCGGACCTGGGAACAGGGGATTCTGGAGTTTATTGATCCGGCGCTGCCGGAAAAGATGCCGCCGCTGGAATCCTCGCGCAAACCGGTCGGCACGCTCAAGTCGGAACTGGCGAAGCGCTGGAATCTGTCCCCGGATGTCATCGTCAGCGCGGGGGGCGGCGACAACATGATGGGCGCCATCGGCACGGCCAATGTGGTTCCCGGCCGGGTGACGGCCAGTATCGGGACTTCGGGCACCATTTATGCCTATAGCGGGCAACCGGTGATAGACCCGGTGGGGGAGATTGCGGGGTTTTGCGACAGCACTGACGCGTGGCTGCCGTTGCTCTGCACGATGAATGTGACGGTGGCGACGGAGACGGTCCGCAATCTTTTCGGCTGGTCGGTCGCGCAATTGGACAGCGCGATTGCCGGGGCGGCGCCCGGGGCCGACGGGATTCTTTTTTTGCCGTATTTGAACGGCGAACGCACGCCCAATTTGCCTGGAGGCAAGGGCGTTTTCCATGGCCTGACCACCCGCAACATGAAACCGGCGCTTCTGGCGCGGGCGGTCATGGAAGGCGTGACGCTGGGAATGGCTTATGGATTGGAACGGATGCGGGAGCTGGGGATTGTGCCGAAAGAAATCCGACTGACCGGCGGCGGAAGCCGGAGCGGCATCTGGCGGCAGATTTGCGCCGACATATTCAATTGCCGGGTCGTGACGCTGGCCGAGGCGGAGGGCGCGGCCCTGGGCGCCGCGATTCAGGCGGCGGCAGCCGTCCAGACTGAAAAATCAGTGGCGGAATGGGCCACGAGCTATGCCGTCGTCAATGCCGATGAAGCGGCGGAGCCGCGGAGCGGACTGGGCTGTGATTACGCGGCGTTACGGGCCAAATACGCTTCGCTCACCCGGACATTGGCGCGCCATCAATTTCTGTAGGCCGGAAAGCTGCGCCGCTGGCGGTCAACCATAAAGGAAAGATCATGCGCCGATTGATTTGTTGTTCCGGAATCGCCCTGTTTTCCGTGTTCATGAATTTCGCCGCCGTGGGCGACGACGAAACCTGCGTGGCCTGCGACAAGAAAGTCGTCATTACGGGGCAATTCGAACATCGGCGGGCGTTGGGCGTTACGACGATCCAGGGCGAAACCTCGCGCGGGGCCGACGCCTTCCGTGAGGAAATTTACGGGACAAATTTCACCGTGACCGTCTCGGGATTGCCGCCCGGCCCGTACGCGGCGATTATCGGATTGGTCGAAGTGGATTTCACGAATGCCGGCCAGCGGGTTTTTGACATCACGTGCGGCGACGAACCGCTGGCGACGAACCTGGATATCCTCGCGGCAGCGGGCGGGGTGGGAAAGGTCTATTTTATCAGCAACGTCGTGGAACAAGCGGACGACAGACCGTTGACCTTTCATTTCATCGGCCGCGTCAACGACGCCAAGCTGAATTCGTTGGAACTGCGGGACATGGAACGGCAATCCATCGTTTTCATGCGCGCGGCGGATTTAATTCCGGTCACGGACACCGATGCCTTGACACCCCCCATCGTCACCGGCCCGGAACTTTGGAAAGATCCGTCGCAGCCGGTGGACGTGCGGGTGTGGGACCTCATCCGGCGGATGTCGCTTGCGGAAAAAATCCAGCAAATGCGGAACGCGGCGCCGGCGATTCCGCGTTTGGGCGTGCCGGCCTATAATTATTGGAGCGAATGTTTGCACGGGGTGGCGCGGGCGGGCGTGGCCACCGTTTTTCCGCAGGCGATCGGCATGGCGGCAACCTGGGACCCGCCACTGATTCACCAGGAGGCGCACGTCATCGCGGTTGAAGCCCGTGCGAAGAACAACGAATACCGGGAGACCCACAACGGCGACAGCAGCCAGTATTTCGGCCTCCATTTCTGGACGCCGAACATCAATATTTTCCGCGACCCGCGTTGGGGCCGCGGGCAGGAGACCTATGGTGAAGACCCGTTTCTGACGGGGCAATTGGGCGTTGCGTTTATCGAGGGACTGCAAGGGGACGATCCCAAATACATGGAGGCGGTGGCGTGCGCAAAGCATTTTGCCGTTCATAGCGGGCCGGAACCGGAACGCCATGCCTTTGACGCGGAACCGCCGGAGCGGGACCTTTATGAGACCTACCTGCCGCAATTCGAGGCCGCCGTGCGCGAAGGCCGCGTGGGCGGTGTGATGGGGGCCTACAACAGCGTGGACGGCAAGCCCGCCTGCGCCAATCCGTTTTTGTTGACCGATTTGTTGCGCAAGCAATGGGGCTTCGACGGTTATGTGACGTCAGATTGCGGGGCGATTTATGATATCTGGGCCAATCACCATTACGTTGACACACCGGAGGAGGCCGCCGCCGCAGCCGTGAAAGCCGGCGACGATTTGTGCTGCGGCACCGATTACGACGCGTTGGTGCGCGCGGTGGAGGAAGGGCTGATTTCACAAGCCCAACTGGACAGCGCGCTGGCCTGGGTCCTCGAGACGCGTTTCCGCCTCGGCCTGTTCGACCCGCCCGGGATGACGCCTTACTCGCAGATCCCGCCGTCGGAAAACAACAGTCCGGCGCATCAAGCGCTGGCGTTGGAAGTGGCGCGCGAATCCTTGGTGCTGTTGAAGAATGACGGCGTGTTGCCGCTC
>DATJSQ010000133.1:0-16021 GCA_035503995.1 Verrucomicrobiia bacterium | reverse complement strand
GTTATGTATTTGCCGTCCATACGGAGCCTCAGGGTACCGTCTCGCCGCGGAATCGCGAAGGGATGGGGCGCCGCCCCGCTCTTGCTCTCAATGGAATAGTTGTGGGAATTTATGGTAGAACTCATTAAAAATACGCTTCGTCCCGTCAAACATCTCATCCGGCCGCCGTGCCTTCTGGTGCATTCTTTTTCACAGGAAGGCGAAGACCGGATTCTCAGCCGGGTCTTTGAAGAAAAATCCAATGGCTTTTACGTGGACGTGGGCGCCCATCACCCGGTTCACCTGTCCAACACGTATTATTTTTACTGCCGTGGCTGGCGCGGCATCAATATAGACGCTGCCCCGGGAAGCATGTCGGCCTTCCACCAACTGCGCCCCAATGACATCAATTTGGAAGTCGGCATCGGAGAAGAACCGGGCACCCTGCCGTTTCATATCTTTAACGAGGCCACGCTGAGCACCTTTGATCCCGCCGTGGCAAGAGAACGTGACGGGGTAAAACATTATCGAATGACAGAGGTCCGACCGGTTAAAATCCGCACCCTGGCGCAAGTCCTTGGCGAATCATTGCCGGCCGGATTGTCCATTGATTTTCTGTCGGTGGACGTGGAGGGATTCGATTTATCGGTCCTTCGCTCAAACGATTGGAACCGGTTCAGGCCGGCATACGTTTTGGCTGAAGATTATACGTATGGAAACGTGGAGGAAGTTCTCAAAAGCCCCATCGCCCTATTTCTGAAATCCGTGGGCTATGTTTTATTTGCCCGGACGGCGCACACCGAAATTTACCAGCGGCTGCGGGCGTGATCACTGGCTGATCGCAGATTCAACAGGCATTTCGCTGAAGTCCCTCAATCCAAAGATATTTGAGACTCGTTACCTCGTCTCCTACTGCTGGATGACCTGGATGCCGCAAATGGCCGGCTGATCGGCGGAGCCGTGCCTGAAGGCGATGAGAATGTCGCCGTCGGCGTCCGGCTCGATGCCGTCAAATTCCGTCACCAGGGCCTTGCCCTTGCCCGCCTCGGCGGCGATGTCAAAGTCCGTCAATTCGCGCCGCCCGTTGATGTCCACGTTAAACTTGCGCTGGCCCGGTTCGAATCGGAGTTCGGCAAAATGCAAACGCACCGTGTAGGCGTGTCCCCTCTCGACCGGTATGGTGTAGGTGGAATCGCCCCAGCGTTCCGTTTGATAAACGCCGGCAGGCCCGGCATTCGGCGCGCTCGCATCAATCGTGGCCGCGGTGTACGAGGTGTCGCCGCCCTGGAAATCGCAGTCGCTGACAAATCCCGATTCCGGCGCGCCGAAGCGAAACAAAAAGCCGAGGTAACCGCCGCCGCAATCAATACTGATGTTGCCGTACCATCCATTCATTGGAAGCGAAACGGGCATCGGCACCAGTGCGTCGGCATTTGGCTCGATGGCTACCTCCCCGCCCGTGGCCGAAACCGGTTTGACGGTCACGTTCCAGCCGTCCACCACCAACAAGGGCGCCTGGCCGTCCAAATCCGACCGGGCCGCTTCAATGCTGATTTCCTTGCTCTCTCCGGGTGTGAGCGACATGTAGTTGTCGCTGTAAAATACCGGCAGCACGCGTTTGCCGGAGTCCGCCTGGCGCAGCTGCAGGTGCGCCATCAGGGCGATGGATTGGGTCGAATTGCGGAGCGTGACCGTCAACAGGCATTTGCCATTGGCCTCGCGTTGGTGGGCCTTCACGTCCAGCGCCACCATCGGCATTTCATTGAGCGGTTGGAAATCATCCTCGTGCGCCGGCAAAGCCCGCCAATAAAAATTCTCCGAGACCAGGCGCCGGTGCGCGTCGCGCAATTCCAGTTTGACGAAGTGAACGGCGGATAGCGTCGCCGGGAAATCAATCGCGCCCAAATCGGTTGCCGCTTCCGGCGCGGCGGTCAGAGTACGGGTCTGGTGGTATTGGAGACTGCCGTCCAGATTGTAAATGGTCGTGGTCACCGCGGCATCTTCCAGGGGGGCGGCGGTGTTGTTGACGACCATCAGGCGCCAATTGGCCTGGTTCATCATCACGTGAACCGGCTCGCAGGCCTCGCGCACGGCGAACAGGGACGCGTTCGGCTCCAGGTCGTGGCTGTAGAGTTGCCAGACAAAACTCGGCTGCGCCGGATCGCTCATCCAGGTGATGACGCCGGTGACGGGATGGAAGAGCTTCGCGAACCGGCCTTCGTACATCGCCCGAAACGCCTCGTAATTGGCCAGTTGCGCCTTGCGCACAAAGTCCGGCAGGCTGGCAAGCGGACCATAGCGGTCGGTGAGGATGTCGGGATAAACGTTGCCTTGCTGCGCGCCGGCGCAGAAATCGTGCTCGGCCCAATCGTCGTTGATGACGTTCCAATCCTTTGCCGGCATCATCGCGTGAATGGCTTCCAATGTGGGCACGGACATGGAACCGATTTCAGTCTTGAACGCCTCGCTGTCCGGGAAGGAATAAAACTCGCGCGGCGTGCGCCAGTGATAAGGACCGCTGGAATGAACGCCGCGGCCGGCGGTGGAACTGGCCTGGTAAAGCCGATCCGGATCCAGCACCGCGAGCAACTTTTGGATGCCTTGACCAATCGCCGGCGGGGGGTAGCCCTCGTTCCGGGCGCACCACAGGGCGATGGACGGATGATTGCGGAAGCGCAGAATCTTCTCGCGCACGTTGTCGAGGTACAAGGAAGTGTCGTCCGGGTCCGGGCCGTCGGCCGGATTCGGCTGGAAGAACTCATCCCACACCAGGATGCCATACTTGTCACACAAGTCGTAAAATTCGCCGCTGGTGCTCTGGCCGACCCAGTTGCGGATGATGGTGTAATTGGCGAGCTGGTGCATCCGGATCATCGCGTCCATGCGTTTCGCGGGAATGCGTTTCATCGCCTCGTCCATGCCCCAGTCGCCGCCCCTGGCGACGACGGGCACGCCGTTGACGGACAGCGCCAGATTGTCCGAGCCTGGCAGCGAATAGGTGATTTGGCGGACGCCGAAGATCACTTCCCGCGTGTCCGAAACCGCGCCATCGGCGGTGAAAGTCAGGCGCAGCCGGTACAGGTTCTGGGGGCCGTACCCGTTGGGCCACCACAGTCGCGGATGTCTCAGATGCAGAACGGGCGCGGTCGCCGGGGAAAACGTCACCGTGCGCTCCTCGTGGGGCGCCAACGAAAGGTCCTGTTGGAAGTGAATCGAGCCGACGTCGCCGGCCAGCACGCCGGACTGGGCGGAATCGGTCACGTTACTGACGGTCGCTTGGACCGTCAGGTCGGCTGAATCCGTTCTTGGCAGAGGCAGTTCCGAGGTCACATAGGGATTTTGCACTACGACCGGCCCGCTGGCTGAGAGCGTCACATCCTGCCAGATACCGCTGTCGCGGTCGTGGATGGTGGGAATCCAATCC
Organism: Verrucomicrobiia bacterium; assembly: GCA_035503995.1. Taxonomy (GTDB): domain Bacteria; phylum Verrucomicrobiota; class Verrucomicrobiia; order Limisphaerales; family UBA11358; genus UBA11358. Next base: position 12,618 of record DATJSQ010000133.1, on the reverse strand, counting down.
CAGCCGATGGCGCAGAGAAAAGTCGGGCCATCTTTGGCGCTGACGCCGCCGTTGGGGCCGACACCGGTGGCGATGGTTTTTTGGTGCATCGCGCCCGGATGCGGTTGCGGAAAGATGTGGACGGCCAAAACATTCGGAGCGCCAACCGTCACGTTCGCGGTCACGTCAAAAATGCCGCGAGCGAACGCGCCTTTGATCGTGCCCACTTCGTGTCCGTTCACCCAAACATCGGCGATGTAATTGATGCCGTGAAATGTCAGCCAGACGTGTTTGCCGGCATAAACGGCCGGCGGCGTGAAAACGGTCCGATACCACCAGGTGGTGCGGCAGAGGGAGTCGGGGATATTTTCATTGTTCAAGCCATAGAGCGGCTCGGGATAGACGCCGTCGTTGACCAGGCTGGTGAGGACCGTGCCCGGCACAGTTGCACCGTGCCACCCGGCGGGTTGGTACGCGGCGCTGGAAATGATCTCGCCGCCCTGGCTCGCAGCGGAAGCGTCTTGCAGCCTCCAGCCGGAATCCAATTGAATCGGCTGGGGCAAATCCGGTCCGGGCGCGGCGTGGAGCAGGCCCCATGGTTGCAATACGACAAGGGACAACCAAAACAACCGGCAGGTCGTGTCCTGGAGAAAATTCCTCCCGAGGCTATTCACAATACTCATCCCCCATTATTTTTGCTTGAAACACCGTCCAAGTCAAACACACGCCCGACATGGCCACGGCCGGCCGCTCGGGCCAAAGTTCACCCCAACGCCCGGCCGTCACCCCTCCCTCGACAAATCTCCCGTGTCGGTTAGGTTGAGTAATGAAAGGCGAAGTGGTTTATCTTTACGCGTTCGACGTGGCCAACGAAATCATCACGTCCCGCGTGCAGGAAATTCTTTCCGAAAAGCCGTTTCCGTTTGAAATCAAGCAGGACCGGACGCTTCCGAAGGACATGCCGCTCTACAAACCGCTCGCGATCGAACCGCATTCGGTCGAAACGACCATTCGAGGGGTGCCGATGCGGCTGCTCATCCGCGTTTATACCGTCGGCGTCGTGACGGTGATGGTGCGGGCGGCCTTTGAAATTGAGTCGCTGGCCGATTTGATGCCATTCCATAATCCCCGACTGGACACCGGCGAGCCGTTGGATTCCTTCGCGCTGAAATTTTGCGGCCAGGTTTCCAGGAGCTTGAAAGATTTGATGGTGGGGCAACAGGAATGTCCGACCCCGGAAGCCTACACGGTTTTCTGCCTCACCGAGTTGAACGGCGCGAAGGACGTAAACGTCTGGCTGGCGGGGCACCGGCGCGAGGTGGCCGGGCTTCTGACGGAAACGGCCCCGGAAGATCTGAGCGAAGCGCAGGTGAACGAGGTACTTCGCATCCAGCGCAGCTTTGAAAACACCGATTTGGCGGTGATTGATTGGGACGCGGCGGTGGTCGCGGATTTGACGGGCTACGTGGACGACGTGTTGTATGCGCTCGAATTGGCCAACCTGCAACTGGAGGAATTCCGGGTGATGGATCGCCGCCTGGATTTATATCTGGATCGCGCGTACGAAGACCTGGAGCGACGGCATCTGCCGATGTTTGGCGCCGCGAACAAAATGTTACGGCAATTGCGGCGCTTCCGGGTGGACGTGGCCAAGCTGGCGGATGAGGTGACGCATATCACCAAATTTTTCGGCGACTGGCACCTGGCCCGCGTTTATCTGGGCGCGCGCGACCGGTTTTATCTGGACCAATGGCGCGCGAGCGTCGAGCAACGGCTGGCGCAATTGGACAAGCTCTACAGCGTGGTCCATACGGAAGTGAATGAACTGCGGATGCTGTGGCTGGAAATCATTATTGTGATCTTTTTTGCCGTGGACCTGGCGATTCTGGTCTGGGTGCGGCGGCATTGAAAATTCTTTCCGGCCCTGTTTTGATTTTGGCCAAATCATGGTAAAACTGTTGCATGGAGGAACGAGAGAAAGGGAAAGGGAAAAGTCATGGACATATTATTAACACCGATTTTTGCTGACAGTGTGTGGACCGCCGGGAGCGGCATGATCTGCATCGTGGTCATGACCCTGGTGGCTTTGTTTGGCAGTCATTAACCGGCCCAAGCCGGCAAGGCCCGACGGCGGCGGCTTTCCCTGCTTGCGGGGAAAGCCGTGTGGATTATCTTGGTCTATTGGAGCCATGGAGCAAAATTTCATTGCGAGCTTTTTCCGGCGAACGTGAAAAGGCATGGCTGGCGCTTTTGCTGGCATGGGTGGCTGGTTACGCCGATGCCTTTGGATTTCTGGTATTGGACAATATATTCACCTCACACATCAGCGGAAACAGCGTGGCCGCCGCAGCATTCCTGGGCCAACAGCAATGGAACGAGGCCGCCGTTCACGCCTTTCCCATTTTATTCTTCGTCGTCGGATTCTTTATTGGCGCGATCCTCGAAACCGGCGCAAGCCGCCTTCGAATCCGGCGCCGTTTTAGCATTGGCTTGAGCCTGGAAGCAGCCTTGTTGCTGGCATTTTTAATTGTTGGCAAGCATACCTTCGAGGCAAAGAGCCCGCCGGACGTTGCGGCGGAACAATTTTATTCACTGGTGGCATTATTGGCGGGCGCGATGGGAGTGCAAAGCGCCAGCCTGCGGCATGTGGGCGGTCATTCCGTAAATACGCCGTATGTCACCGGAATGTTGGCGCAATCGGTCGAACACGCCGTGGTCCTGCTCTTCAACGGCTATGATCGTCTGCGCAGGCGGCCGCCTGATGCCGACCGCGTGGCACGCGACAATTTCAACGGCATGATTTTTCACGGCGCACTTTGGTTGTTATTTGCAATCGGCGCCGTGTGCGGCGGTGTCGGCGAGCAAATCGGCAGGTACCAGTTAATGGTCGTGCCGCCAACCGCGCTGATTTTCATCATCCTCTGCGACCTGGTCAGGCCGGTTCACGGTTGATAAGAGGCATCCTGTCACCCGCGCGTTTTCTTCTTCTCAAACTTTTTCTTCCGGTCATTCCACTCGACGTTGACGCGGAGGGTTGCGAAGAGCGATTTTGACAGGAGTTCCAACGCGGTTTTCATGGTCTCGACGTCGGCAAATTCGAACCGGTATTTTTTACCGTCGCGCATTTCAAAAATCCAGCGTCCGGCCTGTTTGCCGTGCATGGCCCAAACGGAAGGGGGTTCCACCGCGGCGTCCTTGATTTCGGGGGCATAGATTTTGAAATTCGAGGTATTTTCACGCAACATCAATTCCGGGTCCTGCCCCTCCGCGCGCTGAAGCATGGTTTTGGTCCTGTGTTGCGCGCGTTTTTTCAGGGCGAGATCAATGAGCACGCCCAGGAGGCCAAATTGAGCGGTGACCGCGCGGGCGACGGGGTTGACGCCGCCGAGATCAATGAAGTAAAGATCGCTGCCCCGGACGTAAACACGGCACATGGCGTCCGAACGCCGGGAAACGCAGCGCGCATCGAAGGAGCCGGAATATTGCATAAGCGTGGGGCGTGTTTTGTCAGGGAACCCTAACACTTGCGACCGGCGGGTCCAACCGAAAACTCGTGCGGACATCGGGGGATTTTTATCGAACCGGCGGCCTTGACCCGTTAATCTGGGCGCATGGTGCTGGCCACGGCGAACAAATTGAAGAATCTGTTGTACCTGAGTTACAGCGGGCAGGTGCGTCCGGAGGAATTGGCGCGCAATGAACCAGACCTTGAGGCGCTGGCCGGTGAACTGACGCCCGGATTCCGCGTCCTGGTGGATTTAACGAATCTGGATTCGATGGAGCTGGATTGTCTCAAGGGGCTTGGCCGGTTGATGGAACTGGTTGACAAAAGCGGCGTGGGACTGATCGTGCGGGTGATCCCTGATTCATCGAGAGACATTGGGTTCAACATCCTGACCATTTTCCATCACCCGCGGCGTCCGCAAGTCATCACGTGTAAAAGCATGGCCGAAGCAGGGAAACGCCTCGGTTTGTAGGAGAAATCCGGGCGTCAGTTCACGCGATAAAAATTGATGCTTGCGGTTGCTCCCCAAGCAGGCGAGTCTGGATTGTCGTTGTCTATGAGTGACAATTGACAAATGACCGCGGCAAGCGGAGGAAAAGCGGAAGGCGATGAACGATGATGAATAAGGATGCAGTGGACAAGTTGTTAGAGGCGATGGTGGCGGTCGCCGAGGTTTCGGACTTGGTTTTTGTGGCCGGGCGGCCGATGCAGATCGAAACCCAGGGCGAACTCAAGCCCTTTGTGCGCGAACCCTACCCGACGGCGCTGACCAGCGAGTACATCGAAACGCTGGCCAACGTGATGATTGACAACAACCAGCGCTTGCTGGCGGATTTGAAGGAGCACGGATCGTGCGATTGCGGCTATACGCTGAGAAACGCCTGCCGGTTTCGCGTCAATGTGTATTTCCAGAACGGGAATTATGCGATGGTGATGCGGCATTTGAAGCCGTTGATTCCGACGTTCGATTCCCTGAATCTCCCGCCGCTTTTCAGTGAAATTATCAAGGAAAAGAACGGCATTATTTTTGTAACCGGCGGGACGGGGATGGGCAAGACGACGACGATGGCCGCGATGTTGAATGAAATCAACAAGAGCCGTGAAATTCATATTCTCACGCTGGAAGACCCGATTGAATTTGTTTTTACGCCCATAAAAGCCACGTTCAGCCAGCGGGAGCTGGGGCGCGATTTTTACACCTTTCAAAAAGGCATGCGGGCGGCGATGCGCCAGGCGCCCAAGATCATTTTCATCGGTGAAATCCGGGACCGCGAGACGATGGAAATTGTGCTGAACGCGGGCGAGACCGGCCATCTGGTCTTCAGCACGTTGCACACCACGAGCGCGGCCACCACGGTCAACCGCATCATCGGGATGTTCGGTTCGGACGAAGAGACGCAGGTGCGCGAACGGCTGGCCGGTTCGATGCGTTACATTATCAGCCTGCGGCTGGTTCCGGCGATCGGCGGCAAACGACTGCTGATGACGGAAATGATGGGGAACAATCTGCGCACCCGCGAAGCGATCCTCCTGGGCGAAAACGAAGGCCGCCGGCTGGATGACATCATTGAAGCCGGCAGTGTCTTTGGCTGGCACAGTTTCGAGCAATCCCTGTTCAAGGCCTATGAACAGGATCTGGTTACCGACGAAACGGTCATGCTTTACTGCACCAACAAATTGAAAATGGCGCAGCGGATAGACACGCTTTCGCTTCAAAAGCCCCGGACGAGCCACACCGGCGGTTCCCTCTTTGCCAGCCTGAAAATGCAGGAAGAGGAGAAATCCCGGACCAAGTCGAGAACGTGAACCGGCGGGAATGGCGGCGGTTGGAGACATGGACATTTGTGTCCGGTTTTTTTGGTGTAACTTTTCCCGCGATGATTCGTCACTAAGTATGATTATGAAAACAAATATATTATCAGCAGCAGTTGTGGTTTCGCTTCTGGGCGCGACCATTGGATTGCAGGGCAGCACGTCCCCGCAAACCGCGGGCGTCACCGGTTACGCGCCAAATCAATATGAAACGGTCGCCTTCAGCGACACGGCGGAGGCGGAGATGCTTCGGCGGTCCTATTGGATTCTGGCGTCGGCCGACAAGGATTACAAAGGCCACCGGGTCAAAGCCATGCACCAGATCAAGACGGCGGCGGGTTTGCTCGGCGTGGATTTGAACAGCGGCGATGACCGGACCCGTGAAAAGCAGGTCTGGTCCGATGACCGTCTGCGCACCGCCAGCGACTTGCTCGGGAACGTCCTGAATGCGGCGGAGGTCAAAGGGCAACCGCGCATCAGCAAGCATATCAGCAACGCGATTGATCAAATCAACACCGCGCTTTCGATCCGCTAGCCCTGGTCGAGCCGGCGACGGAACCCGGCGCAGGCTTTGGCGGCGTCCGGGGAGTTGAGGATGGCCGAGACGACGCAAACGCGTTTGGCCCCGGCGGCCAGCACGGCATCGAGATTGAGCAGATTCACGCCGCCGATGGCGAACCACGGGACGTGGACATTGGCCGCCGCCCAGCGGACATAGTCGAGGGTGACGGCTTGGGCCGCCGGCTTTGTTTCGGTAGGGAAGATGGGGCCGATGGCGAGGTAATCGGCCGCGGCGGCGAGGGCGCGTTGAGCCTGGTCCGGGGAATGGGTGCTGAGGCCGATGCGGAGCATGGGATGCGAAGCGCGGAGGGCGGAAACGTGTGCATGTCCGGCGTCAAAAAAATCTTCCTGTCCCAGATGGCAAAACTCGGCGCCGAGGCCGCCCGCAATATCGGGATAATCATTAATGACCAGGCCCGCGTTGGCGCGCCGGGTGATGGGGAGGATTTTTTCGGCCATCCCGCGGATTTTTTCGGGGGATGATTTTTTGGCGCGGAGTTGAATCAAGTCGCTGCCGCCATCACAAAGCTGCTGCGCGAGCAATTCCGGGGTGCGACCGTGCAAATAGGCCGAATCAATAAAGGTGTAAAGTTTGCAATCGGCCAATGGCTTCATCGTGTCCTGGCAAACATCATTTTCCAAAACGCCCCGGACTGAAAGAGGATTTTGCCAGGCGGGGTCCGAACGAGCGGTGAAAACAGGAGGTTTTGGAGCCAATTGGACCAGCGCAGCCGGCGGGAAAAGGCGCGGTCGCACAAACGAGAGATCTTCCCGCGCGCCTGGCTCCAGGAAATTTCGCCGCGATGGTAGGCGACGAGGGGTTCGGCGGCGATTTGCGCCGATTCAAAGGCCAGCGACATGCCGTTCCCGGTCACCGGCGGAATCATCGTCAGCGCGTCGCCAATGCTGAGTTCCGGGTGTTGGGACGCGCGTTGCGGCCGGAGCGGGAGGCCGGCGACGGAACAAAATGACTCATCGGCAAACTCGGCGCCGGCGAGTTGTTGATGCAGAAGGGATCCGGGATTTCCACGCAGCGAATCGAAGCGGTCTTGCGGCGGATGAAGTTCGCCGTTGCGGCGGAACAGGCCGCAAATGTTCACCACGCCGCCGGCAAGCGTGCAGAGGCCGACGTAACAGTTTTTGAAGACATGCATCTCGAGATCGGCTTTGAGCGAAACGTTTTTTGCGTGGGCCTTTAATCCAAACCAGCGCGGGCCGTTTTCAAGCGGCCGCAATTGCCGTCCGCTGGCGCGCACGATGCCTTCGCCCATTTCACCGCGCCACCGTTCTCCGCAGCGCAACTCGCCGCCCATCATTTGAAATTCGTCGGCGAGCAATTTGTCCATCACCCACCGCGAGAGGCACAGCGCGGTTGATGGCAGACGATGCGCCGGGGAGGGGGATTTTTCTGAAATAAAAACCGCCGAATGCGCCTCGTGCGCGCCGGCGTCCAGAAATTTCCGCCTTAAATCGAGCCTTTCCAGGACCGTCAATCCGCTGCCGCTGATAAATTCGCCGCAAACGCGGTGGCGGGGATAATGAGCGGCTTCAAAAATGACCGCCGGAACACCGCGGCGGCGCAGGGCGATCCCCAGGGTCAGCCCGGCCAGGCCGCCGCCGATGATTTGAATGGGTTTTGCGGTCCGCATTTCAGGTCCTCCTGGCAACGAACAAGTGGCTGAAGAAGCCGGCGCGGCGTTCGGTCAGTTGCCAGTTTGTTTTGTCCGGCCAAAGATCCGAAATCTCGCGGCGAACAAATCCGGCGCGGATGCTGGCCTCGGCGTCATGGATCGTCACCCGCGAGCAGCCGACGACCAGTGTTGTGAGCGCGCAGGGAAACGGAAAATAGAAGCGGTGCGGTTCCAGGGCAATGAACAGGGTGGCATTGCGGGAAATTTTTTGCAGCAATTGAGCGAGCCTGGCGTCGTCAAAATGGTGAATGAACAGATTGGCGATGATGATTTCCGCGGGGCCATCCCAATCAAAGACGTCGGCGACAACCGTCTCGGGCCGCCAGGTGATTTTTGAAAGCGCGGCAAGGGCCTCGGCGGAGACAGTATTTTGCTGGTCGAGCAGGACCGCATGGACATTTTGCCAGGCCAGCTTTTCGGCAACGCAACGAAGAAAATGCCCGTCGCCTGCTCCCAGTTCGGCGATTTGTCCGGGTTGTCCCGGGATATTTTGCCGGAGCGCCCTGGCCATGATGGCGGGGTTGGCCATGAACCAATTGACGCGGCGCAAATCACGGCGCGAACGGGCCGCGCGCGGATCGTCCGGCGGCAGCGTATCGAGAATTTCCGGTTCAACAATGCGGCTCATGGTCCTTGTGTGGGGCTATTTGACCGCGCGGGGCGGGCCGTGGCAACTAAAACCTTAAGGCATTTTCAGATACAGTTTTTCTTCAAAGGCCATAACGGGCGGCCAAAATTTGCCGGGCTATTTTTGAAAAAGTACGTCATAATAGCCAGCGGCATCAAGCCCATGCGATTTCGCGACGCCATCATTGAAGACCTGCCGGCCATCGTTGCCATCTACAATTCAACGATCCCGACCCGGATGGTTACGGCCGACACGGAACCCGTTTCGGTGGCGAGCCGGGAAAAATGGTTTGCGGAGCATTCTCCCGCGCGCCGCCCGCTCTGGGTGGCGGAAGAGGACGGGCGGATTGCGGGTTGGTTGAGTTATTCGTCCTTTTATGGGCGTCCGGCATACGACCGGACATGCGAGGTGAGCGTTTATGTGGGGCCGGAGCATCGGCGGCAGGGTCTGGGCACGCAACTGGTGCGCCGCAGCATCGAACACGCGGGCCAAATCGGGGTGACGACGTTGTTGGGATTTATCTTTGCGCACAACGGGCCAAGCCTGGGACTTTTCGAGAAACTGGAATTTCAGCAATGGGGACGGCTGCCGGGGGTGGCGCTGCTCGATGGCCGGGAGCGGGACTTGATTATTGTTGGCCGCAGGGTGTGAGTTTGCCGTCACCGCACTTCCAACAAAGCGCCGTGGCAGCTGAAGCCCGCGCCAAACGAGCTCATCCACCAAAGTCCATCCGGCACGGTGTCACGCAAGGCGCGTTCGAGCACAAAGAAGACGGTGGGGCTGCTGATGTTGCCGAATTCCCGGAGAACGGCGGCGCTGTGGCGGAGATCGGATTCGTTCAGCTCCAATTGCTCGCGCAACGCCAGCAAAACGTCCCGTCCACCCGTGTGTAAAATCCAGCCGGAAATTTTTTCGCGGCGGACTCCGGCGGCGGCAATGGTTTCGGCGCACAACTTGGCGGCGGCCGCGCCGGCGATTTGCGGCACCTGCGGCGACAGCATGTTTCGCAGCATTCCATTTTTATGGCCGAACCGGAGCGTGTCGCGTTTTTCGGGCGCAAGATGGGATGCGGAAAATTTCCATTCAACCCGACGCCCTTTTTTGTCCGGCTCATTGGCCAGCACGGTCGCGCCCGCGCCGTCGCCGAAGAGGCAGGCGCTCACCAGGACGCCGGGATCATCATCGAGGAAAAAGGCGGCGCTGCAAATCTCGACACAGATGGAGAGGACATATTCGGCGCGGCCGGCGGCCAGGATTGCCTCGGCCGCCCGCAAATTTGGCAGGGCGGCGCCGCAGCCCTGTCCGACCAAATCGAGCGCGAAGACGTTTTCGCGCAGGCCAAGGCGCTCACTGACATAGCTGGTCAGGCCGGGGCACAGGTAACCGGTGCAGGTGCTGATGAGGATGGCGTCAATGTTTTTAGGCGGGGAGGCGGCGTTGCGCAGGGCGCGTCTGGCGGCGGCGACCGCCAAGGCCGGGGCGTGTTCCGCAAAGCGCGCGTGCAGGATGTCGGGGGTGAGTTCAAAGACCTCGGCCAGCGGCTCGAGGGCCAGGTGCCGTGAAGCGATGCCATTTTCGCCGCAGAGGATTTTTTTTAGAATGGCGCGCGAGCGCGGCTTGAGCTGGAGGCTGCGCGGGGATTTTTCCACGGCGTCCCAGCACTCGCGTTGCGTGTAGCGATGCGGGGGCGCGGCGGTGCCCAGTCCGGCGATAAACATGCGCGAATGTAACGCGGGATTTGTTCCAGCGCCATTTCAATGCGGAATGGGGGGATCCTGCGTTATCGCACCAAGTAGCCGAACCGCTCGCGAAATTGTTCCGGCGACATCGAGGAGGCGCCGGCCAATTTGGCGAGCTTTTTCGGATCTTCCAAATCTTCGCGTTCCAGCCGGATCATGTAGGCCTGGGCGCATTCGAACGCTTCGCCATCCACGTTGACCTTGCGGTTCTGCATGCGGCCGGTCCTGGGATCGAGCATTTTCTCGAACGGCAGCGGATTCATCTTGCCGTCCACGAAGCTGATGATGGCGCCGTATTTTTCGGATTCGGGTGAAAGCAAAAATTTCACGGCGCCGTAACCGAGATCGCGCGTGTATTCGGCATCGAACGGAATCGGGTCGGCGCAACGCAACTCGTAGCCGAGGTCCTTGTCAATGAACGTTGTTTTCAGGTCGAGCTTCTCGAGGCGGGCGTTGAGAAGGTCTTTCATCAGGCGGCCGAATTCGATTTCGCCGAGGCGCAAATGGCCATGGTCGTCGCGCATGACTTTGCCGTAGCGGCTCAATTCACCTTCCGGGAGCGCCTTGACGAGGCCCTGCTCGCCCATTGCTTCGATGAGTCCCTCGGCAAGAATGACGAGGCCGTATTGGGAACCCTCGGCGCGGCGTTTGATAATGGACGCGATGATGACGTCGCAAACTTCATCCACGGTGACCTGCTTTTTGTGAAATTCCTCGGGAATGATGACGAGGGTGGCGGCGGCGGCTTTGCCGATGCCCAACGCCAGATGGCCGGCGGCGCGACCCATGCAAACGATGATATACCACCGCGAGGTGGTGCGCGCGTCTTCCATGAGATTGCGCACCAGATGGACGCCGTAATGGCGGGCGGTCTCGAAACCGAAGGTCGGCGTTGAACCCGGCAGCGGCAAATCGTTGTCAATGGTCTTGGGGACATGCGCGACCCTGATTTTGCCGTTGCTACGTTTGCAAACCTGGCTGGCGGAATACGCGGTGTCGTCGCCACCAATGGTGACCAGGGTGGTGATGCCGAGTTTCTCGAACGCGGCGAAGACATGCTTCATCTGTTCCTCGGACTTGGTGGGGTTGGTGCGGGCGGTTCCCAGGATGGAGCCGCCGCGCAAATGGATGCCGGAAACATCGCGGATGGACAACGGCTTGCACTGATGCACATCGCCCTGTGCCAGCCATTTGAAGCCGTCGCGAAAACCGATGACCTCGAAACCGTTGTTGATGCCTTCGATGGTGGCTGCGGCGATGACCCCATTAATGCCGGGCGCCGGGCCGCCGCCAACCAAAATTCCAAGTCTGCCTTTGCTCATGTGAATATGGATTAATTGTTAAAATACCAACGGAAACGATGGCATGATGCGCGGGGATGGATAAAAATTCAATTCCATTCTTGGCAAAATCACACCACAATTTGCGGCGTGAACCGGGCAATTTTTCTCGACCGCGACGGCACCATGATCGCCGAACAGGGTTACCTGAGCCGTCCCGAAGACGTGAAGATTTTCCCCGGCACGCGAACAGGACTGAAAAGACTTTGCGCCGCGGGATACCAATTGTTCATCGTCTCGAACCAGTCGGGGGTCGGCCGGGGCTATTTTACGATGGCCGACGTGGAAAAAGTGAACCACCATCTGTCGGATGAGCTGGCACGTGACGGCATCGAACTGGAAAAAATTTACATTGCTCCGGAAGCGCCCGGACAACCGAGCCGCGGACGCAAACCGTCGCCGCAATTTTTGTTCGATGCGCGGGATGAGTTCAATCTGGACCTGTCGCAAAGTTTTTTGGCCGGGGACAAACTGATTGATCTTGAATGCGGCTGGAACGCCGGCGTCAAAAAGAGCATTCTGGTCCGCACCGGCTACGGGACGGAAGTGGAACGGGACTCGGGCGAAAAAATTTCGCGGGCCATTGTGGTGGACGATCTGGCTGGCGCGGCGGATTGGATATTGCGGTCCAATTCAGAACTGAAAACCTGAAATTAAAGAAATCACATGTGTGGAATCATTGGATACGTTGGCAAGAAAGCGGCCTCGCCGATCCTGCTCGAAGGATTGCGACGGCTGGAATATCGCGGTTACGACAGCGCGGGCGTGGCGGTTTTGCGGGAAGCCGATTTGTTGATGCGCAAGAAAGTGGGACGGATTGACAGCGGCCTGGCCACCGTCCTGCAGTCCGACCCCGTGTCGGGAACGCTCGGCATCGGCCACACGCGCTGGGCCACCCACGGGATTCCCTCGGACAAAAATTGCCACCCGCATTTTGACCAGACGGAACGCATTGCGGTCGTCCACAACGGCGTCATTGAAAACTACGACGCGCTCAAGGACCGGCTGCGGGCCGCCGGCCATAAATTCAGGTCCGATACGGACACCGAAGTGCTCGCGCATTTGATTGGCGATTATTACGGCAAACAACGCGTCCGGAATCTGACCCGTGCCGTTTCCGACGCGCTGCGGGAGGTCATCGGCACTTACGGGATTGCCGTCATTTGCGCGGATGAACCGGATAAAATCGTCGGCGCGCGGCGAGGATCGCCGCTGATCATCGGCATCGGCAAAGGCGAGAATTTTCTGGCCAGCGACGCCAATGCCATCGTGGCGCACACGAAAAGAGTGGTTTATTTGAACGATTACGACGTGGCGACGGTGACGGCCGGACAATTCGAGGTGCAGAACCTGGGGGCGGACA
>DATJSQ010000132.1:0-30192 GCA_035503995.1 Verrucomicrobiia bacterium | reverse complement strand
TAGCAAGTCGCCGAAGCCATCCGCCGTTGGCGTTTGCCATTCTGCTGCCGGGTTCACGTCGCAAGTCGGCGGTGGCTCAGTTGAGTCGTCAGGCGACTACACACATCAACCGGACAAATACACATGTATAACAAAGAAAACCTAGCCAAACTGAAGAGCATGGACAGCCTTGCGCCCGCGGTGATGAAGGCCTTTTGGGCCTTTGACAAGGCGGCCGTAGCTGACGGAGCAATTCCGGTTAAATACAAGGAACTGATTGCGGTCGCTGTTGCGCTAACCACGCAATGCCCATATTGCATTGATATCCACAGCGGCAACGCGCGGAAGGCGGGTGCAACCGACGCTGAGATCGTTGAGGCCACGATGGTCGCCGCCTCGCTTCGAGCGGGAGCGGCGGTCACACACGCAACTCATGCTTTGCTTCACTGAAACAGCGTCGCCTAAACGGCACTGGAGCCAACGGCGACTGCGCCTTCTGCCTTCGTATGGATGGTTTAGATGACACAACGATTATCGAGCTTGCGGAGCCACTTGCCGGTCGGAGTGGCTTATTGGTTAGGCGGATATGAACATCAAGTTGCTCGCAACTATCTTTCGCTGGACTGCACGAGTTGTTGGAATCGTGCTGGTCGGACTCACGCTAATTCTCGCGATAGGTGAAGGTATGCCCAATGTGTTGACGCAGCCATTGGTCATCCAGATTGGCTTTCTCGCACTTGCGCTGGTGTTATTAGGTATTCTCTTCGCATGGCGCTGGGAACTTGTTGGAGGCATTGTGTCGCTCGTTGGATGGGTTTTGTTTGTTGTGGCTGAAAGAGTCCACTGGCGGCATTCTCTTTTTTTCATTCTTTTGGCTGTCCCAGGCCTCTTGTTCCTGGGCAGTTCGTTCTTACGTCGGTATTATGAGAGGCACAAATCCGCGTAACGTTGCGCGAGCCTGTGTGAAAATTCCCGGACGTGAAAAAATTTCGCTCACATTTGATTTACGACGCATTTTGATGATAGGAGCAGATGGATGGGATGGCCGGAAAATGAGTTTTCATGCAGGCTCGCGCCCGGCGCCGCCATCCACCGCCCCTAACTTTTCAATTGCATGAAGAAATGTGGGAGTCCAGATTGCAGGCGTGAGCCAGCCGCCGGTGGCCGTGGCTGCTTTGGAACATTAGGCGTCATTTCGCGTCATGCAAAATAGGCACATTATCGCTATGGGTGGTGGTGGTTTCTCCATGGAGCCAGACAATCTCCGACTTGACCGTTATATCCTTCAGCACGCCCGCATCCCAAATCCGTCCGTTTATTTTGTTCCCACCGCCAGCGGTGATTCGGATGGTTATATCGTCCGCTTCTACACCGCTTTTTCCACGCTGCCTTGTCGGCCTCGCCATCTTTCGTTATTTCGTCAGCCCCCCGACTTGGCGGCTTCTGTCGCCGAGTGCGATGTCATTTACGTCGGCGGTGGCAACACCCGCAATATGCTTGCTATCTGGCGGGCATGTAAGTTTGACGCCATGTTGCGCCGCGCTTGGGAGAGTGGCGTAGTGCTTTGCGGACTCAGCGCCGGAGCCATTTGTTGGTTCGAGCATGGCCACACCGATTCGGCAGGCGCGCTAGGTGCGATGGAATGTCTCGGTTTTCTATCCGGCAGTTGCTCACCGCATTACGACGGCGAGGCAGGCAGGCGTCCATCATTCCACTCGCTCATCCAGCAGGGAGCGTTGCCCGCAGGTTACGCTATCGAGGACGGTGCGGCAGTTCACTTTATTGGCGATACAATTGCCGAGGTTATCACATCTCGTCCGTCAGCACGTGCGTTCCGCGTTCGCCGCGAGGGCAGCAACATTATTGAGGAGCCACTTCAGACGCGCTTTTTGGAGTCCACCAGCGATGCCAAAGCAGCAGATTGGTGAGATGGTCGAAAATCATACCGGCTCGCGCTGGAGCCAACTGCGGCTTGGCCTTCCGCCTTCGTTGCACTCCGACGCGACGGGGCGACACGTGCGTTTATGGACGGCTTTGCTCAGATAAAGATAATCGAGTTTGGCAGCCTCATGCGCGGGACCGCTTTACTTTCGCCAGTGGAGTGGGCGCGGGAAATTTGGTTTTTCCTCCAGGCCGCGGCTCCTTGAAAAGCGCCAGAGGACTGGCGCACTCCACAAGCTGGCGCAAAGTTTCCGGCGGCCTCCGCGCAGTCGCTTTGCGTTTTGCGGTAGTCCTCCCGCGGCACGCCAGAGCGCGCCAGCGCGACGGCGGCTACCGCTTTGCGTTCGCCGGCGAACAGCCCCTGGAAATCACTCATCGTTTCTTTCCGCAATGCGTCCCTATCAAAGCGCCAGAGGACTGGCGCAGACGGCGGGAATTGCAAAGCAATGAAGCCGGCCAATCAAATCAGGACGCGACCGAAGTTTTCCGTGGTCAACCGCCGGCCATTTTTAATAAAAACAGGGACCTTGCGCGTGGTCTCCCATATTTTTGAAGGTCTTCATTATCTCGATCACTGCCTTGACCCGCGGCACTTCGTGCGTGCGAAACAAATCCGTCCTGCCCAGCGCGGCGAGCACCGCGAAAAATGGCTCCGCGCAGCGGACCTGATCGCGAAAGAATTCAAAGGCGTGGGGCAAGGCGTGGCAAACGGGCCATCCGAGGGTCCGCAGGCGGAACGTATTCAGAAAGATGGTCATTTGATGGCGCACGCGCACCGCGCTGTCCTGCAGGTTGCGATAATAAAATCCGAGGCCGGGATCGAGGAAGATACGTGTCACCCCGGCGCGCTCCGCGGCCTCTATCTGCCTGGAAAAATATTCCCGCATTTTCGCGATGGGATCCGGGCTGAAATCAAAATCGCCGACTTCGCGGACATTTCTTCCCTGGACATAACAGATAATCACGGCGGCATCATGCTGCGACGCCATTTTGAAAATTTCCCTGGAATGAGCCGTGCCGGTGAGATTCAAGATATTGGCGCCCGCGGCGAGGACCGCGCGGGTGACTGTTGGGGAATAGGTTTCAGCCGATACCAGGATTTTCTCGGCGCGCAACAGTTTGATGGCGGGCAACAATCTTGATTTTTGCGCCGCGTCATCGGCCCGCGCGGCATGCGCCAAGGTTGATTCGGCGCCGACGTCCACAATGTCGGCGCCCTGGGCGGTCAACATTTTCCCGCGTTCGACGGCGGCTTCCGGGGAGAGACAGACGCTTTCCCGATACCACGAGTCAGAGGATAAATTGACGACGCCCATGACGGCCGGACGGGAATTGAAATCAAATTTTTTTTTCGCAATGTAAAATTCCTTTACAGTCGCGAACGCGGCGGGGCGGTTTTCCTCAAAAAGTTCCGCCAAATAATCCAACTGGAGCATTTACGGGAAAATGTAACGGAAAGGCCACACTCGTAAATAAAAAGCGAAAAGTTTTTCGACGAGCTTGTGCAAATTGCAGCGGAAGAAATTGCAATTCGCGCCGCGCGCGCCTGAAAAGTCCTTAAATATCAAAAATTTCCGCCTCAAAGGCGCTTGGCACTCTTTATGTTAGTCATTCCGGCGTGAACATGGAGGATACATTCGAGTGCCCGAAGTGGTACTGTGCGCGGACCAAGCCGAAGCACGAACATATTGCCGCGGCCAATCTGCAAAAAAATCTTCAGTTGGAAGTTTTTCTGCCGCGGTTGCGGATTGAGCGCGCCACCCGGCGCGGCGCGGTCCGCTGCATTGAGCCGCTGTTTCCGTGCTATCTATTCGTCCATTGCCTGATTGACGAAAAGCTCGATGAAATCAAGCACACCAACGGCATTGGCAGCCTCGTTCATTTTGGCGGACAGATTCCCGTTGTGGAGGACGCGATCATCGAAGAATTGCAGGATTGTTTTGAGGCGGACGAGCCGCTGACGGTGGAAAACCGTCTGACGCCTGGCAGCGAAGTTTCCGTGGCCAACGGGGCTTTTGCCGGGATGCACGCCTACGTGCTGCGCAATATGCCGGCGAAAAGGCGCGTCCAGATTTTACTCGAAGTTTTGGGACAACCCACGCCGGTGGAAGTGGCGCGGGAATCCGTGGTACTGGTTGAAAACACGCTGGCGCATCTGGCGCCGGTGTTGGCGCGCCGGGAAACGGCGCGGGTTTAATAATCCGGCGAGAGCGCCGGAACGGGTTGGGAAGAAAGTTGGGAAAGCAACAAGTGCGGAGCTTTACTTTAATGAATAGGGTCAAAGGAAAAGATGGGCGGGAGAGAAACGGAATTCCCCGCTGGAAACGGGTCTTGGACATCAGCCTCATCGTCTTGGTTTCACCTCTTTTGATTCCTGTGGCCCTGATGGTCGCGGCCGTGATCAAACTGGTTTCAGACGGCCCCATCTTCTTTAAACAGGAACGCATCGGCTGGCGCGGGCAAAAATTTCTTTGCATCAAATTCCGCACGATGTTTGTGGGCGCCCAATCGCATCCCCATGAGGGCCATTTGCGGCAATTGATTCAATCGGACGCCCCGATGATAAAACTGGATTCGCGGGATCCGCGGATCATACCCTTCGGAGGCTTCCTCCGTTCTTCCGGCTTGGACGAATTGCCGCAACTTCTCAATGTGCTCCGCGGCGAGATGAGCCTGGTTGGCCCGCGTCCGTGCATGCCCTACGAGTTTGAGCACTATGATTCCCGGCAACGCGAGCGCATTAACGTTGCGCCCGGCCTCACGGGACTCTGGCAGGTCAGCGGGAAAAACCGGACCACGTTCAAGGAAATGATCCGTTTGGACATCGAATACGGGACGCGCCGCAGTCTGTTGCTCGACCTCGAAATCATCTTCAAAACCATTCCGGCGCTGGTCATTCAAATGTTCGACGCCCGGAAGCACAAAAATTCAGCGGCGAGGACCGGGGCAGCCAAAGTGTTGGGGCCCAAGGCGCTTGAGCGGGAGATTTTCCATACGCCGGCGGTGAATCAATAACTGTTCCCGCCCGTCTTTCCATTTCCGGCAGTTGCCGGCATCAACCAAAATTTTATCATGACAAAACCGATTAAAATTGGCGTCGTTGGCTGCGGCTATTGGGGACCGAACCTGGTCCGAAATTTTAAGACACTGGCCGACTGCCAATTGAAAATGATGTGCGATACGAGCGAAGACCGGCTGGAGCATCTCAGATCGCTCTACCCTGACGTCCAGCGCGCCACCGATTTTGGGTTCATGCTCAATGGGGTCGGCTTGGACGCAGTGGTCGTTGCCACCGCGGTCAAATGGCACTATCCGATGGCCAAGGCCAGTCTGCAGGCGGGAAAGCATACGTTCATCGAGAAACCGATGGCGGGTTCCTCGGCGGAATGCGAGGAGTTGATAGAAATCGCGCGAAAGAAAGGCCTGGTGCTGATGACGGGGCATACATTTCTCTATTCGCCGGTCGTGCGAAAGATCCAGGAGATCGTCGAGCACGGCGATATTGGCGACATCCGGTACATCTGCGCGCGGCGGTTAAACCTGGGGCTGTTCCAAAAGGACATCAACGTGGCGTGGGACCTGGCGCCGCATGATATCTCGATCATCCAACACATCATGGGCGACCCGCCGACGGAAGTGAATTGCCGCGGTTGCGCGCACATCACGCCCGGCATTGAAGATGTGACGACGATCTGCCTGACGTTTCCGAAACAACGAACCGCCATTATCCACAATAGCTGGTTGGATCCACGCAAGGTGCGTGAAATGACGATTGTCGGGAGCAAGCGGATGATCGTGTATGACGACGTGGCGCCGTTGGAAAAGATCCGCGTGTTCGATGCGCGCGTGGAAATCCCGCCACACTATGACACCTTTGCGGAATTTCAATACGCGTATCACTACGGTGACGTTTACGTACCGTACGTCAAACAGGAAGAGCCGTTGCGGAGCGAATGCCAACACTTCCTGGACTGCATCAAGAACGGGACGACGCCGTTGACGGACGGGAAAAACGGCCTGAACCTTGTCCGCATATTGGAAGCATCTTCCGAGTCTCTCCGGCAGGGCGGCGCACCGGTCCGATTTTCCGCAGAGCAGGCGGCGACACAATTGAATGGCAATGGGCACGGGGATGATTTGCACGGGGCGGGCGCGCGGAGGGTCCCGGTGGTGGCGCTCGGCGGAAGGAAACGCACGGTAAAAATGATCAAAAAAGTTTTACCGGTCGTCGCGCCGGGAATGGTTGTGTCATGAGCGGGCAGGAACCATGCGCTGCCGCGCCGGGGCCAGGCGGAGGCGTGAGACAGATTGCCGGGGACGTGCGACTGGGAAGAGATGTCGGGATTTATAATTTCACGAATCTTTATGGCTGCGAAATTGGCGACGACGTGAAGATCGGCACATTTGTCGAGATTCAAAAGGGCGCAAAGATTGGGAATCGTTGCAAAATTTCCAGCCACACGTTTATTTGCGAAGGGGTCACTCTGGAGGATGAGGTATTCATTGGTCATCACGTGGTGTTTACGAACGACCGTTATCCGCGCGCAACGAATGGAAACGGGGAATTGCAGGGCGAAACCGACTGGGAATGCGTGCCGACGGTAGTAAAACGCCGCGCCTCCATAGGTTCCGGGGCCGTCCTGCTCTGCGGAATCACCATCGGCGAGAATGCGATTGTCGGGGCCGGCAGCGTCGTGACGCGGGACGTACCGCCCAACACGATTGTCGCCGGCAACCCAGCCCGCATTTTGAAGGCTCTCTTGAAAAATCAACGCCAGGAAATTTTGTGTTCGTTGGAAGTTTAATATCGCAACGAATTGGTCCGGTTCCAGGACTGCCTGCCCCGTCGGAAGCCAGCGGCGTGCAATGGACGAATCCGCTGGAGCATTCGGATTGGGACCTTCGCATCCGGCAACATCCGAACCTGTCATTTTTTCACACGACGGCGTGGGCGAAGGTGCTGGCGGAAACGTACGGTTACAAACCGATTTATTTTGTCGGCCACGAGGGAGGCGCCGTTCGCTCGCTGTTGCCACTGATGGAAGTGAGCAGCCGCCTGACTGGCTGGCGCGGCGTGGCGCTGCCATTCACCGATGACTGCAAGCCGGTATGTTCGAACCAGGCTTCATTCATCGAACTTTTTCGGAATGCGCAGGTAATTGGCCTTCTTCGCGGGTGGGACTATCTGGAAATCCGCGGCGGCCGCGAATTTAATCCCGGAGCGCCGCCATCGGTTTCGTTTTACGGGCACACTTTGGATTTATCAGCGGACGAAAATGAATTTTTCGGCAAATTAAAAAGCCCGGTGCGGCGGGCCATTCGCAAGGCCGAAAAGGAAGGCGTGCGCGTGGAGATATCGCAGGAGCTGGCCGAAGTCCGGACGTTTTATTCGTTGCAATGCCTGTCGCGGAAGAAACATGGGTTGCCTCCGCAGCCCTTTGTGTTTTTCAAAAACATCCATAAACACGTATTGTCGGAAGGCCTGGGCTTTGTGGCCATGGCGCGGCGAAAGAAAGTTCCGGTGGCCGGCGCGATTTTTTTTCATTTCGGCGAAAGGGCGATCTATAAATTCGGGGCGTCGGACGACGCCTTTCAAAATCTGCGCGGAAACAATCTGGTGATGTGGGCGGCGATTGGCCGGCTGGCGCGTGCGGGCGTGAAAAAATTGGATTTGGGCCGGACGTCCCTCGGCAACGCGGGCCTGCGGCGGTTCAAATTGGGCTGGAATACGCGGGAAAAATCCATCGGCTACTTCCGGTTTTCGCTGGACGAGAAGAAATATATTCCGGCGCGGGACGAATCTCACGGGTTGCACAACCTGGTGTTCCGGGCATTACCGATCCCGATTTCGCGTTTTCTGGGCAGGATATTGTATCGGCACTGGGCATAACCACAACCACGGAGGCTGTCGGATAAAATGAAAGATTGAACTTGGATGACAGGCGGCTTACGGACCCTTCTCAAGGCTGTCCTCCATGAATCCTTCCTTTTTCCCCATGGTTAAAAGAAAGCAAAAATGAAAACAACCAACCACAATCAAACGAATGAGCCGCCCGGGATGACGCCGGGGGACATTTACTTCATTCTTTTTCGGCACAAATGGAAGATCATTCTTCTCTCGCTGGCGGGCGTGGCCGCGGCGGCGGGATATTGGTGGTTTTATCCGCCACCGTTTCAATCGGAAGCCATGCTGTTCATCCGATACGTGCTGGATAACCGGGCGGTAAGCCCGGACGCCAAGGATGCGGTGACATCGCCGGATGCGATGGGGCAAAGCATCATGAACTCGGAGATGGAAATATTATCGAGTTATGACGTTGCCGAACAGGTGGCGAAAGATGTCGGGCCGGATAAAATTCTGGCGCAGTATCAAGGGGGGAACGATCCGGTGCAGGCGGCGGACATCATCAAACGAAATCTGACGGTTGAGGCGCCGAAGGACAGCAGCGTGATTCATCTGGTATTTCGCAGCAAGGACCCTTCGGTGGTGCAGCCGGTGCTTTCGGATGTTATCGCGGTTTACTTGAACAAGTATTTGCAGGTGCATCAGTCCAGCATGTCGGATGATTTTCTGGCGCAGGAAACGGCGGAGTTGCGATCGCAAATTGACCAGATAGACGATGAGTTGCGGGCGGCGAAGACGGGCGCGGGGATCATATCCGTGGCAGATGCGGAGGCGTCCTATACCGACCAAATTGCCGATCTTCGGCAGCAACTATTTGAAGCGGAAGCGGATTTGGCGGCCCAGGAGGGAGTGCTCAAGGCTGAATCCCGACAATCAACCAATGCCGCCGCTCCAGCGGCCACTCCGTATGTGCCGCCGTCCCGGGTGGATGAATACCAGCGGGTATGCGCGCACCTGGAGTATCTGCAAAATCGCCAAAACCAGTATTTCTCGCAATACGGATTCACGGATGAGAATGAGCTGGTGCAGGAGGTGCGCCTGCAAATCGCACAAACGGAACTGCTGAAGAAGAACCTGGAGGACAGTTATCCCAGTTTGATTGGCACCTACATGCCCTCGTCAAACCCCGCGGAAGAAAACAATGAGCAATCCTCCGAGGGGGCGGCCAACGTGCAGCCGCTCTCACTCCAAGCCAAAATTTCCGTCCTGAAACAGGAATTGGCCGGGTTACAGGCGGAAGCTTTCAAAGTGGACACGGCGGAAACAAAAATCGCGGACCTTCAGCGTCAGAAAGAAATGTTGGAAGCCAATTATCAATACTTTGCGACGAGCCTGGAGCAAGCTCAAATCAATGAGACACTCGGCCCGGGGCGGGTGTCGAATATCAGTCCGATCGAAGAGCCGACCCCGCCGAGCAAGGACAACACGTCACGGGTTAAAACCATGGCGGCGATGATAGGCGGGGGGATTGGCGCGGGCCTGGCCTGGGCATTCTTGATTGAATTTTACCTGGACACGTCCGTGAGGCGCTCGAAGGAAATTGAGACGCGCTTGAAATTGCCGCTGCTGATTTCAATCCCGGACATCAGCCGGAACGGGCATCGTCATCTGGCGCAGGCGGCGGAACGGCGTCGGTTGCAGTTCCAAAGCGCCGATGGCAATGGGATTGAATACGCGGCCGAAAACGGGGCGGGAATCCTCTCGTGGGAAACGAGCGGTTGCCTGAACCGCTTTTACGATGCGCTGCGTGACCGGCTCTTGAATTACTTTGAAAGCTCCGGGACCACGCGATCCAAGCTGGTGGCTGTCACCGGGACGGAAAAAGGCTGCGGGGTGAGCGCCATTGCGGCGGGCGTGGCCATCTCGCTCGCCGAATTTGGGGAGCGTGTTTTATTGGTGGACATGAAATCCGAGCCGGGAGTCTCGCAACAATTTTTCATGGGCAGACCCAGTTGCGGGCTGGAGGAAGCCTTGGAATCCGGCGTTCGGGACAACGCCTTTGTCCAGGAGAACCTCTATGTTGTCACCGCCGGCTCGCCCGACGAAAAATACCAGCGGATACTGCCGCGCCATTTTGCGTCGCTGCTGCCGCGGTTAAAGGCGAGCGATTACAGTTATGTCATTTTCGACATGCCACCGGTGAGCCAGACGAGCATCACGTCGCGGCTGGCGGGGTTCATGGACATGATTCTCCTGGTGATTCAGGCAGAACGCACCGAGCGCGATGCGGCGCAGCAGGCGATTGAACTGCTGTCGCTTTCGAAGACCAAGGTGGGCATCGTGTTGAACAAGACGCGCAAGTACATTCCGGACCTGCTTCATCGCGAGACCCTGGCGGATTTCTGAGGATTGCAATCGTAACCGGTCGGCGGCGCCCCGGCCCGTTGTCGGGGACGCCGCCGCCCAAAGGGTTTTTAAATGCCTGCGTCGTTATTCAGCAACCGGATCTATTACCGGTTCAAGCCCTATCTGCCGTGGCGGCTGCGGATGGGTCTGCGCCGATTCATCGCGCGCCGCAAGCGGGAGGCATTCAAACAGGTGTGGCCGATCAATGAAAACGCCGGGCGCGCACCTGAGAACTGGCGGGGCTGGCCGAATGGAAAAAGATTTGCGCTGGTTCTGACGCACGACGTGGAAAGCGCGGCGGGGCTGGCAAAATGCCGCGAACTGATGGACTTGGAGCGCAAATACGGCTTTCACTCATCGTTTAATTTCATCCCCGAGGGTGGTTACCGGGTCCCGCGCGAATTGCGCAATGAGCTTCTGCTCAATGGGTTTGAAGTGGGTGTCCACGACCTGCGGCACGATGGAAAGCTGTATTGGCGCCGGAACGATTTTCACAAGAGCGCGCGCAGCATCAATGGCTATCTCAAGGATTGGAATGCGAGCGGGTTTCGGGCGGCGTTCATGCTTCATGATCGCGAACGCCTGCATCATTTAAAGATTGAATACGATGCATCCACCTTTGACACCGATCCGTTCGAGCCGCAGCCGGAGGGCGCCAATACGATCTTTCCCTTTTGGATATCCGATGGGAACGGGGGCGGGTACGTGGAGTTGCCCTACACCCTGCCGCAAGACTCGACGCTCTATCTGGTGCTCGATGAAAAGTCGCCGGAAATCTGGAAGACCAAGTTGGATTGGCTGGTCGCGCGCGGCGGGATGGCCTTGCTGAACGTGCATCCGGATTACGTTGGATTCGGCAACAAGCTGGATGCATCAGAATATCCGGCGGTTTGGTATGAGGATTTTCTGCAACATGTCCAACGGGTCTATGCGCGCGAATACTGGAATCCGCTTCCGCGGGACATCGCGCGATGGTACAAGGAAAATCATCGGGCTGACAAGCACACGCACTATGAAGCCAATACGCAGGGCGCCGCCAACGGGGATGATACGGACATTTCGCTGGAAAAAATGGCCGCCGCAGTCGTTTTGTATTCTTATTATGCGTCCGATCCGCGGCCGCGCCGGGAGGCGGAGGCTTTAAATAGCACGGGCGCGGAGGTGGATGTGATCTGTCTTCGCAAGAACAATTCCGAATTGTCGCGTGAAAACATCAATGGTGTGAATGTCGTTCGCATTCCGCTCAAGCGGCGGCGCGCGGGCAAGCTCGTTTATATTTTACAATACGCCTGGTTTTTGGCCGTTTCGTTTTTTCTGCTTTCTGTTTGGAGTTTCAAAAGGCGTTATAAACTCGTGCATGTCCACAATATGCCGGATTTTCTGGTGTTCGCCGGCCTGATTCCGCGGTGGTTCGGAGCAAAGATCATATTAGACCTGCACGACCCGATGCCCGAGTTGTTCCAAAGCATCTATGGTTTGCGCGAAGATCACGTGGTCGTCCGTTGGTTGAAGAAGATGGAGCGGGCGAGCATAGCGTTTGCCGATCTGGTGCTGACGCCCAATCGAGCGTTCAAGGAATTGTTCACGTCGCGAAGCTGTCCCCCGCACAAAATCGAGACGGTCATGAACTCGCCGGAGGGGGCCATTTTCAATCCGCGAAAAAATTTGCCGGTTGCCGGCGGCCGATTACCGATTGAAAGAGAAAACGCGGCGAATCCAATCGGAGACGGGAAAACGCCAATCAAAAAAGGCTTCACCCTGATGTATCACGGGTTGATTGTGGAGCGCCACGGACTGGATCTGGCGGTTGCGGCGATAGCAAAACTGCGCGGGAAAATTTCCGGCGTCCGATTGCATCTCTATGGCGAACCGACCGAATATCTGGACAAAATTCTGGCACAGGCGCAAAAACTCAACGTGGACGATGCCGTCCAATTTCACGGGTTCAAGACGCTGGAGGAAATCGCGCGTGACATATCGAACGCGGATTTGGGAGTGGTGCCCAATCGTTTGACAGCTTTCACCCAGATCAATTTTCCAACCCGGATTTTCGAATATCTGGCGATGAACAAGCCGGTCATAGTTCCTTCGACGCGGGGCATCGGCGATTATTTTAGGGGCGATGAGATGCTGTTTTTTGAGCCAAACAACGTGGATGATCTCGCCGCCAAGATTGAATGGGCGCATAAGAATCCACTCGCCTTGCAGGCGCTGATGGAGAAGGGGCGAAGAGTCTATGAAAGAAACTGTTGGCACGCCGAACGGCGGAAATTTCTGGGATTGGTGAGCCAGTTAGTCGAACGCCCGGCGGATGCCGTTCAAACCGAGAGATCCTTCGCTTAAAACTTCGAGCCGTGGTGTTTTCCGGCAGGCGATGATAAAAAGCAGATTCACGGCAAAACCGAATTAAAATGCCTCCAACACTCGCATTATATCTTACGCTTGGCTTCATTGCCTTTCTTTTTTGGCGGGATGCACGCGGAAGGCCGGAGGGAACCAGCGCGCTGTGGCTGCCGTTTTTCTGGGTCATTGTCGGCAGCGGCTCCCGGTTTCTTTCGCAATGGCTGGATATTTTTGGCATTCATACCGGGGGGATTACGGTGGAGGATGGCAGTCCGATTGACGCGGCGTTTTACCTGTTACTCATCCTCGCCGGCATCCGTGTTCTTCATCAGCGCCGGATAAATTTCGCCACGTTCTTCCGGAACAATCACTGGGTGGCCATTTATTTCGCGTATTGTTTGCTGTCGGTCCTTTGGTCGGACTTCCCTTATGTGGCAAGCAAACGCTGGATAAAATTGTTCGGCGATCCGGTGATGGCTTTGGTCATTCTTACCGAGCCTGAGCCGCTTGAATCGTTTGCGCTGCTGATGAAACGTTGCGCCTATGTGATGCTGCCGGTTTCCATACTGTTCATCAAATATTTTCCCTGGTTGGGACGCGGCTTCGACGATTGGACGGGGGTGGCGCATAACACGGGAATCGCAACCAACAAGAACGAACTTGGTTTCGATTGCTGGATTTTGGGTTCGGCTTTGTTCTGGCACCTGTTACAGGTATGGAACCGGGCCCCCGGGAAAGCCAGGCGAAGCGAATTGGTTCTCTGTGTCGGCCTTTTAGGCATGGACGTCTGGTTACTGCATGAGGCGCAAAGCGCGACGTCTTTGGTGGCGCTGGTGCTGGGCGCGGCCATCATGTTAGGGGTCAACTTCCGATGGGTGAACGTCAAGCGCATTGGGGTTTACATCTGCGCCGGCGTCATTGGCTGTGTTTTGGCGGGCGCTGCCTTCGGATTGTTCGGCGACGTTATTCATCTCCTGGGACGAAACGAAACCTTTACGGGAAGAACGGACATCTGGCGCATGCTCTGGAATTGGAAAATCAATCCCGTGATTGGGACCGGATTTGAGAGCTTCTGGCTCGGCGAGCGCCGGGAGGAGATTCAAAGTCAACTCTCCTTTCTCAACGAAGCCCATAATGGCTATCTCGAAACTTATCTCAACCTGGGTTATGTCGGCGTGGGCCTTACCATGGCCCTGCTGCTGGCGACGTACGCCAAGGCCCGCCGCTCGCTTTTAGCCAATTTTGAGTGGGGCCGCTTTCGGTTGGCCTTTTTGTTTGCGTTCATCGTGTATAACTGGACCGAAGCCGCCTTCCGGTTGAACGCATTTCCATTTTTTATGTTTTTTATCATCGCGATAGACTATCCGGCGCGGCAATTCGCCGCCGAAGAGCAAATCACCGATCTGGCGGAAGCGGGGAGCGGGACCGAGCCGGGTTACATATCCGCAGGATGGCCAATTGCGGTAAATGAGAGGTAGGGGAAAAAGTCACTTGAGGTGTCCATGAACATTGCTGGCGACGAATCGAATGCGCCGAATGCGGCACGGCAACGCCCCCGGAATGGAGGCGTCGGCCATCCACAGCATGAAAAGGCCTGCCATCAAAGGACGATGGACGTCACTTTTGGATTGCCCTTTCATGGCAAAGGGAAATTTCGCCCTCTCCATGAACCGGCTTTTAACTGCGAAGCAGCGAGAAATGTGGAGTCTGATTTAAGCTCTCACCCCTCACCCTCGCCTCACCCCCAGCCCCTCTCCAATCGGAATTGGAGAGGGAAGTCAGAATTGTTCGACTCGCAAAAATTTCCGGTTCATGGCCACAATGTGCGTCCAATGTTGGAGTTGGAGGCTTCCCGCGGAAAGCGTTGCCCCCGATGGTTCCGGCCGTTGGCCTGCGGCGTACAGTCCGTTTATTTGCCCACGATCACCCTGGCGGCGGCCCTATTACTCGTCACCGGGCTTCCCGCGGAGGCCAAACTTATCAATGCCGCGAGCGGTTTATTTTCCGATATCAGCAATGCGCTCGCGAATGCATCGGCCGGCGACGTGGTGCGACTGCCACCTGGAACGAACGTCATGACCCAGACCATCAATTTATATGGCGTGTCCCTGATTGGCGCCGGAACCAACCAGACTGTGCTGATTGACGAAGAAAACCGTTCGGGCAGCGCACAAGTGATCAACCTATATACGACCCCCGGCCATCTGACTGAAATCGCCAACCTGCAACTTTTGGGGGGCGTGACCAATACCAGCATCAATTATTACGGCGCAATCGCCTGCTACGGCACGACGAACACCTCGTGGCGGGTTGACAATGTCGTTTTCAACGGTCTTTACGCCAAGGGCATTTGCACCTACGGGAACTCCATGAGCGTGGTGGACCACAATGTCTTCTACGAAAGATCCATTTCTGTCTCAGACAATAGCTTCTTCCCGAGCGACGGCGAAGGCGACCTGTCTTACGCCTACCCTCCCACCTACGGCTTGGGCAGCTCCAATGTTCTTTACGTGGAAGACAATTATTTCACCAATATTGTCGGTTATGTCGCCAGTGTGGGCGCGTGCGATGGCGCCGGCGGAGCGCGCATGGTTTTCCGTTACAATACCGTCTGGAATGACATGTTCAACAATCACGGCACTGAGACTGGAGGGCGAAACCGCAGCGAACGCAGTTTCGAGATTTATGGCAATGCCTTCAATTACAGCGCAAACGCCCCTGGTTATCCGTGTTTTGCGGCGGCGCTCATTCGCGGGGGTTCCGGAGTCATCTTTAATAACACCTGCAACGGCTATAACGCTCTAGTCGCGCTTCGCAACTATCGTTACACAACCTCCTTTTACGGCCAATGGGAACCGTTTGGCGGGGCGACGGGCATAGACCCATGGGATTCGAACAGCCCGACGTTGTATTTGAGCGGCACAAGTTCCGGTCCGAACGGGGCCTCCTATTTGCAGGTAGCGGGAGCCGATTGGGCAACCAATCAATGGTACGGCTACACGGTTCTGGACACCAACAATGGTTTGTTCTCGGTGATAACTTCCAACACAACGAATACCATCTATTACATCGGCAGCGATGCCGCGTCGGCGAGCATAATTGCCGGCACTCCATTGACCTTTAATACCGGGGACACCTTCCAAATTCATCTTGTCTATGCGGCCTTGGACCAGCCGGGACGCGGTTCGGGTGATTTGTTGCGTGACAATGGCCAGTCGCCCGTGAACGACTATCTGATTACCATTGACACGGTGACTGGCACCCAATCCTGGCCGAACGAAGCTTTGGAACCCATCTATTGCTGGAACAACACGCTTAACGGCGCGCCGGCGGCGATGACGAGTTCCTATCCTCAAATCCAATCCGGACGGGATTTTTATAATAACACACCCAAGCCGGGCTATACGCCCTACGTGTATCCCCATCCCCTCGACGTGGGAGGCCCGACCTACGGCAATACCAACACGAATTCCAACCCATTGTTGCCGCCGGGTAATCTTCATTTCATTGGACAGTAACTTATGGCCGAATTACTCCAACGGATCCGGAACAAGGTCCATCCGCCGCTGCCGCTCTTCAAATGGTGGAACCGGCAAAAAGAGCAGTTTGTCTGCCCGGTTTGCAATTACGAAGGACCCTTCATGGATATGAATGGCTTCGCGGGTTTCCGCCGCCACGCCAAATGTCCCCGATGCGGCGCCCTGGAACGCCATCGCCTCCAGTATTTCGTCGTTATAGAGCTATTTAAACGCATCAACGTCTCCAAATTGAGGATGCTCCATTTTGCGCCCGAAAATTTCTTCCGTCCGCTTTTCGAGGATCGCGTTGGCAAATATGAGACGGCGGATTTGTGCATGAAGGGCGTTGACCACCGGGTGGACTTGCAAAATCTGCCCTTCGATGATGGCAGCTATGATTTTGTATTCGCCTCGCACGTACTCGAGCACATTCCGGACGATGACAAGGCGATCAGCGAGATTCGCCGGGTGCTCAAGCCGAACGGACTGGCGATTTTGCCGGTGCCGGTCGTTTGCGAGAAGACGGTGGAATACCCGGAAGCGAATCCGCTCGAAGGGTATCACGTGCGGGCGCCGGGGCTGGATTACTTTGACAAGTACAAACGGCATTTCGGAAGGGTGGAAGTATGCGATTCGGGATCGCTGCCGGAAAAGTTTCAATTGTTCATCCACGAGAACCGCCGCCGGTGGCCGAGCCCGGAGTGCCCGCTGCGCCAGCCCATGTCCGGCGAAAGGCACGCCGACTTTGTTCCGGTTTGTTACGCGTGAAATACGTCCTCATCACCGCAGCGAGAAACGAAGAATCGTTCATCGCCCAAACCCTTGAGTCTGTAACCCGACAGACCCAATTGCCGGAGCATTGGGTCATTGTGGATGACGGGTCAACCGATGGCACGGCGGAAATCGTGGAGGAATATGCGGACCGATTTCCGTGGATTTCGCTGGTATGCCGGACAACGAACCGGCGTCAAAGACATTTTGGAGGCAAAGCGGAGGCGGTGAACGCGGGGTTCAAATTTCTGGAGACGTCCGAATTTGAGATTATCGGGAATGTGGACGCGGACATTTCGTTTGGGCCGGATCTTATGGAATACCTGATGCAAAGATTTGGCGACAATCCGCGGTTGGGCGTGGCGGGCGCGGCCTACACGGAAGAAAATTGGGACTCGGTGAAGGACAGTTTTGAAGGAGAACACTCGGTCCATGGCGCCTGTCAGCTCTTCCGCCGGGAATGTTTCCAACAACTTGGCGGCTATCTGGCGGTGCCCGGCGGCGGGGTTGACTGGATTGCGGTGACGACGGCGCGAATGCTGGGATGGGAGACGCGCAATTTTCCCGAAAGGTATTTTCATCATCATCGGAACATGGGCACGGCGGAACGAAGCCGTATCGGGGCGTTGTTTGATTATGGCATGAAGGATTATTGCCTTGGGGGATCGCCGCTATGGCAGTTGTTCCGCGCGGCCTATCGGACCGGAAAAAGGCCTTACGTCCTAGGGGGACTTGCGCTTTTTATGGGCTTTGCCTGGGCGGCCGTGAAGCGCATGAAGCGCCCGGTGTCGCCTGAACTGATGCGATTTCATCGCCACGAGCAAAGGCGGAAATTGGCGGCAATCCTAGGCGACATCGTGCGATTTAATAAAGTCGAAAAATTTCATCTGGCTTCCCGGATAAAGAACGGGCGGGATGCCGCGTCGTTTGGAAAAACCGCTGAAAGATTATGAAACCAGATCTTGCCAATGTCCGGGAATTTTGGAACGCGAATCCCTGCCAGTCGGATCTGTCCGAGGCGCCGCAACGCCGGCGATATTTCGAGGAAATATCCTGGAAGCGGTATCATGGGCGGGAATGGCATGTGCCGGTGGTTGCGGATTTCGGGGCATTTGAGGGCAAGGACGTGCTGGAGATCGGCTGCGGCGTGGGGACCGACGGGTTGGAGTTTGCCAAACGGGGCGCGCGATATACCGGGGTTGACCTGACGCCCTATTCGATTGAACTGGCACAAGAGCGTTTTCAGATATTCGATGTTCCCGGAGAGTTTGTGGTGGCCAATGCGGAGGAGAGGCTGCCGTTTCCGGACGAAAGTTTTGATCATGCGTACAGCTTTGGCGTGATTCACCACTCGCCGGCTCCGGACAAAATTGTCGGTGAAATTTGCCGCGTGCTGCGGCCGGGCGGCACGTTCACGGTGATGCTTTATAACCGGCCTTCGATCAACTATTACCTCGAGATCATGGTATTACGGAAAATCCTGAGGTGGTGCCTTCTGCCGGAATACATGCCGCGAATCCTTGCGGCCATCACGGGTTTTGACCGATGGAAGCTTGAAGGCCATCGAGAGATGTTGCTCAAAAAAAAGCGAATGACCCCGCTCGAATGGATCAGCATAAACACGGATGGTCCCTTTTGTCCGCTGGCGCGCGTTTATAACCGCCGTGAAGCGGCGGTGCTGTTCAAGGATTTTGTCAATGTGCGCCAGGAAGTGTGGGAGTTTAATTCCGAACATTGGTCCTTTCTTGGAAGATGGATTCCTGTCCGCCTCGAAAGATGGATCGGCCGGCGCTGGGGTTGGCATCGGATCATCCACGGCAATAAACCATAACATCCCCCAAATTTATGCAGACGACTGGACTTTACGGAGTTGTAAGGAACTTTGCGGATTGGCTCGAACGATTTGGCGAAGTTTCGCGGGACCATCAATCGTTTTTTGCCGGTCCGCTTGGCCGCCGGGCGAAAGCGCTTTATTACCGCAGCAAACTTCTCGGGACGCCCGCCGTGGCGCCGATGGTTTTTTGCGAGGCGTTTCTGCCGGGGGCGCGGAGGTTTTTTCATCGGCCGATACGGCTGCCGATTGCCGATGCGCATTACGCGATGGGCTTTGCGTATCTCTACGAAGCCACGGGCGACCGGCATTACTTTGAAAAAGCCGTCCATTTTTTGGAAGTGCTCGAGAAGACCCGCTGTCCGGGGTTCAAGGATTTTTGTTGGGGCTATCCATTCGATTGGGTGACGCGCAGTGGAACCATTCCCGCCGGCACGCCGCTGATAACGACGACTCCTTATGTCTTTGAGGCGTATTTACAGATGGAGACCCTGGAGCCCCGCCCGAAATGGAGGCGGATTTTGCAGTCTATTGCCCACCACGTCCGGCATGACATCAAGGATTTCAAGGTTTCGGAAACGGCGAGCACCTGTTCGTACACGCCTTTCGGCAAAGTCGGCGTGGTCAACGCTTCGGCGTATCGCGCCTTTGTGCTGACCCGCGCGGCCCGATTTTTCGGGGACGACGTTTTTTGGAAGGCCGCGCAGTCCAATTTAAATTTCGTGCTGGGAGCACAAAATCCGGACGGCTCGTGGCCGTACGCGGTGGACGGCAAACGCGCTTTTGTTGACCACTTTCACACCTGTTTTGTGATGAAAGCACTGGCGAAGATTTATTTTCTTACGGACGACGGCGACTGTCTGGCGGCGCTGGCGGGCGGGATGGATTTTTACCTGCAAAATCTTTTTTCGGAAGATGGCATGCCGCGGCCCTTTGCGAGGGCCCCGCGGCTGACGGTCTATCGCCATGAGCTCTATGACTGCGCGGAATGCATCAATTTGTGTTTGCTTCTGAAGAGTCATTTTCCGCAATTGAAAAAGACATTGGAGACAGTGGTTGCGGGGATCCTGAAACACTGGGTGAAACCCGACGGCTCATTCCGATCGCGCCAACTGATGTTTGGCTGGGACAATGTGCCGATGCATCGCTGGGGGCAATCGCAAATGTTTCGAAGCCTCGCGTGGCACCTGTGCGAGGCGGAAAAGGCGGAGTCCAAACAATATGAACACCTCAAACCAAATTTTTATGTGCGGGATTTGCGGGCAGCTTAGTTTGGCCAAAGACGAGCCGGTGAATCGGGAGACGATTCGCCGCATGTCGCGATCCATGTTTCATCGCGGGCCGGACGACGAGGGTGAATTCGTCTCGGGGCCGGTGGGGCTGGGTTTTCGCCGGCTTTCGATCATTGATTTGTCCGGCGGACGGCAGCCGATGTCGGACATTGACGAAACGGTGCGGGTGGTATTCAACGGCGAGATATACAATTTCCGCGAACTGCGGGCGGATTTGGAAAAGAGGGGGCATAAATTCCGGACTCGGTCGGACACTGAGGTCATCGTTCACGGGTACAAGGAATGGGGAACGGATGTTTTCAACCGTCTCAATGGAATGTTCGGGATTGCCATATGGGATGAGCGTAATCGCCGGCTGGTTTTGGCGCGCGACGCGATGGGAATCAAGTTGATCTACTATCGAATGGATCAGGGCCAATTGAGTTTTGGATCTGAAATCCGGCCGGTTCTGGCCGCCCGAGATTCCCTGCCGGATGTTCATACCGCCGCGTTGGGGCTGTTTTTGCGTTTTCGTTACACGCCTTCGCCCCTCACAATTTTCAAAGGGGTGAAAAAATTGGCGGCGGGGACGATGCTCATCGCGGAAAACGGGAATTGCCGGGTCGAACGGTGGTATCATTACGTGCCCGCTCCATTTCCGGAGCGCATCAAGGACGGGGAAGCGGCGGAGGAATTGCTCGAACTTTACCGCCGGTCGGTGAAACGGCATCTATCGGCCGATGTGCCGGTGGGGGTGCTGCTGAGCGGGGGAATGGATTCGGCGCTGCTGCTGGCGTTGATGAATGAGTATGGCAACCATTGGCCAGCCTACACGGTGGGTTACGGACGGCGGTTCGCGGATGACGAGCTTCGCGCCGCGACGCAAACGGCGCTGCATTTGGGCGCGCGGCACGTTGCCGTGAGGATTGACCAATACGACTTTGAAGATTCGCTGCCGAAAATCGTGGAATACTTGGAGGAACCGGTGGCCAGCTCCTCCGTGGTGCCGATGTATTTTGTCTGCAAGCGGGCGCGGGAAGATGTGAAAGTGGCGCTGATTGGCCAGGGGCCGGACGAACTGTTTGGCGGCTACAATCGGCATCTGGGCGTCCACTATGGGAACCTTTGGCGGAAGCTGCCGGAATCCGTGCGCTCGCGGGTCAGCTCCGCCATTTCGCGCCTACCGCGAAACGAGACGCTCAAGCGCGGCATTCAATCGCTGGGGATCGAAGACCGTTTTGCGCGCTACGAGAACATCTTTTCATTGCATCCGGCTGAAACTGTTGGGGGGCTTTTCCGGAAGCAATTTTTGCCGAACGGCGACGGCGAATTGTCGGCCTATTTAAGCCCGTTATATCCCCAGATGGAAAGGACCGATGAACTGGGAGGCTTCCAGCTTTTGGAAATCCGCTCGTCCCTGCCCGACGAACTGCTGATGTATGCGGACAAGCTTTCAATGGCCCACGCGCTCGAAGCCCGCGTACCGTATCTGGACCGCACCATTGTGGAATTCGTGCAGCGTTTGAACGCGAATCACAAGATCCGTTTTGGCATCCGCAAATGGCTGCATCGGCGTGTCTGCTGGAGACTCCTTCCGCCGCAAATTCTATTCCGGAAAAAGCGCGGTTTTGCCGTCAACGTGGTG
This sequence comes from Verrucomicrobiia bacterium, assembly GCA_035503995.1. Taxonomy (GTDB): domain Bacteria; phylum Verrucomicrobiota; class Verrucomicrobiia; order Limisphaerales; family UBA11358; genus UBA11358. Next base: position 8,642 of record DATJSQ010000132.1, on the reverse strand, counting down.
GACAACTGGTTCAACCGCCGGGGGCGGGGAAAACTTTCCGAGCTGTTGCTCGATCCCGAGTCATTGATGTTCAAGTATTTACGTCCAGAGCCGGTGAAGAAGCTATTGGAGGCGCACCGCGCCCGCCTGGAGGACAACCACAAATTGCTGTTTAGTCTCGTCATGTATGAACAATGGCTTCGGGGCGTACGGGCGAATTTTTCGGCTGACCGGCTTGCGGTTGCCGCCTGACTGATATGTTTATCGCCGATACAGAGATTTCCGTCTCGGGCAAATTCTTTCGGGTCGCAAAATTGCGCCACGAATGGTTTGATTTTCTCGAGGACCCGGCACCGTTCGTGCAGGGATTGCGGGACCGGGGAGTGGCGGCGGACCTGTTCACCTTTTTGCAGGAGGCGCACGTGCCGCACAAGGATTATCCGTATCATCGGGAGATGGTCGCGGCTTCAGTGCTGACGATTCCAAGCTATGAGGCGTGGTGGGACAATCTTCATTTCAAAGCACGGAACAAGGCGCGCAAGGCGCGAAAATGCGGGGTGCAGATCCGGGCGGCGGAATTGAACGACGATTTTGTCATGGGAGTGGAAAGGATTTATAACGAATCGCCGCTGCGGCAGGGGCGGAAATTCATTCATTACGGGAAAAATGCCGCCACCATCAAAGGGGACTTGAGTTCATTTCCGTCGCAATCGTTGTTTGTGGGCGCCTATCTCAGAGGGCAGCTCATTGGCTTCATGAAACTATTCCAAGGCAATGAAATTATGCGCCTCATCCACATCATCGCCACGCTCGAACAGCGCGACACCTGCGTGATGGATGCGCTGATTGCGGAGGCCGTGAAGATATGCGACGAAAAGGGGATTCAGCATCTGCATTATGGTGATTGGGCCTCCCGGGGCCTCGGCGCCTTCCGCGCAAAATACAATTTTCAACGCCACGAATGTCCGCGTTATTTCGTTCCCTTGACGGCGCGCGGAAAATTCATGCTGAACGTGCGGTTGCATCGCCCGTTGCGAGAGCGTCTTCCGCAGGGATGGGCTGACCGGCTGGTGGTGATTCGGAATCAATGGAACATCCTGCGCTATGGGATTGCGCGCGGGGGAAACTTAAGGAGAGGTGGCTGAGTGGCTTAAGGCAGCGACCTTTTATGGGTTGTTATGCGGCTTGTCCGCATCGGAGGTTCAAATCCTTCCCCTCTCCGCCACTTTCCCGATTGAAAAATGCCTGGGATAGCCGCCATCATCAGCCGCGAGCCGGCGGAGAAATGCCGCGCCCGGCTGGACGCGATGCTGACGACGATGTCGCATGAGAGTTTTTACACGTTGAGGACGCATTCCATTCCGCGCCTGGGGATTTATGCCGGTTCCATCACGTTTGAAAATTCTTCGGATGGGATTTTTTCGAATCGGGAGCAATCCATCGGCCTGATATTTTCGGGCGAATGCTTTTGGGATTCAGAAATCGCCGGTGGGGAAAGATTGATTGAGCTTTACGAGTCCCAGGGCGAAAAATTTCTGGAGAAGCTCAACGGTTTGTTTTGCGGGCTGCTGATGGATGTGCCATCACGAAAGATATTATTATTCAATGACCGTTACGGCATCCAACGGATTTACCATCATGAGGCGAAGGGGGACTTTTATTTTGCCAGCGAAGCGAAGGCGTTGTTGCGGATTTTGCCGGAATTGCGGCAATTTGACCCGGAAGGCGCGGCGGATTTTGTGGCGTTTGGCTGCACGCTAAATTGGAGAACATTGTTTCAAGGAATCCAAATCGTGCCGGGCGGTTCGAAGTGGACCATTGAAAACGGGCGCTGTCGCAAAGAAACGTATTTTTCGCCGGACCTTTGGGAAACGCAGCCGCGCCTTCCGGCGGAAGAATTTGAGAACCGATTGCGCCAGACGTTTTGGCGCGTCCTGCCGCGCTATTTTGGCTCCGGCCCAAAAGTCGGGATCGCCCTTACGGGCGGATTGGATACGCGCATGATCATGGCCTGTCGCCCGCGAAACAACGGCCACACCACCTGCTACACATTTTCGGGCAATAACGGCAAAACGTTTGATGACAAAATTGCGGCCCGCGTCGCCGCCGCCTCCGGCCTGGAGCATAAATTATTGCGGCTTGGCGCGGATTTTTTCGTGGCATTTCCCGCGCATGCCGATAAAACGGTTTTTGTCACAGACGGCTGCGCGGGGATAAGCAACACGCACGAAATTTATTTCAACCGGCGGGCGCGGGAACTGGCGCCGACGCGGCTGACGGGCAATTACGGGAGCGAGATTTTGCGCGGCGTCTCGACCTTCAAACCGATTCGGGTTTCACCGCGGCTGTGTCAACCCGAGATGCGCGCGAGGGTGAACTCGCGGGCGGAGACGCTGGGCATGGACCGGACGCCGGCGCTGACATTTGCGGCATTCAAAGAGATTCCGTGGAACCTATTCGGCAACCTTGCGGCCGGGCGCTCGCAAGTGCATTTTCGGACGCCGTATCTGGACAATGAAATGGTGGCGCTGGCTTTTCAGGCGCCCGAAGCCGCGCGAAAATCAGCGCGTCCGGCGCTGGGGGTGATCCGCGAGTCGAATTCGGGCTTAAGTGAAATTCCGACGGACAGGGGATGGGGCGGGGAGAATACGGGGATAAAGTTCCTGGTCCGGCGCCTATTGGCCGAGGCGACCTTCAAACTGGATTACTACCATGACGAGGGGTTGCCCGGTTGGTTGACCCCGCTGGATCCGGCTTTCAAGACCATGACGGCGCGGCTTGGAGTTTCCGGCCGGCACAAATTCCTGCATTACCCCAGCTGGTTCCGAAACGAGCTGGCCCCGTATGTAAGCGAAATGGTGATGGAGGCCGGTCATAGAAATAGTTTTTGGAACCCTGATTTTCTGAAAGGCGCGGCGGTGGACCATATCAGCGGACGAAGGAATCATTCACGGGAAATCAATCTGATTTTGACCCTGGAATCCGTTGACCGCCAACTTTTCCGGGAACTGCCGCGCGATTTCTAATTCTCAATGTCCGATAAAACCCCATTTGTTCCGCAGGTCAGCCTGCTGACGGCCGGCAAGGACCCCCATTATTCGCTGGGACTGGCCGATGCGCTGAATGCCGCCGGCATGCCGTTTGATTTTATCGGCGGCGATGACGCCGCCAGGCCGGAACGATGGCCGGCGACCCAGGGGCGTTTTCTCAATTTACGCGGCGAGCAAGGCGAAGAAGCGAACCTGCGGCACAAAGTCAGCCGGGTCGTGATTTATTATTTTCGACTATTGATCTATGCGGCCACGTCGCGCGCAAAAATTTTTCACATTCTCTGGAACAATAAATTCGAGCTTTTTGACCGGACGCTGCTGATGGCGATTTACAAACTGCTTGGGAAAAAGACCGCGTTGACGGCACATAACATCAATGCGGCCGCCCGGGACGGCGGCGACGGGTTTCTAAACCGGGTGTCACTAAAATTCCAATACCGTTTGAGCGACGCAATTTTCGTGCATACGCGAAAAATGAAGGACGAGCTTGTTTCGGAATTCGGCGTGGCCGCGGAAAAGGTTGTGATGATTCCCTATGGCCTGAACGATACCGTTCCTCACACCGCCCTGACCCCGGGCGAAGCGCGGCAGCGGCTGGGATTGGGCCGGGAAGAGAGGGTCATTTTATTTTTCGGCAACATCGCGCCGTATAAAGGGCTGGAATTTCTCGTCGAAGCATTTGGCGCGATTGCAAACGAGGATCCTCTGATGCGGCTGGTGATAGCCGGGCGCCCCAAAGGGCCCCGGGAATATTGGGAACAAATTCAGGTTAAATGCGACCGGTGGAGAAGGCGTATTCTTCAAAAAATCGAATACCTGTCGGATGCGGACACGGAACTACATTTCAAGGCCGCTGACGTTCTGGTTATGCCGTACGTGCACATTTTTCAAAGCGGCGTGTTATCAATTGCCTACAGCTACGGGCTGCCGGTGATCGTCGCAGACGTGGGTTCATTCAAAGAGGAAATTGTGGAAGGTCAAACGGGATTTGTGTTCGAACCGAAAAATCCGGCGGCGCTGGCGGGAACCATTCGAGGTTTTTTCCGGAGCGATCTCTACCGCCAACTCGAATCGCGCCGGCGAGAAATTCGACGGCTGGCTTTCGAGCGGTGTTCGTGGGACAAGGTTGCGGCAATCACCACCGCGACCTACGGGAATTTGTTGCACGGGAACAAGCGGCGTTTCTCGAAAAGCGCCGCGCCGCAAAAGCCGACGGCGACTTTCGCCGAAGAGAAATTATGAAGCCATTGGTATCCATCCTCATTCCGGCCTACAACGCGGAGGCATGGATCGCGACGGCGATCAGCTCGGCCTTGCGCCAAACTTGGCCGGAAAAAGAAATTATTGTGGTGGATGACGGGTCCACTGACCGCACGTTTTCCGTGGCGGATGAGTTTTCCGCCCGCGGCGTGTTCGTGACCTTTCAAAAGAACCAGGGGGCGTCCGCCGCCCGGAACCGGGCGTATTCATTTTGTCGCGGGGAATATATTCAATGGCTTGACGCGGATGATGCGCTGGCGCCCGACAAGATATCCCGACAAATGGAGGTGGCGGAACGCTTGTCGGATCCGCGCGCATTATTGTCATCGGAATGGGGGCGGTTTCTGTATCGGCTGAACCGGGCCAAATTCGCGCCGACGGCGTTATGGAACGATTTGGCGCCGGTCGAATGGCTGGTGCGGAAGATGTCCGGCAACATCTGGATGCAAACGGGGAACTGGCTGGTGAGCCGCGAATTGACCGAGGCGGCAGGGCCCTGGGATGAGCGGTTGTCCTTCGACGACGACGGCGAATATTTTTGCCGTGTGCTTTTGAAAAGTTCCGGAGTCAAATTTGTTCGGGGCGCCCGGACGTATTATCGGGCCACCGGGCCGACCAGTTTGAGCAACGTGGATGATTCGAACAAGAAGCTGGAATCGGCCTGGCTGTCAATCCGGTTGCATATTCACTACCTGCTTGAACTTGAGGACAGCGAGCGGACGCGGCAGGCCAGCATCAAGTTTTTGCAAACGTGGCTGACAGCGTTTGATCCGCATCGCCCGGACATATGCCGCGAAGCACAGAAAGCAGCCGAAGCGTTGGGGGCCCAGGTGGAATTGAAAGACATCGTGGACCCGTTGCGCTGGAAATTTGCGTGGATGAAAAACGTCTTCGGCCGCCGCATCGCCTATCGAGCCCAGGTGAAGTTGCCGGAGGCCAAACATTCACTGATTCGATTATGGGACAGGGCGATGTTCCAAGTTGAAAAGGTGGCGTTTTTGAAAAATGACTGAGATGTTAATCATCGAAGCCAGAAGGACGGAACGCCAATACTGGCGCGACTTGTGGAAATTCCGCGAATTGTTTTACTTTCTGGCCTGGCGGGATTTTCTGATCCGTTACCGGCAAACGATCGTTGGAGTGGCGTGGTCATTCATCCGCCCGTTTTTGACGATGTTGATATTGACCCTGGTGATGAAGGTGGGGAAGCTGCCGGCGGGCGGCGTGCCGGCCCCGTTATTTGTATTTTGCGCGATGCTACCCTGGCAATTTTTCTCGACGGCGATGTCGGAATGCGGCAACAGCCTGGTCAACAATGCCAATCTCGTTTCGAAAATTTACTTTCCGCGGCTGGTGGTACCCGCCAGCAGCGTCATCGTGAGTTTTGTGGATTTTCTCATTGCGGCGGTATTTCTCGCGGTCCTGATGTTTTTTTATCATTTTACGCCGCCGCCGCAGATTCTCTTCATTCCATTTTTTGTAATATTGGTATTTGCCGTTTCGCTCGGGGCGGGCCTGTGGATTGCGGCGTTGATGGTTGAATATCGCGATTTTCGATTCATCGTGCCGTTTGTGGTGCAATTCGGGTTGTATGCGGCGCCCGTACTGACCATGACCAGCCATGTTCCAGAGCGATGGCGCTGGGTTTACTCTTTGAATCCGACAGTCGGCATCATAGACGGTTTCCGCTGGTGCCTTTTGGGCGGGGACAACCTGATTTATTGGCCCGGCCTTGCGCTGTCCGTGCTGGTCACCCTGTCGGTCATTCTGTCTGGTCTATGGTATTTCCGGAAAACGGAGCGCACCTTCGCCGACACGATTTAAATCATGGGAGACACCATCATCCGAGTCGAACACCTCTCCAAGCGTTTTTCCATCGGCCACAAACGCGAGGACGGTGACGGCCTGCGCCATCTGCTGGAAAGGTCGCTTCGGAACCCCCTGGCGCTATGGAAGAGGTGCAGGGGTGAAAGGGAGGAGTTTTGGGCGTTGCAAGATGTGTCATTTGAAGTGCAAAGGGGAGCTGTGGTCGGGATCATCGGCCGGAACGGCGCGGGCAAATCCACGCTGTTAAAAATTCTCAGCCGGATCACGGAGCCGACGTCGGGGAGGATCGCCCTTGGCGGACGGGTCGCCAGTCTTCTGGAAGTTGGCACGGGTTTTCACCAGGAATTGACCGGGCGCGAGAACATTTTTTTGAACGGGGCGATCCTGGGGATGAGCAAGAACGAGATCAAGCGCAAGTTTGATGAAATCGTATCATTTTCGGAGATTGAGAAATTTCTGGATACACCGGTAAAGCGCTATTCGAGCGGGATGTATATGCGGCTGGCATTTGCGGTGGCGGCGCATTTGGAGCCGGAGATACTGATTGTGGACGAGGTGCTGGCCGTTGGCGACGGCGCCTTCCAGAAAAAATGCCTTGGCAAGATGCAGGAGGTGTCCCGGAACCAGGGGCGGACGGTTTTATTCGTGAGCCACAACATGGCAGCGGTGCTGCAACTGACGACACGGGCGATTGTTTTGGAGAAAGGGCGGCTGCGTTTTGACGGTCCGACGGAGGAAGCGATTGAACGCTGCGCCGGGATCATCAGTTCCGATTCCGCGGTGTTCTTTCCGGTGGAGAATCTTCCCCGCCAATACCGCGGAACGGAGAGGGTCCGGTTTGTTTCGTTTCATTTTGACCGTCCGGCGCCGATTTTTTCACCGGGCGAAAATTTTCTATTCATCGCGAGGGTCCGCGCCCTGGAGGATGCGCCGCGGATCCGATTCAGCATGACGGTATTTACCGGGGAAGGCGTTCCGGTGGGGTCATGTTTCGGCGCAGAACGTCCGGGGCTGCGATGCGGGGACGAAGCCGAATTTGAAATCTGCATTCCGAATCCGCGGCTGGCTCCCGGCCATTATTGCTGCGGTGTCTCAGTGGGAAAAGGGGACAACCGCACGGCGCAAGTAGATTACGATACCGTGCTGGAGACGCTCGCATTCGAAGTCCGGCCTGAAGAAGGGCATGACGGCACGATGGCACATTGGTCGCGGGGGTGGGGACCGGTGGTATTGCCCAATTTGAAATATCAACGCGCCGCCCGGGTCAATGGCGCGAATGGAGAAACCAATGGCAAAGCTGTTTTTCTCAATGACCTTGCCGTTTAACAATTTATGAGCACCACCCAACTGGCCGTTGTGATTCCGGCCTACAAATCCCGTTATTTCCGCGAAACATTGGCTTCGTTGGCCCGGCAGACGGACCGGGACTTCAAGGTTTATATTGGCGACGACGCCAGTCCCGAGCCGCTCGAGGAAATTGTCCGTGAGTTTTCCGACCGGATGCCCATTCATTACGTTCGTTTTGGAAAAAATCTGGGGCATATATCATTGACCAAGCACTGGGAGCGCTGCGTCGGTTTGAGTAATGAGCCGTGGATCTGGATGTTTTCCGACGACGACGTGGCCGACGAAAACTGTGTTGAGAATTTCTATCTGGAACTGAAGGCGACTGGCGGCCGGCATGATTTGTATCGTTTCAATACCGTTTCGATCGGCGGGGACGGCCGGCCACTCTCCGAAAATGCGGCCCATCCGCAAAACGAGTCCGGGGCGGACTTTCTGGTGGCGCGGCTCCGCGGCCGTCGGACCAGTTTTGCGCAGGAGCTGATATTCTCGCGGGCGGCGTACGAGTTGACGGGAGGGTTTCCGGATTTTCCGCTTGCCTGGGCTTCGGACGACGCCTTCACCGCGCAAATGGGCGTTCGCAAAACGATTCACGTGATTCCCGGGGCGCGGGTCAGTTGGAGGTTGAGCGGGCAGAATATTTCGGGCGAGAATTCGCGCGGCACGGCGGCGCAAAAAATCCAAGCCTGCCGGGAATTTGTGCAGTGGGCGGTGGCGTATCTTCAAAAACATCCGCCCAGCAGGCATCTGCCGACGAACGGCGAGCTGGCCGCGCTGTTTGAGGACTGGTTTTTTCTGCAGATGATTTACATACGCCGGCTGATAAATTTCAAGACGAGCCTGGAAATTGACAAACTGGCCGCGGAGGCGTGGCATCACCGGCGCGGTTATGGTTTTTTGAAGGCGATGAAGTTCAACACGCAAATGGCCCGCGATAAATTTTTCAATTCCTGACACCATGCCGAGATTGTCAAAACGGTTATGAACAACGCGAACCAATCGAATCTGGATGCTCCCGGGTTAAGGGAAGCCGCCTAATCCTGGTCATGTCCCCCCCTCTTGTTTCAGTAGTGATTCCGGCGTTCAACCGCGCGCATTGCGTCGGTGAAGCGGTGGAAAGCGCATTGGCGCAGACCTTCAAAGACTTTGAAATCGTCGCGGTAGATGACGGGTCGGCGGACG
>DATJSQ010000131.1:0-10993 GCA_035503995.1 Verrucomicrobiia bacterium | reverse complement strand
AATACCGCTTCGTTCACCAGGGCCAGTTGTTCCCGGGAGCCGCGCACCAGTAAGACTCCACCGTCCATGTATAATACCGTCGGTGGAATCTTCACGCCCGCATCCAGCAAAACTTTCCCCAAAACATTTTCGTTCATTGAGCGCCTGATCCCGAATGTTGCCGTCCTTGTCGAAGTGTCAATCGTGTTTGTGACAACCGCCGAGTTGTCTCCCGTTTGCAACAAAACCGCTCCCGCATTCGTTTTTTCCGGTGCCTGCCCCATCGGCAGGGCCACAGCGCTAAAGGTAAAAATTCCACAGAGCGATAAAAATGTTAGTCCCGCTTTGCCCGGCGCGCGGAAATTTACCAGCCGTTCGATCCGCTGCCGCAGTGCGCTCCGCGATTCCATAATGCCCACCAATCCCAGGCTCATCAGCGGACTGCGGAACGCCAGCTTCGCCACCTCCAACAGCGTGGGCGCGTAAATGTCCCGCCCGTCGCGCAAAGCCAGCATTACCGCGTCATCCACCGCCTCCTCTCGCACCCGTCGGATGCGCGCGTTGGCAATCCACAATAGCGGATGCCACCAGTAAAAAATTTGCAGCAATGCCTGTGCGCAGTTCACCCAGACATCCTTGCGCCGCAGATGAAACAGTTCGTGCAGCAGCACGGCATTCAATTGTCCGGCAGGCAGGTTTTCCGCCAGCATTCGCGGTAACAAGATTATCGGGTGGAACAAGCCGCACGCCGCCGGCGACATCCGGCCATCCACAATTTTCAGCCGCGCGCGAGATCTCAGCCCGGCCATTTGTTGCGCGGCTGCAAGCGCGCCCGCAGATTCTTCCGACGCGGCGGCGTTTTGAATTTGAGAGGCGACCTGTCGCCAGCAGACCACCAGCCACAGCAACAAGCCCGCGCTGACCGTGATTGACGCCAGCAAGGCCCAGCCAGCGCCGTCCAGCCTCGGTTTCGGCGCGGGCAGCGGAATGTCAGGAACGAAATCGGGCAGAGGCACACTGGTGTCGGAGGTAACGATGTATTTGGGGGCGGCTGGCAATTCGAATGCCGGTTTTTCCGGGAACAGCCACCACACCGCGCCAGTTGGCAGCGCCAGCGTCGGCGGCAACACCAATTTCAATAACACCGTCAGCCACAACCCATAACGGATCGCGGCCCGGACTTTTCGCGCCAGGATTAAATCCAGTGCGAAGACGAAAAGGACGAGCAGGCTGGACTGCCAGAACATCGGCCACGCGAAAGCCAAAAATTGGCCGCCCCATTGGTTTACGGTTTCGATGGTGGAACTCATAGGCGCCTCCTCAATTTTTAATTATTTTTTCGCCGACTTTTCTTCACTCTGATGAGTGATTCCAATTTTGCCAGTTCGTCCGCGTCCAGCGGGTTGTTTTCCAGGAGACATTGCACCATGGGCGTGAGCGCGCCGTTGAAGGCGTGTTTCAGCGCGTAAAACAGTTCGCCGCGTTGCGCCTGCGCGCGGGTGACGGCGGACTGATAAATGGTCAGCTTGCCCTCCTTTTTCGCCTTGAGCACGCCCTTGACGACCATGCGGTCCATCATGGTGCGGACGGTGGAATAAGTCCAACCCGTCAGTCCAAATAGCTTTCCCTGAACAACGGGCGCAGTGCAGGGGTTCGGCGTCCCAAACGGCCTTGATGACGGACCATTCGGCCTGGGTGAGTTCAACAGCGGGCTTGGTCATACGCCGATATTCTCTACATTCGTAGAGAATGTCAACCATTTTCTTTACATTTGTAGAGATACGGAGGACCGGCGGGCGCCCGGTTTCCCGGAAATTTCAGGCTGGCCCCGCAACCGCGTTAAACATTTCCCTGGCAATAATCCCGTCAGCCACCTTCGTCACCCCGCCGGTCATCCGGATGGAAAATCCGTCGCCAATTTCGATCTGGATTTTTCCGCCGGGCATGTGAACGGTGACGTCCCGGTCAACGAGGCCAAGCCGATGAGCCACGGCGGCCGCGGCGCCGCTGCTGCTGCCGCTGGCCAATGTGTAACCGGCGCCGCGCTCCCAAATCTCAATCTGGATGTTTTGACGGTCCAGAACTTTGAGCAATTGCACGTTGGTGCGATTGGGAAAACGCGCGTGCGTTTCCAATAACGGCCCGATTTGTTTTGCAAAATCGGGGCTGATTTTCGGCAGGGGCAGCACGCAATGCGGATTGCCAATGGTGGCGGCGCAAAAATTATACCGTTCGCCGCGCAAATGAATCGGCTCGTTGATCACTTCCCGGCGCGGCCCGGCCACGGGAATCTCATCGCTCCAAAAACTCACGTTCCCCATTTCGACGCGCACCGTCTGGCCTTTTTCCAAAACCGTCGAGTGGACGATGCCGCCCGGCGTCTCAATCTTAAATTCGCCGTTGCTCACAATCTTTTTGTCCCACAAATACCGCGAAAAAATCCGCAGCCCATTTCCGCTCTTTTCCGCTTCACTGCCATCTGGATTAAAAATGCGCAGTGCGCATTTCGCTTTTTTGGATGGCAGCGGCCCGAGCAGGATTCCGTCCGAACCGATGCCAAAATTCCGGTGACAAATGGTCTTGACCTGGTCCGGCGTCAGCGGCGACGGCCAGTCTTTGGGATGGAGAACGATATAATCGTTGCCCAACGCGTGGTATTTTGAAAACGCAAAACGCATTGGGAGAAAATACCCGACATTTTCCCCGCTACAAAGCGCAAATCCACGTTCCCCGAAAAATTCGCGCATCGGACCCATTAACCGAGCGTATCGCCAAAAACGTTCTTCGTTTGGCGTTTGGCGTTTGGAGCTTCTCTGGAGCTTGGAGCCTTGAAAGGTCGGTTCATGTCCGTTAAACCGGCAGACTGTGGCGGAGGGAGCTTGGGGACTCCGCCAGTTTCCCCTTAAAACCCTTGAAAAAATGGGGTTGACCCGGTCATGGGCCAAGCCTGAGTTCGCACCGTGAAAACAGAAAGTTCAGTTCAATTCTTCCCCGGCTGACTTTGGGTCAATAACGATGTTAAGCGGCAGGACATCGAAAGTTTATGCAAATTTGGCTGGCTCGGTGTCTATTTGACGAGACAGCACACTTTATGAAAAAATCACCCATATTCCTCCTTCTCGCCGGTTTCATTTTCGGACTGCTTGCCATGTACTGGTTCCGCGAGCAGTGGTCCCGTGCGCAAACCCCAAGGCGACCACTGTCACCTATTATAAAGGTGATAGTCAATGGCGTGGAAGTGCATACATTGTCGTTGGACGAACAAAATGCTTTGGTCGAGTTTATGCAAGCGGCGGGCAAAACAAACGCCATCGAGATGTTTCGCGAATATCGCTGCGCGGAAAGAACTGAGCTGGCGTCCACGGAACTCGGAAAGACTCTTACCGTCCTGAAGCTGTGGCGTGAGGGCCAGCAGAATCAAGCCATTTATGATCTTGAGCAAAACCTTTATTCTTATGTCGGAATCATGTGCAACGGCTACGGCGGGCTTAACCCCACCAACCGTGAGCGCGTCAATCTGGATTCGCTGGAGCAGACCCGGGACTATTTTGCCAGATTCCCCCATCCTGAGTGGGGCAAAGAGACGGCAATGAATTGGGTTTTGCTGGATAGACAATCCAACGAGGACGTGACGGTGGGGGCGCAGAGCCGGAAGGGGCAATGAGCGAAGTTTTGCGCCTCGCAAGTGAGAAGCCTGGAACTTTTCCGCTTGACGCCCGTCCCAACACTAGCTACCTTTATATAAAAAGGTAGCTTGCTACCGATGATGAACGTCAACGAAAAATTTTCCGCCATCCGCAAGGGTCTCCTTGAGTTTCTCGTCCTGCAAATCATTGCGGCCGAAAAAGTCTATGTCGCGGATATTTTGAGACAATTGAGCGCCACCGAGTTCGCCACCCAGGAAGGCACTCTTTATCCCTTGCTCAGCAAATTGCGTCGCGAAGGCCTGCTCGATTACGAATGGAAGGAATCCGAAGCCGGCCCCCCCCGCAAATATTACATGCTCACCGCCAAAGGCCGGCAACAATTGCGCGAAACCCTCGATTATTGGACGCAAATCAACGGAACAGTGAGAAAATTGGGGCAAAAATAGAAAGGAAACCTCCCATGAACAAAGTCATCACTATCAACCTCGGCGGCATGGCCTATCAGCTCGAAGAAAACGGCTACGACGCCTTGCGCGCGTATCTCGATACCGCCACCGCGCGTCTGCTCAGCAATCCCGACCGCGATGAAATCCTCTCCGATATCGAAAGCGCCATCGGCGAAAAATTCCGGGCGCTTCTCGCCAGCCACAAAAATGTCGTGTCCGAAAAAGAGGTGGCCGCGGTGCTGGCGGAAATGGGGCCGATCGAGCCCGAGCCGGGTGAAACCGCGGGCGCTTCAGGCGCATCGAACAAGACCGGCGCGCAGAATCCGCCGGGTGAAAATCAACCCCCCGGCGCCGGCGGCCCGCCCAGGCGCCTATATCGCATTCATGACGGCGCGATGATCGCCGGCGTTTGCAATGGCATCGCCGCGTATGTCGGTATTGACCCCACCTTCGTGCGCCTCGCGTTTGTCCTGATGACGATATTCTGGGGCACCGGCCTGCTTGTTTATATCGTCATGGCCATTGTGATACCCGAGGCGCGATCGCCCGAGGAAAAAGCCGCCGCCTCCGGCAATCCCTCCACCGCCCAGGAATTCATCCGTCGCGCCCGGGAAGGCTATTACGAAGCGATGAAAAACTTCCCCGGCCGCCTGGGAAGTCGTGCATGGAAACGCCGGTTCAAGCGTGAGATGCGGGCGCAGGCCGACCAGTGGCGTTACAACTGGCACAGCTATTGGGCCGCCCACGCTGCCGCTCATCCCGGCATGGCCTATACCCTGCCGGTGCTCTCGTTGCTGCAAGGCGTTCTGACCGTCGGATGGATCTGCGCCATCATTTCCCTGTTGGCCACCGGAACCGTCCTGGGAATTGCCTTGCCGCTCAACGTGCCGGTTTGGGTCGCTGCCTTGCTCCTGATGATTGCCTATGGCATTCTCGCCATGCCGTTGAAGGCGGCGCGCCAACTGTGCTATTGGAGTCTGCGCGACCAGAAATGGACCTGGTCCCTCGTGTTTCTCGCGGATGCGGTCGTGTGGCTCTCGGTGGTCTTGGTGCTGCTATGGCTCGGCGCCCATTTCTTCCCCGAAATCCGCGATGCCATCCAGCGTTTTCCCGGTTTCGCGCATCAAGCCGCCGATGACATCCGCAACTGGTGGCACTCCAAATGAGTTCAGACCGGTGATTGAATGTTTCTCACATCATGTTCCCTCTGCGCCGTGGTTGCCGGACGATCACAAATGATTTTGCATCCACAGCAACGTATTCCTCAGCCAATTGAAATTGAAATAACCCAGGACGAACCCGGCATAAGCGAACAACAGCGCGCCGAACACCCCCGCCCATTCCCAGCAAAGCATTCGCTCTTTGCGGCCTTTGATTAAAAATCCCGCGGCGAAAATGTTTCCCGCCAGCGCCAGCGCCTGACCCCAGAACAACAGCAGTTGCAGCTTCGGCGCCGATGTAATTTGCAGGTGACCAAACCGCGCCCGCGTCACCGCCGGAATCCCGATAACGATGATGATCAACCAGCCGCAGTTGCAACATTTGATCAGGAATCGCTGCATGGCAAGGGCAGGCTCCCCCTCCTGTGGTTTTCGCGTATTTTGTTTGTTTCGCGCTGAATCTCTTTCCCTCCGCTTACCACCCTCCATTTTCCTTCCCCGCTGTTCACGTCGGGCGCCGCTGTTTCATCCCGTTCCAACCGATTGGTTGCTGCATTCATGAAAAATGCCCTAATTGATCTTCTCCGCCACCTTATACCGGATCATTCGTTTTTTCATCCACCGCACTGCCAGCAAATCGTAAAATGACGCGAACAAGCGGTTCCACACTCCGTAATTGCTCTTGCCCGCGAATCGGGGATTCGTCGTCACCGGCACCTCCGTCACCGTGAAGCCCTCGATCTTGAACAGCGTGGGCATGAATCGGTGCATTCCCTTGAAAAATTTCAAATCGCCGATGCACTCGCGCCTGAATGCCCGGTAACAACAGCCGGCGTCACTGATGTTCTCGCCGGACAGTTTGTTGCGGACCCAATTCGCAATCCGCGACGACACCACGCGCACAAAGTTGTCCCCCTGCTTCCGCGATTCCACCCGCGTGCCGCAGACGCAGTCGTAACTTCTCAGCGCCTCGAGCAGTTTGGGCAGGTCCTTGGGGTCGTTCTGCAAATCGGCGTCAAGCGTCACGATGGTCCGTCCGCGGGATATTTTCATTCCCGCCCATTGCGCCGCGCTCTCGCCGCAATTGTACTCGAACCGCAACGCCCGAATGCACGGGTCCTCCGCCGCAAGTTGCTTCAGAATTTCCCACGATTGGTCCCGGCTGCAATCGTCAGTGATGATGATTTCGTAGGAAAGCTTGAGCGGCTCTACCGCAGTGCGAATGGCTTTTACAAGCTCGCGCAAATTGCCTTCCTCGTTGTAGCAAGGAATCACGAGGCTGATTTCGGGGATTTCGGCCATTTTGTCGTTTTGTAAAATCCGGCGATAGCATCGGCCACTTTGTCTGCTGCGTCGAGGCTCATTTCACCGTGAATCGGCAGGACAAATCTCCTTTACCGCCCTGCCCGGTTCTGGGGCAGCGCGGGATGTTTATTAATTTATTTGCAACCGGTTTCCGCGCGGGTTCCAGTTGCTACACCCCTGCTTCGGCAACATAGCAATCAACTCGCAGCGTATGGAAATTGCCAACCCAGTTTTCCGCATAAAAACAGATAAGTCGAAAATAAGCTGAAACAAGCTGAAATGCAGGGGTTTTATGATGTTAGGGGTCTTACGATGTTAAGATGCTCAGCCTGTGGCGCTTGCGAGGTTTTCAAGCTTTTTTCGGGGCAAACGCACCGTGCCAAAACTTGAAATGCACCCCGGGCTTCAGCGGTTCACAAACAATTCCCATTGCCCGACGCGCGAGACCAAATGCAGCGGCGTGGCACCATGGCTTCTTTCAAAACTTTCAATCGTATTGCCAAAGCCGACCACCCAAACTTTTTGCCCGCCTTGCAGTAATTGCGCCAGCGCATTCTCATCCGGCAAAAGCAATTCGCCCAGCTCTTCGCGATTGCCTGGAAAATCAAACGGCATCTGCGCCAAATCCATATCGCCGAGATAGGGGCGGTGCGTCGCCGAGATGGCGCCGTCGGCATAAAACGGCAAGCCTTCGGG
This sequence comes from Verrucomicrobiia bacterium, assembly GCA_035503995.1. GTDB lineage: Bacteria > Verrucomicrobiota > Verrucomicrobiia > Limisphaerales > UBA11358 > UBA11358. The sequence goes on along the minus strand of DATJSQ010000131.1, from coordinate 3,760 downwards.
AAATTTTCCCCAACAAACAAGGGCATCCTCCGGTTGAACATCTTTCGCCAGTTCCCGGCCCAGAGGTCTTAGCGTTTGATTGGCCCGCAACGTGTTTTGAAACGGCGGAATTTCCGCGACGACGATAAAAAATCCCAACAGTGACAAGCCGACGGCCGCCGCCGCGGCGGTTTGCATTTCCCATTTCCGCGCCCGGAAGAAGATGACCACGATGACTCCTGCGCACACTGGTGTTTGCCAGATCAACCATTCCGGCATTTCATCCTTGAAAGCGACTTTCAGCAAAACCGGGAACACCGCCGGCAGCAACAACGCGCTCCCCGCGCAAATCCGCCATGAAATTTTGGGCGCGGGGTTTTTCGCGCTTTTGCCGCCGAAAAATTTCAACGCGATCAAGACCGCCAGCGCCGGAAAAATGGGCAGGATGTATGCGGGCAATTTCGCATGGGAACACGAAAACAGGACGAACGTGAAAACGGCCCAAGTGTTCAGCAAAAGCCGTTCATCCCGGGCGCTTTCCGAGCGTCGCCAAAGCAAGCCCAGCAAAATGGTCCAGGGCAAAAGACCGACGGCGAGAATCCCAAAGAAATAGAACGGACTGCCCGTCCGGTTTTTAATCGTTGTTCCCAAAAAATGTCCGGCTGCCTGCCCTAAAATCATGTAATGCGCCGAACCAGGTTCGCGCCGAAAAACTTCCAGAAACCACGGCGCCACCAATACAAAAAACAGCGCCAGGCCGCCGAGCCATCCGGCGATTAAAAGTTTCCTTCGTTGAATCCCCCTCCACCGAACAATCATCAATACCGCAAAAGCAACCATGGGAATGGCCAGGGCAATTGGCCCTTTCACAAGAAACGCCAGAGCGACAGCCACCCATCCCGCCAAATGCCACGGCAAGAATTCGCGGCCGGCGCTTTCCTGGTTTTTCAACGCCAGCCAGCTCCGCCAGAAAAAGTAAATGGCCCAGGCGATAAATTGCGTGAGAAAGATGTCCGTCGTCAGCATTCGGGCCATGACGAAATAGAGCAGCGAACTTTGCAGGATCAAAGCGCTCCAGGTCCCAACGCGCCGCCCGCCCATTGAATTCCCCAGCCGGAACGCCGCCCAGACGCCGCTGATGCCGGCCAGGGCCAGCGGCAGGCGCACCGCCCATTCATTACGCCCGAAAAGGTCCATGGAAGCCGCGACCAGCCAATACGTCAACGGCGGCTTGTCCAGGTGCGGCAGGTACCACAAATGCGGAACCAGCCAGTTGCCGGTCTCTAACATTTCGCGCGCGATTTCAGCGTAGCGGCCCTCGTCCGGCTCATTGAGCGCGCGACTGCCGAGGAGGCAAAAGAAGGTGAAGAGTGTCAGAAAGGGCAATCCCCATCTCTGCAAAACGCCTTTCATCGGGCGGCGGCGGCATTCTCAGGACGCAAAATTACCTCGCGCCCCTTCCAGCTTTCGCGTCCGATATGATTGAACCTGCCGAGGCGATAGCGCCAAGAAATTCCGTAAAACGGGTTTCCGGTGGGCCAGAATGAAATGATGTCCACGCCTATTTCCCGGGCCATTTGAATGGCCCGGGCGACGGTCCGTGGATGGTCGTTCCAATTGAACAGCAGGTATTTCCATTCCAAAATTGGCATCTTCAACCGCCGGCCGTCGCGGTAGGCAACCATTTGTTTCATCGCCTCAAAGGCCTTGTCAAAATTTCCCCGGATCATGTATTTGGCGCTCATTTCCTCGTTGATGCCGTGAATGGAAAATTGAATGTCGCTCAAATTCAGCGCCGCCTCGCGCTTGGCGTCGGTGTTCAGCAAGACGCCATTCGTCGAAACCCGGATATAAGCCTGCGGATTTTTTTGGCGCAACAACGGCAGTTCCTGGCAAATCGTCGGGGACAGGAACGGCTCGCCGAGGTTCAAATAAAATATCCGCTCCATTCCCAACCGGGCCGCGAGGTCGGCCATCTGGCTTAACTCCGCGAGCGGCATGGTTTTCTTTGACCGCACATTCGCCGCCCCTTCGCGCGCGCAGCCGATGCAGTCCACGTTGCAAACGACCGTGTTTTCCAAAAGCATTCCCCGATAGGGCAGCCGCGCCGCGGGCGGTTGTTCGCCGCGTTTCAGCCGGCGCAAATCGCAGCAGCGCGCGCAGGTGGAAATGGGTATCTTCCCCTTCGCCAAATCATCCCGGAATTTTTGCGCCACCGGCCCGAAGAAAATCTCCTCGAAGGAGTTTTTCCGCAAATCGCCGATGTGCCCGCTGCCATCGTAATCCTGGCAATTGCAGGAAACGGTCAGGTCGGAATTGACGGCGATGTTGTAGTCCGATTCACCGGCGAGCGCGTGGCAATAATACTTTCGTCCCGTGATTTTCGCCCGCAATTCGAGCCAGCGGGACGTCAGCCGGCGGACAACGCCGCTCACGCGCCAGTTAAAGCGCGTTTTCGGGTCGCGGATCACCCGCGAGGTAGATGGGGTTGCCATGATGCGATTGTCGCGCCCTAATAAAATCAAGGCAAGCCTAATGTGCGCGAAGAAAAACCGTAAAAACGTGCTTATCTGTGACTGAGAAAATCGTCCACGTTTGAACCGATGTCCTTGATGATTTGACGCAGAATAATCGGAGAAACATCCCTGCCAGAATGATTCGGCACAGTCGTGCAACGTCCATCGGGATGCCGATATTGCATATGCGACCCGCGCTGACGAACCAAATTAAATCCCATCGCCGTAAGGATGCGGCAGACCTCTCGCGGCTTTAGAACCGGTGGACGCGGCATGAATCAAGCGGCGACAGTGATGCTTTGGGTGCCAATGAACTCGGCATCCAAGTCCGGCTCGCCGTCCTCCAAAAGCATTTCAATAACCTCCCGGAGATTGCGCTGCAATTCATCAAGCGATTCGCCCTGCGAATGCGCCCCGGCAAAGCCGGGAACAAAACCGACATAAAGGCCGGTATCAGGGCACCGCTCAATAACTGCCGTATAAGCTTTCATGGTCAAAAAATATGCGGCCTGACCTCAGAAGTCAATGAGCGCGAAGCCGCCATTCAACAATCCAAATCCTGCGACTGCGGGACATGCCGGGCCATTTTCGCCCGGCTATGACGGGACAAGCAGGCGACTGGCCCCCGCTCCGCTGCGGCTCGCGCCATCGCAACCTGAAAAAGTCAGAGCCGGCTGACGCCGGCTGCCACGATCTATCAGCAGGCTCCTAATTCACCAACTGGTACCAGTTATCGCGTTGGCGCGGCTCGTAACCCAATTCCGAGATGAGCCGTTTCATGTCGTCCACCGTCATGCGAAACGTCGTGCCAGCCTGTGAGACAACGTTTTCTTCAATCATAATGCTGCCCAAATCATTCGCACCGAATTTTAGCGCCACCTGGCCAATTTCCAGCCCCTGGGTGACCCAGGAGCTTTGCACATTCGTGAAGTTGTCCAGGTAAATCCGGCCCAACGCCTGGGTGCGCAAATATTCGTGCGCGCCCACCGTAGGCGCCTTCAATTTGGTATGCTCGGCCTGAAACGTCCAGCAGATGAACGCGGTGAAATGGCCCTTGCCGTAGCCGAGCGATTTGTCCTGCTGCACCCGCAACCGCTCCAGATGCTCGATGCGGTCTTCAATCGTCTCCACGTGGCCGAACATCATTGTTGCGCTCGAATACAAACCGAGCCGGTGCGCCACGTCCATGACTTCCAGCCAGTCGTCGCTCATGGCTTTAAGCGGTGAGATCCGCTGGCGCACCCGGTCCACCAGTATCTCCCCAC
>DATJSQ010000130.1:0-8440 GCA_035503995.1 Verrucomicrobiia bacterium | reverse complement strand
AAAGCCGCCGCGTCGGGCTGGGCATAAAATCCGTCCAGAAAATTTCGCAAGCACAAATCGAACGATTCACCTTGCGCGGCCATTTCAGCCACTTGCGCGAGAGTTTGGGAAATCATATTTTGCCCTCCTCAAAAAGTCCCTTCACCTGCAACACCATGACCGCCCCGCCGAACAGGCAAGGTTCGCCGGTCGTTCCGTGGCGCCCAAGCTCGTCCGACATCTTTTGGAAGGCGTCGAGGATGGCCGCGCGGTCGAGATTCGATTTCGGCGTTGGAAGCACGGCCACAAATTATCAGGGTTCGATTCAATTTTCCAGCAGGTTCATGGGAGGCCTCCGCCACCTCGAAATCGCCTATCGGAACCTTTTAAAAAAATCGGCGAGGCTGATGTGGCCTCGCCGACAATTCAAAAATTCAATACGACACTACGACGACAATTTCTTCTTGGCGTCATCCGGTAGCGCCACTTTAGTCGTTCCCACATTGCTGATTTCGACCGTCGTATCCCGGTCAATGTCGCGGTCGTTGCCGTTAAAGCTGACCGTGCCGGTCACTTTAAATTCATATTTGGAGAGGACTCCGTTGGAAATCCAAAACTTGGCGGAGCCTTTGGCGTTGCTCACCGTCGCCTGGCCGCCGCGCCGGAACGTCAGCAAGGATTTCGCGCCATCGTCGGTCAGATCACCCGAATAAACATCGCCGTTTTTCGTCAGCGACTTGACGCCGGCCAGGAGATTCGTGGCCTGTTGCGCGGGGGTCTTGAAATTCCGGATCATGGCGCCCATGAACCGCCCCGGGCCTTGATCATCCATTTCGGAAGGCGCCTGCCATCCATTATCCGCGGTGTACACGGCGAACTTGTCGCCTTTGATGACCCATTTAACGTCGTTATCTCCAAAGCTGGTGCTGACAAACGTATAGCCGTCTTTCTCGGTTTGGCCATCAATTGGCGCGGGTTGAAATTGACTGTCCGGCGGAACGACAACCGTCTGTTTCCAACTGTAATTGGGTTGGTTGGCCAGCGCCTGGGCTGCGGTGCTGACGTCAGTTTGGCTGGAATCCTGCGCCATCAGCGGCGCGGCCAGCAACGTAATAATGCCGAACAATGCTTGTCTTTTCATAATTTTATCGAGGAGTTAACCTTATAAGAACCATATGGAAAACAAATTGCAAGAAAAAAAATCACTAAACGGCCATCGCCAATTGTGTGGATGGCGCTGTCACCTTGTTTGTGGCAATAAACGGCCATCAAGCTGTGATTTCATTGCAAAGCTGGAAAACGTGCGTTCTTGCCATCCTCGCGCTGGAGGGCGGCATTTCCACCGGTTCATCCGCGCCGCCTTCAGCGCAGGACTTCGCCAACATGGATGCCCAGCGCGACGTGGCGGCCACTCACGGTTTTCTGTTGGACACCAATCGGACGATTCCGATTCTTTTCATTGTGGGTGATTCCACGGTCCACAATCCGCAGAAAATCGAACGCGGCTGGGGCGACGTCATCGGGAAATTTAATTTTTTGACTGAACTGAAGCCATCCACTACGCCATGAAAAATCCCACTGTCATTCTATTGCTGACCCTCGCGCTGCAACTCTGCGCCCAAACCGCTCCGCCACGGGATTGGATTGACCCCGATACCGGCCACCGGGTGGTGCAGCTCTCGACCGAGCCGGGGAGCGAAAGCCTTTATTTCAACTTGAACCCTTTCACGCCCGACGGAAAGAGAATGGTCATCACCACCCCGGACGGGATTTCTATGATTAATCTGGAAACGCGGGAAGTGGAGAACATTGTCCCCGGCCGCGTGTTTATCATTCAGGTGGGCCGGAAAACGGGCCAAGTTTATTACATCAAAATCGTGAGGACGAATGGCGTGCCCAACCGGATTGTCTGCGCGACGGACCCGACCACCAAAATCACGCGTGAAATTTTCACGTTGCCGCGCGGCATGTCGGTGTCGGCGGTCAACGCCGACGAGACGCTGCTCGCCGGAACGATTACCTATCGCAATGATTGGACCAATGAATTCTTTGACGCGGGACCCAATCGCCTGACACCCGTCGAATCCGCCGATGCGCAGCGCGGAAAAAAAGGCGAAATGATGGAGCGGCGGTTGGCCGCGCATTATCCGATGGAATTGTTCACCTACAACATGACGAACGGCAAAATCAAAAAATTCGACCGCTGCACCGATTGGCTGAATCATCTCCAGTTTTCGCCCACCGACCCGACGTTGCTGATGTTTTGCCACGAGGGGCCGTGGCAAAAGGTGAACCGCATCTGGACCATTCACACCAACGGCAGGCATTTGACGTTGATTCACAAGCGGACGATGGCCATGGAAATCGCCGGACACGAATTCTGGAGCGCGGACGGAAAGACGATTTGGTATGATCTGCAAACACCGCGGGGCGTGGACTTTTGGGTGGCGGGGTACAACGTGGATACCGGGGCGCGCACCCAATATCATTTGCAGCGAAACGAGTGGTCGGTGCATTTCAACGTTTCGCCGGACGGGAAATTGTTCTGCGGCGACGGCGGCGATGACAAAATGGTGGCGCACGCCCCGGACGGCAAGTGGCTGTATCTTTTCACTCCGGAGCTGTTGCCCGACGAATCCGGCCCGGACATTGACACAAGCAAATTGATCAGGCCCGGAGTTTTTCATTCCGAAAAACTCGTGAACATGAGCAGGCACGATTACGCGCTGGAGCCGAACCTGATGTTCACGCCGGACATGAAGTGGCTGATCTTCCGCAGCAACATGAGCGGAGAAAACCAGGTTTATGCGGTCGAGCTGGCGAAGGCTGCCAATGCCGCGCCCAGCCAATGAGCTAACTCTTCAATTTCCGCTCGAGAATTTCGCCGACAACATTGGGGTTGGCTTTGCCCTTGCTCAATTTCATCACCTGGCCTTTGAGGAAGTTCAGCGCGGCGATTTTGCCCGATCTGTAGTCGGCGACGGAATTCGGATTGGCCGCCATGGCGTCGTCGCAGAACTTTTCAATCGCGCCGGTATCGCTCACTTGGGCGAGGCCTTTCTCCTCGACGATGGCTGCGGGCGGTTTCCCGGTCTCGAACATGTCCGCAAAAACCTGCTGGGCGGCGGAGCTGCTGATGGTTTTGGAATCCACCAGGCTGACCAGTTCCAGAATGGATTCGGGTTTGAACTTCAAGCGGGCCAGGCTGGCCTCCACGTTCGGCGCCTCGTTGCCTCCGCTCCTGTGCCCGGAGATTTTTGCCCGCAGATTGTTGATGACCCAATTGGCGACCGCTTTTGGGTTTTTCGATTTTTTGCCGATTGGCTCGAAGTAATTTCCGAGCGGAACGTCATTCACGAACGTCTCCGCATCCGCCGCCGGCAGTTGATAATCGCGAATGAACCGATGTTTCCGCGCCAGCGGCAACTCCACCACGCGCGATGAAACTTCCTCCAGCCATTTTTCCGTCGGCTCGAATGGCATCAAGTCCGGTTCGGGAAAATAGCGGTAATCGTGCGAGTGCTCCTTCGTGCGCATTTCTTCAGTCACCCCCGCCACATCATCCCAGCGACGCGTGGATTGGACCAATTTCCCCCCGTTTTTCACCACGGAAATCTGGCGCGCAATTTCATATTCCAACGCGCGGCGCACGCCGGAAAAGCTGTTCATGTTTTTGATTTCAATCTTCGCCCCAAGCTCCTTGGAGCCGATCGGACGGACGGAGACGTTCACGTCGCAGCGCACCATCCCCTTTTCCATGTCGCAATCGCTCACGCCGCCGTAAATCAGGATGTCCTTGAGCGCGTTGAGGTATTCGTACGCCTGATCGGCGCTCGTTAAATCCGGTTCGGAAACAATTTCGAGCAACGGCACGCCGGCCCGATTGAAATCCACGCCGCTGTTGCGTTCGAAATGAAAATTCTTCCCCACGTCTTCTTCGAGATGCGCGCGGGTGATGCGCACGCGCGAGAGGCCGCGAAACTCAAAATCGAGATGGCCGTTTTTGGTCGAGGGCTGGTCGTATTGCGTGATCTGGTAATTCTTGGCAACGTCGGGATAAAAATAATTTTTGCGGTCGAATTTTGCGCGGGGCGGGATTTCGCAATTCAACAGCAGGCCGGCCAGCACGGTGAGGCGCACCGCTTCCTCATTGGCCACCGGCAATACGCCGGGCAGCCCGAGGCAAATGGGGCAGACATTCGTGTTCGGTTCGGCGCCGAAGGTATTGGCGCAACCGCACCACATCTTCGATTTGGTTTTAAGCTGGACGTGCGTTTCCAGTCCGATGACGGCTTCGTATTCCATTTCAAAAAAGTTTAACCACGGATGGACACAGATGCACACGGATTTTTATTCAAAAGCGAACCCGGAAGAACCCCCGCCTCCCCATGACCCCGAATTTGAGACTTTCCCCCGACCCTCCCCATGTACCGTCCCTGCTGCCGCGAGGTCTTGGAGCGCGGCGGCAAGCGAAGCACGACGCCGCTTTGGGGAAATCGCGGGTGGGACGCCATGGCGCCGGTGAGATTTCCTCGAAAGATCGCCATGCATCCCGGAACCCAAAGGCGCACTCGCCTTCGCGCCAGCGTCGTGGAGTGCGGTGGCTGGTGGGGAACGGGGCTGACACCGCTTTCGACTTTTCCGCCGCTGCCAGGCTTCAAACGCCTGCCAATGATCAAATGCGTACAGAGAAATGAACACGCGCGGCAACAGATGTTTGACTTTTCGCGCGATCCGTTCCTAACTGCCGGAGCGTGACATTGTCCGAATACATTCTGCTGGCGATCAGCTCGTTGTTTGTGATTGTGGACCCGCTGGCCACAGCGCCGGCCTTCCTGGCGATGACAGTCACCGACACGCGCGAGCAGAGGCTGCGCACCGCGGGGCTGGCCTGTTCCACGGTGGCCGTGGTGCTGCTGGCATTCGCGCTGGCGGGAACGTTCATCTTCAGGATTTTGGGCATCACCCTGCCGGCATTTGAAATCGCCGCAAGTATCGTCCTGTTGCTCATTGCTTTGGACATGTTGCGCGTGCAACGCTCCCGCGTGCAGGAAACGCACGAGGAAAAACAGGCCGGCGTCGAAAAGTCCGACATCGCCGTCACGCCGCTGGCGATTCCAATGCTCGCGGGCCCGGGCGCCATTTCCACCACCATCCTCCTTCAAAACGAGGCCAAAACCATTCCGGAACACATCGCGCTGTATGGCTGCATTGCGGCGGTGTCGCTGGCGAGTTATTTGATTTTCCGCGTGGCGATACGAAGCGCCCGTTGGTTGAATCCCATCGCCATGAGCATCGCCATTCGCGTGATGGGATTGCTCCTGGCGGCCGTGGCCGTGCAATTCATGCTCAACGGCATCAAGGAATTCGCCGCGGAAATCGGAAAATGAATGCTCTATCCGCCAATCTGCTTTTCGTAATTTTCGGCAGTGAGAAGCGAATTGAGTTCGCCTGGATTGCTTAGTTTTATCTTGAAAAACCATCCGCCGGTGTCCGGCGCCTGGTTCACCAACGCCGGGTTGTCCACCACGGATTTATTGGCCTCGATGATTTCCCCGCTCACCGGCGAGTAAATATCGCTGGCGGTTTTGACGGATTCCACCACCGCACAGGCTTCGCCGGCCTTGACCTGGCGGCCAATGTCGGGAAGCTCGACAAAAACGATATCGGTCAATTCATGCTGCGCATGGTCGGTTATGCCGATGGTGGCGATGTCGCCGCTCACGCGGACCCATTCGTGCGACTTGGTGTATTTTAAATCGGACGGAACGTTGCTCATAAATTTTCAACGCCAAATTACCCGGATTGTGCCAATTCTCAATGCAATTTGTATATCGGCTTGGGCACAATCATCGCCGCGAAGCGTTTTCCGCGGATTTCAATCTCAATCGCCGTCTGCGGCCGGGCCATTTCGGGCGGCAGGTACCCCATGCCGATGCCAATGCCGAGCGAGGGACTCTGCGTGCCGCTGGTCACCATGCCCGCGCTCGCGCCATTGACCCAAATCGAATAATGCGGGCGCGGCGGCGCGCATTTATCAGTCATCTTGAACGCAACCAGTTTTTTGCGGACGCCTTTGGCCTTTTGTTCCGCCAGAGTTTCGCCGCCGACGAATTCGCCTTTCCCGTCCGAAACAAAAAAGCCGAGGCCGGCTTCGATCGGTGTGGTTTCCTCGTCCAATTCATGACCGTAGAGCGGGTAGCAAACCTCCGTCCGCAGCGTGTCGCGCGAGCCCAGGCCGCAGGGTTTGATCCCATACGGCGCGCCAACCCCCAGCACTTTGTTCCACACCAACCCGATGGCCTTGTCGCTGCCGACAATTTCGAACCCGTCCTCACCCGTGTAGCCGGTGCGGGAAACCAGCACGCCGCCGTGGTCGAATTGAAACTCGCCAATTTCATTCTTTTTTAAATCAGTGCAACAATTGACGCGCAGGGCCGCCACGGATGCGCCGGGAATGCAATCAGCCAGGAAATCCTTGACGCGCGGGCCTTGCACGGCCACGGCTGAATAATGGTGCGAAGCGTCGGAGAGAAGCAGTTCGCCGCGCCTGGAGAACTTTTCCAACCGCGCCTTCAGCCACGCCACGTCGGCCTCGGTGCGCGAGGCATTGACGATGAGCAAATACACATCGGCCGAAAGTTTGTATGCGTATAAATCATCAATGGCGCCGCCGCGCGGATTGCAGAGCAGCGTGTATTGGCCGAGGCCGGGCGAGAGTTTGCGGATGTCGTTCGTCAGGACGGAATTGAGAAACTCCTCCGCGGCGGCGCCGCAGACCGTGACTTCGCCCATGTGCGAGATATCGAAAATCCCGGCGGCTTTGCGGACGGCGAGGTGTTCCTCCACGATGCTGGTGTATTGGACCGGCATTTCCCAGCCGCCGAAATCAATAAGCCGGGCGCCGAGTTTTTGATGGGCCGTATAAAGTGCTGTCCGCTTCACGGAGAACAGGATGAAGAAACCAAAGCCGGTTGTCCGCCTAAAAATTTCTTCATGCCGCCTTGGCTCATCCCCACTTCTCGGTCTTCATCTGCTCTTTGCCAACACCCAATTCAAAAACGAGCACTTCGGCAAATTCGACCAGTGCGTTCGGGCCGCAGGCATAAAAAACCGTGTTTGGCAGGTCCCGGGCGATCCCCTTGATCCAATCGGGCGTCACCCGTCCGCATCGGCCCGCCCAATTGTGCTCCGGCAACGAGCGCGTGCAGGTGACTAGAAATCTGAAATTCGGGTTTTCCTTCTCCAATTGCTGGAATTCGGTGTTGAAAATGATGTCTTTGGGCGTTCGCACGCTGTAAAGAATTGAGATCTTTGTTTCCAGCTTGCGCCGCGTGGCCTCTCGCACAAATCCGCGAAAGGGCGTCACGCCCGAACCGCCGGCAATGCATACGAGGTGCTTGTTTGGCTCGAAAACCGGCAGAAATTTTCCAACCGGCGGAATCACGCCAAATTTGTCGCCGACCTTTGCCCAATCCACGAGGCGCGTGCCCATTTTGCCGTCGCGTTTGATGGTGATTTCGTAAAAGCCGCGGTCAAGGGCGCAGGACGACAGGGAATAGGCCCGTTTGTAGCCGGGCGTGTCCGGCCAATAAATCGTGATGAACTGCCCCGTCTTGAAGTCGGGGTTATGCCCATCCGGCCATTTGAGGCGGATGGTTTTCGTGTCTGGCAACTCCATGGTCGCCGCTTCAACTGGCATTTCTAGGATTTCTCTGGCCATAAGTCTATATAACGGGCGTATAAGCTATTTGATTTTTTACCAACCACAAGGTTTTGTCACAAAATCGGATGCCAAAAACACAACATTTATTGCTCTCCAAATTCGTCCACCCGGGCTTCTTTCGTTGAGATAACCGCGTCGCCAATGCCGTTGATGACATGGCGGATGCCGCTGCCGGGACGGCCATTTAACCGGATGATGATCAGGTGATGCATCTTGACGCCGGGCGCCACCGGCGCTTCGATGGCCGTATCGGCAACGATTGGCCCGCGATAAAACACGCAATACACGCCCACACCCCAGGCTTCGTGCGTGGTCACAGCGTCGCCTACCTTGTAGGATGCGTAACCGGTCACATCGCCATGCCTCCAGGCCTCCGGACTCGGTGGATCGTAAGGCATTTCCGACTGGTAAAAATAGACGCGCCCGTTGTTGCCATTCCAAACCGTCTGGTATTGCTGGCAATGCTCCACAAACAAGCCGTAGAACGTGACGTTGTCGCCATTCACGATCAAACCGTTGTTGTTCCTGTTCACATTCCAGCGCGCGCCCATGCCATGGTCCGCGCGCCAAAGCCATGAATTGTCCCCAATCACGTCCCGGCTGTTGATCGTAACCATGCAATCAGCCGTCCCAATGGACGCGCCGCCCACCCTGCAAAAAATGTCATAAAGACAAATGGGGTCCGCCGAATGAGACGCGGAAGCGCCTGCCGGGCCGACCCGCAATAATACCGGC
>DATJSQ010000129.1:0-4467 GCA_035503995.1 Verrucomicrobiia bacterium | reverse complement strand
GGCGGCGCGAACGTCTTCGTTCTCATGCGAAAGCAATTCACGCATATCGGAAGTGGTTTCGGAAATGCCGAGCAATCCCGATTCGTGATTGATCATGTGATGGAATTGTTTGGCGGTGACATTTTCGGCGCGGGACAAATACCAGCCCAGGCCGGGGTCGAGGTCGCCGGAGCGTGTGCTCATCGGGAGGCCGGCGGTCGGAGTGAAGCTCATGCTGGTGTCCATGCTTTTGCCGCCGCGCACGGCGGTGATGCTGGCGCCGTTGCCCAAATGGGCAATGATGACGCGGCCCTGTGCTTCCGCCCCGGACAAGCGCGCGAGTTCCTGCATGAGAAATTCGCAGGACAATCCGTGAAAGCCATAACGTCGGACTCCCCTCGCTTCGTAACGCCGCGGAATCGGCAGCAGTTGCGCGACACGCGGCAGGTCGTGATGAAAGGCCGTATCAAAGCAGGCGAATTGTGGCAGATTGGGAAACCGCCGATGAAACGCCTCGGTCAACAAAATTTCTTCCGGCAGATGCTCAGGATCAAATGGACTCAGATGATGCAGTTCGGCAATCATCTCCGGCGTAATTTGCTGCGGCTGCCAATACTTCGGTCCGCCATGGACGACGCGGTGGCCGACCGCCGCCAGTTCGCCGCGTTGGATTCTTTCCTCAACCCAATCCATCAGCACAGTCACCGCCGCCGCATGGTCTGGCGCCGCGATTGGTTTGGAAAAATTATCCGCCGAGTCTGTCCCTTTTACCTCGAAATGACCTTGTGGCAGACCGATGCCTTTGATTTGTCCCGCCAAAATTCGTCGCAACGATTCGCCGGTTTCAAACAACGCGAACTTGATACTCGAAGAACCACCGTTGATGGTCAGGATGCATGACTGAACTGGTTTTGCGGTTTCGTTCATGGTCAGGTTGCAACCTTGAGTCCCAATGCCGCCAGCGCAGCACGGGTGGATTCATATTTTATATGCCGGATGCCGGCGATGCCCAGCGTCTTCAACGGAAAAAATTTTGTCATAGTTGTCTCCAGTGTGATCATCGCTGCCAAAGGATTTGATTCGACTCAAGTGGAACCGCGACGCGCGGAAAATTAGGGACCAATCGAGGTGTATAATCTCTGGCAGAGCGGGTTGCGGGCGCACTCGCACCATAGACGTAGCCATTGATCGAGCCGACTAATTGCCGGAGGCGCGTCATTTCCTGTCGTAATACCGGGTGGTCGTCGTCCCCATCGGCGTAAAGTTCGAGTCTGACCTCGTAATAGGAACGGTTAAAAATCCCGATGCGTCCACGTTCCGGCAGACAACGGGTCGTTCGCCAGAGAAAATCGTGCTCCAAATCCGTTGCGCTGGGATGCTTGAAGCTGAATACCTGACAGCCTTGTGGATTGACACCGGACATGACGTGCTTGATCGCGCCGCCCTTGCCGGCGGCATCCATCGCCTGAAAAATCAGAAGCAGCGCGTAACGATTGTCCGCGTAAAGCAGACTTTGCTGCGTGCTCAATTCCTTGATATGCGTTTCGAGGATGGCCCTGTAATCTTCCTTCGATTTGTAAAGCGGTTTTATCTTCGTCGGCCATTTTTTGAGTTTCACCCGTTCGCCTTCGCGAACGCGGAATGGTTTGATTTGAATTTTCATATCGGTGCCATCAACCGGCTTCCCACCATGCGGCCACAGCGCCGCAATTTGAATTCCGGTTTGACGTGTGCTGTTCCGAGCTTTGGTATTCATCTGCTGTTTTAAACCGGCAAGAGAAATGGCTCATAGCCGGCTTTCGGTGTCAATCAGGCAGTGCTTTCACAATCATTTTCAAGACTCGCCGTTGCGCGCTTTTGCCATTACGTGCTTCGCAGCGTTTTGAGTCGTTCTTCGTATTCTTCCTTGCTGATTTCTCCCCGCGCAAATCGCTCCTTCAAGATTTCCTCCGCGGATTTATTGGCCGGCGGCGATGGCTGTCGCGCAATGTAAACAATCAGCGCTACTACTGCGACGATGACTGCCAGCCAGAACAGCCATCCAAGGCCCATGCCCCATGCATTCCATCCCCATCCGTTCCAGCGCATAATTCAATTCCTTCTCTTTGGCCGGGCTTGGCGCGGCGGTTGAACTTGCCGCCTCCAAACCTGAGCCGGTTTATGGTTATTGTTTTTGTGGTTCGCCTTTAGGCGCTGCATTTTGTTGACCCATCGTGCCACCGCTCACCATCCCGTTCGTGTAATAATTTGACAGGAAACGAGGCGAAACGTTGAATCCGCACCATTGGCAACTTCGCAACGCAGCAGCGCTGCGCTCCGCCGCCGCTCTCGGAAAGTGGGTTGACGCTCGTATTCCTGATCTGAATCCTGGATATTCCAAATCATCATATATGATTCAGCAACGGTCTTTTGATTTGTTCGAGGAATTTGCGGTGCAGCTTGGCTGCGAAATCCAAATGACGATAAACGTTCAATTTTGCCCAGTCCTCAATGAACACCCACACCAAGCAGTAAGCCCAGACCAAACCAATGATCGTCCACGAGATCGGTGCGACAAGCCCAAAACCGTAGGCCACAAACAGCGTGACAAGGACTTTGGTGCCAATAGCGGACCAAAGCAGAATCGGCGAGGGATAGGGCTTGGTCAGGAACGGACGCCGCGTGCGCGCCACGAACAAGGTCAGATGCCCGGCGACGGCTAGCTTCAGGAAAATCAGCGTCTGCACCTGCGCCTCGTCGAGCATCAGCCACGATTTCGCGAACACCAAAAGCACAAAGGTTTCAAACACGCCGATCAATCCGAGCACGGTGGAGACCAAAAGAACACGGCGCATGTCCCAGCGGACGGGTTTGGGATCCAGCCAGGTGTTATCGTAGGCGATGGCCAGGATGGGCACATCGTTTGCGAACGCAAGGAGGATAATCATGATGGCGGTGATGGGATAAAAATTGTAGGCCATCATCGCCAGCACCACGAACACCATGATGCGGATGGTTTCCGTGATGCGGTAAATGGCGTAGCTGTTCATCCGCTCAAAAATCGTCCGCGCCGTTTCCACCGCGCGAATGATGGTCGAAAGCCCCGGCGCGGTGAGCACCACCGCAGCGGCGGCCCGCGCGGCGTCGGTCGCGCCGCTAACGGCAATGCCGGTGTCGGCCTGCTTGAGCGCGGGCGCGTCGTTCACGCCGTCGCCGGTCATGCCCACGATGTGCCCTTTGCTTTGCAGCGCCTTGACGATTTGGAATTTATGTTCGGGGAAAACCTGTGCAAAACCTTCGGCGGCTTCCACGGCGGAGGCCGTTTTTGGCAGAAGCATGTCGTCTTCTATGGTGTCCTTGAAAAATTCGCCGGCGGTGTGAATGTTGGTTCCCAAACCCAATTCGCCGGCAATTTGTTTGGCAATCGCCACATTATCGCCGGTGACGATTTTAACTTGGATGCCGTGCGCCTTCGCCTCGCGAATCGTTTGGGCGGAATCTTCGCGCGGCGGGTCGAACAGCGGAAGCAGTCCCAGAAATTGCCAGCCTTTTGTGCCGTCGCTGCGCGCCACGCCGAGCGTGCGAAATCCTTTACCGGCAAATTCATTCACCTTCGTGTTCACGGAGTTCGCGAAATCCTCCGGAAGACGGCATAAATCAAGAATCACTTGCGGCGCGCCCTTGGCCACTTTGAACTGTTTGCCGTGGGCGTCCTGCACATCAGCTTCGGTGCGTTTGCAAATCGGGTCAAACGGTGTGAATTTCACCTGGTGAAAAGCCGCCAACGCCGAGGGTTCTTCCAAACCATTGATCACGGCCAAGTCAATCGCGTCGCGGTTTTCGGCTTTTGATGCCAGCGCGCCAGCCAGAATCAATTCCTGCGGATCATTCGCGCCAAACATAGCCGGTGCGCCCAATGTCAGCTTGTTTTGCGTGAGTGTTCCTGTTTTATCCGAACAGAGGATGTCCATGCCCGCCATTTCCTCGATGGCTTCCAGCCGGGTCAGAATCGCTTTCATGCGCGCCAGGACGACCGCACCAACGGCCATCGTAACCGACAGCACCGCCGGCATGGCCACCGGAATGGCAGCCACGACGAGAATCAATACGAATTGAAAAAGTGTCAGCACGCCGGACCCGCGAATCACCATCGTGACAACCAAAATCGCCGCCAGCCACAGGCTCATGTAAATGAGGTAATCGCCGATAGTCAGAACTGCCTTCTGGAAATGGGAAACCGCCTTGGCCGAGGAGACAAGTTTAGCTGTCTTGCCGAAATAAGTGTTGGCCCCCGTCGCCGTCACCAGGGCGACCATCTCGCCTTGCTTGGCCACCGAACTGGAATAGGCCAGGTCGCCGATTTTCTTGTCCACCGGCAGCGATTCGCCGGTAAGCGCCGACTGATCCACACTCAAATAATCGCCTTCAATTAGCCGCACGTCGGCCGGAATGATGTCGCCCAAACGCAAACGCACGATGTCGCCGGGCACAAGCCCGGCCGCGTTGATC
>DATJSQ010000128.1:0-13005 GCA_035503995.1 Verrucomicrobiia bacterium | reverse complement strand
CATGAAACGATTGTCACACATGACAGCCAGAACGTTGGGCTTTCCAAACTGCAAATAGGGCGTTAGATCAAAACCAAACGGAACAAATCCGTTCTTGCACGCCCCCAGGTAATGGCCATTGAGGTAAACCTCGGCCACCTGCCGGACCGCCTCGAATTCAATGTACACGTCCCGTCCCCGATAGGAGGCGGGCAAGGTAAACATCTTCCGATACCACGTTCGTCCCGACCAGAGGTTCGTTTCGCCCATCATCCGGCCCGGAGAAATCTTATCAAACGAATCCACGTCATTATAGGTATGGGGGGTGGAAATGGTAGTCCACCCGCGGTCGTCAAAATCGGGCTGTTGCGCGCCCGGCACGTCGGCTTTAATGAATTTCCAATCCGGATTGAAATTTAGGCAAATCCGGCCCTCGCCGGCAACGTGGAAGGCCAGCAGAAAGATCCACAGCAGGAACGCTTCCCTCAGCCAAGGAAATGGACCTTCGCGACAATGACATTGACTGCAAGGCATTTACCTCCAGTTTCGCCGGAGGCCAGGGCCGGTTGCTACTGAACGTTTGTTCTAGGCTGGGTTGGGAAAATGGATTGCGTCGGCGATTCAATTCAAACGTGCGAAATCAAGTGCGCAATTGAACCGCCCCTTTTTTGGCACCCTCCTTGAACGCCAGCGCCGCTGCGGCTTTCGACAAATCGCCGCCGTCCACGATGATGCCTCCGCTGTCAGGCCCCTCAACCTGTAGGAACGTGGCCGCCGGTGTCAGCACCCGAACCGCTGTAAACAACGCGTCGCGGGCAGCCACCAAACGCAACACCGCCTCCGCCTGTGGATTTCCGTCCGCGCTGCAGCCATTTACGGCAACGTCCGCCACATGATCGAGCACAACGGCGGGACGCAAATCGGGATTGTTAACTTCAAACCGCGTATTGTTGAGCGTCAAACAGCGCACGTTCCGGGCGTAAAGCCCGTACGCTGGCGGCGTACCGATCTCAAAATATTCGCCCGCCAGTTCCGGTACCTCGCGTTGCGCCTCTTCGGCCGTGCCCCCCCCACCGTAAACAATTTGCACATCGTTCAATACGATTCCCTCAATCGAACCGCCGCCAATGCAGTTGAGCACGATACACTGGCGGTATTCGCCCGGGCGATGGCCTTGGGGAAATGGGATGTCGGCGATCTGCCGCGGTTCCGCCACGACGCGCGCGCGGATGTTGTTGAAGCTGATGTTGCGGACGAATCCAGCTTGCGGCGATTCATTGGCGCCCAATTTGCGCCGACGCGTCGTGTCAACATCAATCGAAATCGGCCCGGTCACGTCATCCAGGATCAGATTCGAGAACATCAGGTTTTGCGCCTGGGAATCGCCGCCGAAATGCATTTTGATGGGACAACCGTAAGTTTCGTAAATGACACAGTTGGATACCGTGACGTTTTCGGGATTGCCGCCACCGAAACGGAACACCGCCCAGCGCGTGCTGAAGGTGCTGTTGGTGATGGTCACGAAGCGGCAACTGCCAAACAGCGCGCAGGCGTCGTCCTGCGATTGCACATCGCAGTTGGCCACGTGGACGTATTGGCTGCTGATAAAGTGAAATCCGTCGTTGTTGCTGTTGACCCGGTTGAAAATGTGCAGGCCGGTCAGCCACACGAACCCGCTTTCAATCACCCGCACCGAATGGAATGCGCTGTCGAACAGAAACAGGTTGCGCACCCGGAGGTTCGTACATTGGTAGAACAGCAAATGATACGGACGCTTGCTGCCGCCGCGGCCCGAGGGCGGTGGTACGCCGCGCTCCGGGCTTCGAAATTGCGCGCCTTGACCGTCAATGGCGCCCGGTCCTTCAATGGTTACGTTCTCCGCCTTGACCGCGAAAATCAGCGCGACATTGCCGTCCCCGAGCGTCGTGTCACCTTCGAGCGGAATCGCGTCCGCGGCGTGATATTGTTTGCCGTCCGCGCTGCCCAGCAGCTTCCCCGCCGCCGCGATGCGCAGTGTGACATTGCTCTTGATTTCAACCGTGCCGATCACGAAGACGCCCGCCGGGACCACCACCGTGCCGCCTTGGTCCTTGTGGCAGGCGTCTATCGCCGCCTGCACGGCTGCAGTGTCCAGCGTCTTGCCGTCTCCGGCCGCGCCGAAGTTGCGGATATTATAGACGCGGGTGCCGAGGTCGTTATCAGCCATGCCGCCGGCGGACGTTTCAGCGGCGGAAGCGTTTTCGGCCACCAACCCCGTGCCCAGCGAGGCTGTCAGCGTCGGCACCAGCCCCAGCCATTGGCGCCGGGACAATGAGTGTTCGTCAATCTCAGCCATGGTTCCTCTTTGATTACACGAATTTGCGCACGGAGGACACTGAACGTTTGTTCAAGTGGTCCGAGACCAAAATTTGTGGAGGCGTCAAAGACGTTGGTTGTTACGGTGGTCGAATTCGTCGGCAGATTGAATTGTTCCGGAAAAATGCCAGGCATTTACTGATAACGTCAGACGCCTATTCGACAAATCAAAGCGTTTTTGCGCGGAGAATCAATGTTCCGATTGGCCGGGAATTTCAGGATAACCGGGATCGTCCAGGATTTGCACGGCGGTTGCCGGGCCGAGGTCTTTCCAGTCTTCCAGTACCCATACGACCTTTTTGTCCGGCGTCACTTCCACCAGTTGCGGTCCCTCGTCGCGCCGCCCACGGGAACAGAGGATGGTATCGCCGTTGGCCAGCCGGGTGCTGCTTTGCGGCGCTGAGCGAAATTGCCAGGCTTCCGGTAGATCGTCGTTCTTCAGCATCCAGACGATCTTCCTGTCGTGGTTCACTTCGAGCGTGGCGTCACCGCTTTCGTCAGTGATGAGGGTGTCGCCATTCTTCAAACGGACCGCGGTCCACGGCGAAAATTTCATTCCGGCCGGCACGTCATTCGTTCCGAAACTCCAGACTTCGTGAAAATTTTTATCGTACTCGATCACTTCATGCATGTTGAGGAACGGGCACAGATAAGTTCCCTGCGCCGTGTAACGCACCCGGCGAAATTCGGGATGAACATTTTTCCGATTGGGCGGCAGGAGAAAAGGCAGTTCGTGCCGGACAAGGACTTTGCCGGTTTGGATGTTCATCATTTTCAACACCGGCGGCAATCCGTTCTCGATGAACAGCACTTTGTCCATGCCGATGGGCTGGCAGCAATGGATTTCAGTGTTGGTCGGCGCATCGTAACGCCAGACGACCTTTTTCTGCGGCGTAACTTCGGCGACATATTGCATGCGACTGAAAAGAATGTTGCCATTGGAAAGCATCCAGACATCATCGTATTCGTTGCCGCCGTCCGTCTGATAGGTCCAGATAATTTTGCCGTTGTTGATGAGGAACATCTTGTTGTAGCCCTCGCCGATGTAGAGCATTGGATGCTCCGCCAAACCATTGCCGGGCAGGCCGGCGGGCTGCGGCGTCTCGGGCCCTTTGCGCGGCTTGACCGGTTCTTCGGCCGGACCGAGCGCCGGCACGTCGGGCGCGGTGAATTTGTAAAGCACCGCCATGCACGGCGTCGCGGATGCCGACATCCCCTTCCCTTGATTGCTGGCCGTTGACGAAGTCGTCGAGCAGCCGGTGAACAGCAGGAAACCGACGGCAACAGTTGCCGAGGCTATAGCCAGCCCAGGAGCCGGCGAGGCCGTCAGCGTGGGTGCCGGTATGGCTTCAAGCCATTTGCGTCCGGGTAACATTTGATAGTTGGTGTCTGCCATAATTCGATGTTCGGAAGTTCAAGCAATTCTAAAACAGTGGCAGGATCATGAGTATCGAACATTCGTTTGATACGCCGCAGCGGCCCGAAAAAATCTGGCGAGGCTCGGTTATTCCGCAAAAAACAGCAGGGGCCTTTCGGCAATATCTGCATCGCACGAACTAAAGACCTTGAAGGCAAGCATATACTTCGTAAAATCGTTGAATTGACTGTGATTTCGAACAATTGTCATCGTGTATAACCGTTGTCCGCATCAACCCTGTCCGATAAAGCTCCCGATCCTGGCCTCCGTGGCGGGGGCAATGATGGGATTGTGCCTGCCTCTTCGCGCCTACCCGTTGCAAAATCTGACAACGAATGTGTGTCCTTTGAACGGCACAGCCAATGGCGGCAACACCTTTCCGGGCGCCGTGGCTCCTTTTGGCATGGTCCAATGGAGTCCGGATACGACGACCCTGGACCAGCCAGGCGGCTACGTTTATTCCGATACCCGGATTATCGGGTTCAGTTTGGACCATTTCAGCGGAGCCGGAGGCTTGTATGGCGGGGATTTCGCTTTTACGCCAATTTTGGGAGGCGTGACAAATTCACCGGTTAACAGGGGTGACAACGGAAAGGCCGCCTTCCCATCCACTTTTTTCCACACCAACGAGATCGCCAGGCCAGGGTATTACTCCGTCCAATTTACCAACGGAATTCGTACCGAGTTGACTGTCACAACCCGAACGGGGTTCGGCAGATTCACGTTTCCACCCGGGGGCCCGGCCAGTCTGGTCATCAACGCCTGCAGTGAGGAGGCAAAAGCCGTCAATGCCTCCATCCGGATCAACCCCGATGACCGGGAAATCCGCGGTTGGACGACACAAGCCGGTTTTTGCGGCCGGAGTCAGCCAGTGACCTTGTATTTTGACGCAGTCTTTGATCACGCCTTCGACACGTACGGTGTTTGGAGCGGCGGGACATTGACGCCCAATGGGACCAATGCCGATGGCTCGCAAATCGGCAGTTATCTCGGTTTCAATTTACCCGGCGGAGGGGTGGTGCTGGCGCGGACCGGTGTTTCATTTGTCAGCCTGGCAAATGCCCGGAGCAATCTCCGGTCGGAAAGCCAGGGATCATCATTCTCAAGCGCTGGTTTTGATGACGCGGCGAACGCCGCCGGCAGCCGTTGGAACAATTATCTGAACAGGATCCAAATCACCGGCGGCACACCGGAGGACAGGCAAACCTTTTATACAATGATGTATCATGCCCTGCTGGACCCCGGCGTGGTGAGCGATGTCAATGGTGACTATATTGGTTTCGATGGCTTGACGCATACCGTGCCCGCCGGGCATGAGAAGTATGAATTTTTTTCCGGCTGGGATATCTACCGGAGCGAATGCCAATTGCTCGCGATGGTTGATCCGGCGCGGGCCGGCGACATGGCGCAGTCACTCGTTCTGGACGCCCGGCAGGGCGGCGCGATGCCGCGCTGGAGCCTTCCCACTGGAGATAACGGCTGTATGTTGGGCGATCCCGCCACCGCAATCATTTCGGGCATGTACGCATTTGGGGCGACGAATTTCGACACGAGGGCCGCACTGGCTGCGATGGTGAATGCGGCCACGAATCCGGCGCTTACGGCATTGAACGGGGTGGCGGAGCGGGATGCCGAGCGCGACTATCTGGACTTGGGTTATGTTCCGACAGGCGAGATTGGCGGCTGGGGCGGCCCGGTGTCCATGACGCTGGAGTATGACTCCGCCGACTTCGCCCTGGCCCGGTTTGCCAAGGCCCTCGGCGATACTGCCAATTATGCGGCAGCCATGGATCGCGCTCAAAATTGGCGCAACCTTTTTAACGCCGATTCGCGTTATTTGCAAAAACGCGACTCCGTTGGACGCTGGACGCCAGGGTTTCCAATTTACGAGGGATTTAACAGCACCTATGTCGAAGGCACCGCCTACCAGTATGTCTGGATGGTGCCGTTTAATTTCGGTTCGCTCATCGCTCTAATGGGCGGACCCGAGGTGGCCGCAGGCCGGTTGGACAAATTTTTCACGCAACTCAATGATCCCGACGAAACATATTCCCCATACGCTTACATGGGCAATGAGCCGTGTTCAGAGACGCCGTGGATTTACGCTTTTTTAGGGAAGCCCTACCGAACTTCGTCCGTGGTTCGGAAATGCGTGACGGAGATATATTCGTCAGGCCCGGGTGGGCTGCCTGGGAACGACGATCTGGGGCAGATGGGAGCCTGGTATGTTTTCGCAGCACTGGGGATGTACCCGGAAATTCCGGGTGACGATGTCTTGACTCTGGCCGGGCCGCTCTTTCCGCAGGCCGTTGTCCACCTGGCCAACGGTGATTTGACCATTACAGGCAACGGCGCGGCGGACGATGCTCCTTATGTCCAAAGTGCCACGGAGGATGGCCGGGATTTGAACGCGCCATGGATACGCTTTGCCGATATTGCCAGTGGCGGAACGCTGGCTTTTACTATGGGAACAATCGCCAATACCAATTGGGGTTCGGACCCTTCCGTGGCTCCGCCATCTTATAGAGACGGAATGACCTCGCCGCTCGCACCGGATTGTGTCTGGGGAACCGGTTTGGAGCCGAACGACCCTCAACCGACTTCCGTCAACACGGTGGATGCAATGTCCCCCGGGGGCGGCATCAGCGACGTTGGCCCAATCATGGAAGGTTTGGCGGGACCGGAATTGGGCGTCAGGAGCGAGAATAGCCAAAGCGGGACCCATGAAATCATGTATTCGGGAGGCGCACTCGGAGGCGCCGCGGATTTTGCGTATATGAAAGCGTTCGACGTGAGCGACCGGAACATCATCATCAAACCGGGTATGCATTTCTCGTACTGGATTTTCCCCCAAAGCGCCAACGGTAACGGTATGGTCGGTATGGTCACGGGGAGCAATAGCGCCTGTGTGGCCATGGACATAATCTTTAAGGATGGAACAACTTTGCGGAACAGCGGCCTGACGAATCAATATGGTGACCGCATGGCTCCCTCCGCCCAAGCCGGGCATCTTGCGTTGGATACATGGAATTACGTGACGGTGGATTTGACACCGCTGGCAGGCAAAGCGGTAAACCGGATAGACGTGGGCTACGATCACCCCGACAGTTTCGGCGGGTATCGCGGCTATCTTGACGACATTTCCTTCACCACTCCGGCCAGTGGATTCACCAATAATCAGACATTGCCAACTGTTCCGGCAAATTTGCAGGCGGCAGGCGGATACGAATTGGTCAGTTTGAATTGGGCGCGCGTTGCATCAGCGACGAGTTACACGATCGCGCGCTCGACCAGCAGCGGCGCTGAAAAAATGATTGCCAACACCTTGGACACCCGTTACACAGACCCTGGTTTGACCAACGGCACGACGTATTATTATGTGGTATCGGCGCGGAACATTCTCGGCTCAAGTGAAAATTCCAGCGAGGTGAATGCTGCTCCCGCGGCGCCGGCGCCCAACTCCTATGCGGCCGCCGTATTTGCTGATAACCCAATGGCCTATTGGCCTCTCGGCGAAACCAACGGCTCGATCGCGTTTGACCGAGCGGGCGGGAATAATGGCGCCTACGTCGGCGGCTTTAGCCTGGGACAGCCGGGAGTGCCGTTGCCTGGTTTTGGTCCCAATCACTCGGTGCGGTTTGACGGAACATCGGGGTTGGTGGACGTGCCCGACGGTCCGTTCGACGTGACGAACGCGATTACCATGGTGGCGTGGGTGAAAGTGCCGGTGGCACCCCGCCAATTTGCCGGGATCATCGGGCATGGCGACAGTTCCTGGAGAATGAGCGTTAACACCGGGGGTATGCCATCGGCGGCCGACGGCGGGGGTGGGGACGCCACCAGTCCAACTTCCATTGTTGGAGCAAATTGGCACATGGTGGCCTATACCTACACAGGACTCCCGAACGCCGCCAACAACGGTTCGCTTTATGTCGATGGAGTGCTGCAGGCCAAGAACACCGTTGGCGCCCTTTCTGGCAATGATATGGACGTCCGGATTGCCGGCGCGCCCGACTATGCCGCGGCTCGAATGTTTTGCGGCAACATTGCCCAGGTTTCCATCTTTACCAATGCCCTGTCCGCAGAGCAAGTGGAGGCACTCTACAACGCCGGCACGAATTCTTTGCCACTTGGAACAAATCATTAACGATCACATATGAACTATAATCTTATACGTTTAAAAAACAAAATCACCGGGATGAACCTGGTCGTTGCGATGGGATTTTCCGTCGCCGCAGTTGCGTCACCAAATCCGGTGGACGAAACATTGCCCATGGTGGGAACAGATATACATGGCCACGTGTATCCCGGCGCAACTGTGCCGTTCGGTCTCGTGCAGTTGAGTCCGGACACGCGCACGGAAGGATGGGATGCGTGTTCCGGATATCATTATACGGATTCGACGATTGAAGGGTTTGCGCACACGCATTTGACCGGCACGGGTGCAACCTGTCTCGGGGACGTGCTGTTGATGCCAACCATCGGTGACATCCATTTGGATGCCGGCACGCCCGGCGACGGTTACGCTTCAAAATTTTCCCATTCGCAGGAGGAGGCCACGCCGGGTTATTACCGTGTGTTTCTGCAAACGCCCGGCGTCACGGCGGAATTGACCGCCTCCGCGCGTTGCGGCTTTCACCGATATACCTTTCCGGCATCGGACCAATCGCACTTTATTTTGGATCTCGTGCATGGCATCGGAAACGGTCCGGTCGAGGCTGGCTTGCAGGTGGAAAACCAAAATACCGTCAGCGGCTATCGCATTTCGGACGGATGGGGCGGACATCGGGCAGTTTATTTTGTGATGGAGTTTTCGAAGCCGTTCGATTCATTCGGCATTGAACAGGACGGCCGGCGCCTGGCGGCGGATGCGCGCGACGCCGACGGAAAAAACGTCAAGGCGTTCTTTAATTACAAAACCGCGGCAAATGAAGTGGTGCTGGTCAAAGTGGGCATCTCCGGCACGGGCATTGACGGAGCGCGCAAAAACCTGGCGGCGGAAATCCCCAATTGGAATTTTGACCGCGTGCGCGCGGCCGCCGTCCGGCAATGGGAAAAGGTTTTCGACGCCGTGCAAATCAAGACCTTCGATCCGCATATTCAAAAAACATTTTACGCGAATTTATATTTGTCGTCGTTGGCGCCAACGTTGTTCAACGACGTGGATGGAACGTATCGCGGCTATGATCAAAAGAACCACACCAACGCTGATTTTCAAAACTACACGACATTTTCGATTTGGGACATTTATCGGGCCGAGTGGCCGCTGCTGCAATTGTTGCAGCCGGGCCGCGTCAACGACATGGTTCAGTCATTGCTCTCGGAATATCCGCAGTTGGGCCAGCATACCACTCCCATCTGGCCGCTCTGGGGCAACGAAACCTGGTGCATGGTCGGCTATCATTCCGTGGACATGATTGCGGCGGCTTATCTTGACGGATTTCGCGGGTTCGATGCCGAAGCTGCCTACGAGCAGATGCGCGATACTGCGATGCAGGACCGAAGCGGTTTGGCCGATTACAAACGTCTTGGCTATGTGGCTTCCACTCCAGGCCGCCAGGCAACTTCATGGACGCTCGAATATACGGTTGATGATTGGTGCATCGCGCGGATGGCGGAGTCCCTCGGACACGCCGATGACGCTAAAATGTTTTATCAACGCGCCGCAAATTATCGGAATCTCTTCGACCGGACAACGGACTTTTTTCGCGGTCGCACGGCGGATGGAAAATGGCGTTTCCCCTTCTCGCCCATTGGGCTGGTCGGCGATGAATATACGGAAGCCGATGCCTGGCAATATGCCTTTGCCGTTCAACAAGACGTGCCGGGCATGATTGCGCTTTACGGCGGTGACGAGGGATTCATTCAAAAGCTGGATGCCTTGTTCACCGAGGATTCAACGGTTGACAGCGACGATCCGGATATCAGCGGGTTAATTGGGCAGGATTCGCAGGGTGACGAGCAATGTCATCATGTGCCGTATTTGTACGATTACGCCGGCGCCCCCTGGAAGACGCAGCTTCGCGCCCGCGAAATCATGTCCACGCTCTATGGCGACACACCGCAGGGACAATGCGGCAACGTGGATTGCGGCCAGATGGCCGCATGGTATGTCTTGAGCGCGCTCGGAATCTACCCCATGAACCCCGATAGCGGCATCTTCGCCATCGGCAGTCCGGTGGTCAGCAGGGCCGTCATCCATTTGGACCGTGACATGTATCACGGCCACACCTTCACCGTCATCGCCGATAACAACAGCGCGGACAACATTTACGTCCAATCGGCCACATTGAATGGCAAACCGCTCACGCGTCCGTGGATTACGCGCGTTGAAATCATTTCCGGCGGCACCCTGCGTATGGTCATGGGGCCGGATCCGAACCCCAATTGGGGCAGCGCCCTTGCCGACCGTCCCCCGGCCACCATGCCGGCTGATGTCCAATATCCGCCATTGCCCGCCCCGGCGTCGCCGGGCAACGGGATGGTGCAATTGTTGCCGCCCATTCGGATCGTCTGCGGCAGCGACAAACCAGTCGGCGACTTTGTGCCCGACCCAAACATGATTGAAGGCAATACGAATGGCGCGACCTCTGCGATTGACACGAACGCGGCGAATGCCGCCCCTGCCGCCGTTTATCAGACCGAACGTTACGGCAAAAATTTCACCTACGTCTTTCCCGTGCCTGAAGGCCGGCGTTATCTCGTCCGTTTGCACTTCGCGGAAATCTTCGACAATACTCCAGGCTACCGCATCGAAAACATTTACATCAATCGTCGTCCGGTGCTGGCCAATTTTGAAATCTACACCACTGCCGGCGGCATGGACAAGGCGCTGGTCAGGGAATTTGGCGACGTGACGCCTGACAGCCGTGGGAACATTAGCATCCGTGTGAGCGCCGCTCCGAACAGTCCGGACCAAAACGCCAAGATCAGCGGGATCGAAATCCTGGACCAGGATTCTGAGTGACAGGCGGAGCATGTGCGCCTGCGCCCTCTTTCCCAACGACGCCAGAGGCTAACGCTTTCCAATTTACCGGCTTTTCAATACGCAGTTGACGAAGGCAAATTCAATCCGAATAAAAACCATGGGGGCGATTCCCGGCTTTTATTTAAAACAAGGTCTGTGGGATATTTCATCTTGACACGAGGATGACGGACACAAGAATCTAGAAATGAAAAAATATTTTAAAAGGCCGATGAGCAGCGCACTTGCGATAATCGGAGGGTTCTTTTTTCTGACGGCGACCCTGCTGGCACAACCTTCCGCGGCAGAAAGTTCCAATTCCGAGGCAAACGAACAAAGTGAACAACGAGATGCGCGCATGGCCTGGTGGCGCGATGCGCGCTTCGGGATGTTTGTTCATTGGGGGATTTATGCGGTGCCCGCACACGGCGAATGGTATATGAATAATGGACAAGTCCCGCGTGATACGTATGCCGAATATGCCGGGCAGTTCGACCCCACCAATTTCAACGCCGGCCAGTGGGCCAAAATCGCCAAAGCCGCAGGTGTGAAATATGTGGTCATTACCTCCAAACATCACGACGGGTTTTGCATGTTTAGGACCAAGGCCACCCGATATAACGTGGTGGATGACACGCCCTGGCACAAAGATCCACTTCAAGCACTCAGTAAAGCCTGCCGCCGACAAGGTATTAAGTTTTGCGTGTATTATTCCATTATGGACTGGCACAGCCCCGACCAAGAGTGCGCCAAACCCGACCCGAAACATCCCATTTACAATCCCACCAGTTTCGTCCCTGGCAAAAAAGAAGCGTATATCCAGTACATGAAAACCGAGCTGAAGGAATTAGTCACGCAATATCATCCTGCGGTCCTGTGGTTTGATGGTCAATGGATGGATGGATGGACAGATCAGGATGGGCAGGAAATATATCGCTATCTCCATGCGCTGGAACCCGGGATTATTGTTAATGACCGTGTTAAAGGCGCCGGTGATTACGAAACTCCCGAACAGTATATCCCGCCAAATGGGTTGCCGGGCCACGATTGGGAAACTTGCATGACGATCAACAATAATTGGGGATATGATGCCGGTGATCAGAATTTTAAACCGGTGGAAGTTTTGATTCGTAATCTGATCGACATTGCCAGCAAAGGCGGCAATTACCTGCTCAATGTTGGGCCAACAGCTTCAGGGATAATCCCTCAACCCGAGGTAAAGCGTCTGCAAGAGATGGGAAAATGGCTGAAAGTGAACGGTGAAGCTATTTACGGCACTGCTGCAAGCCCGTTCAAACGCCAACTTCCGTGGGGTCGCTGCACCCAAAAAGCAAGTGGCCGGGACACGTTGCTCTATTTGCATGTTTTTGACTGGCCAGTTGATGGCCGGTTAATCGTGCCCGGTTTGAGGAATGTCGTCCGTTCCGCGCGAATCTTGGCCGACGGTCGCACGCTTAAGGTTTCCGCCGATGCCAAAGGTGTGGTTGTTAGCGTCCCGGCTGAACCGCCCGATGGCATTTCCTCGACCATTGTTTTGACCATTGAAGGCGCACCGGATGTGGAGAATCCGCCGTTGGACCAGAATGCTGACGGCACGGTAATATTGCCTGCCATCGAGGCGACCTTGCACGGCAATCAGATTCGGTATCAAACCGATAACGGCCGCAACTGCATTGGCTATTGGCTGGATCCAAGCGACTGGGTAGAGTGGCAGTTCGGCGCAATCAAACCAGGGAAATATGCGATGATTGCTGACATTGCCGCTGTGGCCAGCGGCTCCTTTGCCGTACAGGTCGGCGACCAAAAAGTCATGTGCAAAGCGCCGGACACAGGCAGTTATGACATATTCAAGCAAGTTGAATTGGGCACAATCGAATTACCGACCCCGGGAGTGATTTCCGTTTCTGTAAAAGCTCGTGCGGATGATTGGCAACCCTTCAATCTAAGGTTCATCAAGTTGACTCCAGTTGATGCCCAAATCTAATATAAGCTCGGTGTCGGAACAGCGAGCAGCAGACGGCGGGGTGATACTAATTCGGACCGTCCCATAGGAAACATGCTTAGGCCATTCTGCCTATTGTCAAAAGATGGGCGTTCGGATATAAAACGAACACAATTGGCAACAGTGGACGTCAACGGCGTGAGTGCAGCCATTGTGTTGGGCATTTGTGTCGGTGGTGGCCAACACGGGGGAGGCATGCATTTTCAATAAAGCCTGATGCAACTAAAAAGGTCTCTTTCAAGACGTGACGGGGCCGGGTCTTCAAGTGGATTTGAATTGGTACGGCCA
>DATJSQ010000127.1:0-7500 GCA_035503995.1 Verrucomicrobiia bacterium | reverse complement strand
TAAGACCGCCGCGCGCGAGGATTTGATCCGGACCATCCGTGCCGTGCACTCCGGTGAACGTTGCATCTCATCCGCCATCGGCGCCCGTCTCGCCGAACGCATGACTCGCGCGGAACTCACCACCCGCGAAATTGAAGTTCTCAAACTCATCGCCAAGGGCAGGAGTAACAAGGAAATCGGCGGCGCCCTCGGAATTGCCGAAATCACCGTCAAACTCCACGTCGGCCATATCCTCATCAAGTTAATAGCCAACGACCGCACGCAGGCCACGACGATCGCCTTGCAACGCGGGATTCTTCATCTGGACTGAACCGCGCTGCGGCTCCTGTCTGCTCTCATGTGTTCTAAGGTTCGCGTATTTCGTGCCTTCCGCGGTTGATCCGCCGCCGCTCTCAATTCGTTCATTCATTCCCTTCGGTTCACCGCGTCCCGGCCCCCGATTTCCTTTTGCGCGTTTTGTGCATTCTTGCGGCCAATGAATCCGTGCCTGTCCGCCGTAGGCCAGGCGAAGGCGGATCCATCTGCGTGGTTGATGTTTTGTCAAATTCGCGTCCCTTCGCGCCAATTCGCGTCAAAGCCTTTTCGTATATTTCGCGGTTATTTTCTCCATCATTGAATCCCATCTGCGATTATCCGCGTCATCCGCGGTTAAATTCCCTGCGTTCTTTTGTGCCTCTTTACGGCCAAAAAATTTGTCCCCGCGAATCAAGAGCGCGGATGAAATGTCCGCGAGGTTGTGGACCGCGCCAGTCCTCTGGCGCTTTTCCACCGTATTCACATTCGCGGTTCATTTTCGTTCGCATTCATGCCTGCGGATGCGACTATTGCAAAGGCGCCGTTGCGAGCGCGATGTACCGGTCGCCGGCGCCGTAATGCATCCACCATTGTCCGTCATGGAGTACAATGCTGTTCATCCAGACACAGTTTTGAAAGGTCCCGCTTTCATAACTTTCCCGCGGTTTCAGAATACAATCATCGAGCTGCGCCATTTTCTCCGTCAGGTGCGCCTTTGAAAACAATAATTCGGAAATGGCGTAATACCATTTGCCCGCGCCATTGAGCGTGCCGGCGATGAAGAGCACAATGTCTCCCGGATGAGATCCCGGGTAATCGGTGATGGCCACGCAAGGCTCGTAAGGGGTCACCCATCCGGCCGGAAGCCGGGGATCAATCCAGGTCACCGGAGTCCAATTTGTCAAATCATCCGAATAACAAATGCCAAGCTTGCTGTCCCCGGTGTACATGACAAAGCGGCCGTTGATTTTGACCGGCGCACCGGCCGGGTCCCTGACAATTGCGCCGTTTTTCGTGCCGGCCTCGATGACACCGAGCTTTGTCCAATTGATACAATTGGTCGAGACGGCCTCGCACAGGCATATTTGGCCGGACTGATCATTCGAACTGCCGGTGTAAAAAGTGTAATAGACGCCGTTGTATTTGACCAGGCGCGGATCTTCGCAGCCATAAGTCTGCTCGAACGGTTCAGTCGCATCAATGACCGGAACCGGGTTGCGCAGAAAAGTCACCCCATCGAGACTTTGAGCGTATCCCACCCTGGACAGGGTGATTTCGTGTTGTCCGCGAAATTTTTTTTCCTGTCCCCGATAAAGCATTCGAAACCAGCCCTCATCAAAGATCACTCCGGGATTATAGACATTCCAGCCTTCCCAATTCGCTCCTGTTGGACGAAGGATGGGATTTCGGCCATACCTGACAAACGGTCCAATTGCCCACGACGGCCAGTTGGTTGAGGATTCAACCGTAAATTCAAAGTTGCTGGACATCGTGTCGTTACCAAAGCCTGAGATGGCCTTGACGAACCAATGGTGAACCCCTGTGGCCAGCGGCGAAGGCGGCGCAAAGCTCATGACCGGAGCTGGCGAAGCCGGAACCCCGGCAACTCTGGCGCCGTCAATGAATACCTCATAGCCGCTGGCTCCCAGGCTGGATTGCCAGAACAATAATGGCCTGGCAACTTCAAAGTGGTCGCCATTGCGGGGCGAACAAAGCTCGAACGCGTCGGGCTGCGCGGCGGCCGAAAGGATCGCGGCATAAAGAAATCCAATCGCGAAAATAAGTTGTGGAAAGCGCCGGCAGATTGGTGTTGTTCTCGCGCCGTTTTTCATCATAAACCGGAATTCCCCATTTGACTTGTTGTTCATGGCGTAAATGAGCCGTTTTTTGTCGTTTTCGTGGCCTTCCCCCCCGCACGGATTTGCACCCATTTCGCGTCGCCAAAACGCCGTCTTTCGGTGGAATTGGCCGCGCGCAGCCGATTCTCGCTTCCCAACCAAAGGATTACAACCATATTCTTAATAGACCCGCCGCATGGTATCACGGAGTATCTGCAATGCCCACAAAAGTAGGGTGAAATTCTTATCTTGCATACGCTCAATGCGGCCTAAAGTTCCAACTGAGCCATGGCCATCTACGGCCAGGCTCCGAATGCAATGATGACATCCAATCTTCATCGTTCAACCCAAAACTTGCGTGTCCGCCATAGCTTCAAGTTCCATATCACCTTCCCAGAAATCCACCAGCACGACTTTCCCGTTCATCCGGGCTGGTGTTCAATTCGTCAAACTGACTGTGCTGCCTGGCTGCCTTGAAGTCATCCCGATCGTCCCCAGCCATGTCTCTACCAACTCAGGCCATTGGGTAATGGGAAACTCCGATGGGCGTATCCCAAATGCATGCCCGCCTTGCGCATACAAATGCATCTCCACAGGAACCCCGCCCTTCTTCAGCCCAATGTAATAAACCAGCGACTGTCCAACACCATCCACGTTGTCATTCTCCGCCTGTAACAAAAACGTGGGCGGTGTCCGGCGCGTGATATTGGTCTCAACATCGGGATTCAACCTTAAATTGAACGTCAAATTTGTGCCTCCCTTCCACAGATGCCCGGGGTAACAGGCTATCGCAAAATCCGGCCGGCAGCTCACCCGGTCGGCGGCGTCCACGGCCGCATACAACCGCTTGTCAAAATGCGTGCTGAGTTCGGCCACCATGCCCCCTCCCGCCGAAAAGCCGATCACGCCAATTTTATGCCGGTCAATGTGCCACTCGGTGGCGTGAAAACGTACCAGTCCCAATGTCCTCTGCGCATCTTCAAGGGCCAGCGGCGACTCCCCGTATGGCCCCACTTTCTTGACGGGCACACGGTATTTCAAAAGCACCCCGGTGATGCCCCTCGACGTCAGCCAATTGCAAATTTCTGAACCTTCATTGTCTATGGCTAATCCCATGTAGCCTCCACCGGGAAACACAATCATCGCCACGCCCGTATTCGCTCCTTTTGGCGAATAGATTGTCATCGTCGGTTGCGAGACGTTGCATATGCAAACCCACGTCCTGCCGGTACCAGTCGGCATATTCGTGACATACTCCGGCCCCGGGACTGGCTGAGTGCCCGCATCAGGAACAGTCCCTGGCCAGATCGGTATTTGAATGTGTCCCGGTGACGGCTGCCAGACTTTCGTCTGCGCGTCCAATCGGACAAGCGCAAACACAAGAACAAGAGCAAGAATCAAAATTTTCATTTTCAGGCAACAACTTGGCTCACACGACCTGGCAAACTTCGCCCCAGGAAACACTGCGCCGCTCCAGGCGTTGGGAGCCTCCCGGCCTCTTTGAGCCATATCCATGTTGTCAGATGAAGAATGCTCGTTTGTCAACCCCCTTGCCAGATGATTTTTCTTCGCCGGATTTTTCTTTTGCCAGTGCTGGTTTAACGCGTTCGTGACCTTGGCCAGCCACACCTTGTCCTTGATCAGTTCCAACAATTCCTGCGTGGCAAAAAACTTGATGCCGTTCTATGCCGGATTGCCCGACGGCCTGAGCAGCCGCGCACCAACCGGAATCGGCACATCATGCGGCTGGCAGTTGAGCACCCAGGCCGCCCGTTTCGCCGTCAGTTTCCTCTGTTCATGTTTGTTGCGATTGTTTTTGCGCCGTCATTTCACGCAGCATCCGGCGCACGGCGGTGTGATTGCTCAAATAATATCGCGCCGCCGTGTTCGCGAGTCCGACGCGTATGGAATATGCCGATGGCGGCAAAACGCGAAACAAATCTTCGTCCGTCCAATCATCGCCGATGCCAAGGATAAAATCCGCCTCGCGCGCTGTCAGCCATTCCTGCGCGGCGGTTCCTTTGTTGACACCGGTATTGCGGATTTCAATGACTTTGTTGCCCTCGAACACTTGTACATCAATGTTGCGGGTGTAGCCGGACAAATCATCCAGCAATTCCTTCGCGCGCAACGAAGCTTGTTCAGGATCAGACCGGCGAAAATGCCATGCAAGTGAAAATTCCTTTTCTTCCAGCAACGCGCCGGGCAGGCGGTCAACGTAGAGTTGCAAAATCGGCCGTACGCGCTCCTTCCATTCCGTTGTGATGGCTTTTAACATCCGCCATTCGGCGCCTTTGCGCCGCAGCCAGACTCCATGTTCTGCCACCAGTGAAACCGGCAAATCCCCGAACCATCCCTCCAAATCGCGGCGCGGCCTGCCACTGATGATCACCATTTCAGTCCCCGAATCATTTCCAAGGGCGGACAGCAATTCGATGACTTCGGCATCCGGCCGCGCGAGCTTCGGCTCCGTTGCAAATGGAACGAGCGTGCCGTCGTAATCCAGCAACAGCGAGCGTTGCCTGGCCGTGCGATATTGTTGAACCAACGCTGTCAGCGCCTTGCCGGTCAGCAAACGCGCCCGCCTCGCCGCCTCGGTCTTTTGCGTGGATATCATGGATTGAACAAATTCGTCCGCCCAGCGATTCACGTCGTAACGACGCAAACGCTCTTGAAGGATTTCGTTGCGCCGGATTTGTTCGTCGTCGGGCATGGTCAAGGCCTGTTCCAACGAACGGACAAAATCCTCGACATGCACCGGATTAATGATGATGGCTTCGCCCATTTCCTTGGCCGCGCCGGCCATTTCGCTCAAAATCAAAACACCTTTTTGATCCGGGCGCGCCGCAATGAATTCCTTCGCAACGAGATTCATCCCGTCGCGCACGGGCGTGATCAGCGCGACGTCACAAAGCTGATAAAGCGCGACGATCTCCTCGAACGACAAATTTCGGAATTGATAAATCAGCGGCGTCCAATGGACGTTCCCGTAAGCGCCGGTGATCCGGCCAACCGTCTGCTCCAGTTCCAGTTTCATCGCCTGATAACTCTCAACTCCGATGCGTGACGGCGCAACCGAAACGATAAAAACAACCTTGCCGCGCCACTGCGGATGGGTTTTCAAAAACAATTCGTAGCCGCGCAGACGGTTGATGATGCCTTTTGTGTAATCCAATCGGTCAACGGAAAAGATCACCTTTTGCCCGACGCATTTTTCGCGCAATTCGGTGACCCGTGTTTTCGTTTCCGCCGTTTGCGCGGCCCTGGCAAATCGCTCGAAATCCACGCCCATGGGAAACGTGTCCACTTTCACCACGCGGTCCCGTAACGTCAAAATGCCGAGCTGATGTTCGTAACCGCAAGTCCGCAGCGCCGATGTCAAAAAATCGCGCGTGTAATCGTGCGTGTGAAAGCCGATCAAACTTGAGCCAAGCAAGCCTTCGATGATTTCCTCGCGCCATGCGCGCGGCATCAACCGAAAAACTTCGTATGACGGAAACGGAATGTGCAGAAAAAATCCGATGGGCATTTCGGGAAATCTTTCCCGAATCAATTTCGGCAGCAGCATCAAATGATAATCGTGGATCCAAGCCATGTCGTCCGGCTGCAAGGCGTTCACAACCGCTTCGCCGAAAACCCGGTTCACGTTCCTGTATTCCTGCCAATAGCCTTCCTCGTATAGCGCGAGCGACGGAAAATAATGAAACAGCGGCCAGATGGTCTTGTTGCAGAAGCCGTGATAGAATTGCTCCATGCTCTCTTCCGGCAAAAAAACCGGTGCGCATTTGAATTGTTCCGCGCCGAATTTTCGCACCGCCGCCTCATGTTCCGGCGCAATGCTCGCGCCAGGCCAGCCCAGCCAGAAATAATCCGGACGATTCACAACTCTATTTGCCGACTGCTGCAGATAACTCGCCAATCCGGTGCTCAATCCGCCCGAACTGGCTTTGAACTGCGGCAACCCCTCATTGAACGAAACAGTGAACGGCAACCGGTTTGAAACGATAACCAACCGCATAAGGACATTTTCCAACGTTTGCGGCAAATGTTCAAGCCAGCCGTCCAAAATTTTTCAATGGGTTTTGATCTTCGAAAAACAACCGCCAAATCACCATCGGCACCGGCGGCAGCGATGACAAGCCGCATTGCAACGCCCGCGCCACACACCCGTACCGATGTCCTCGTGCCCGGCGGTGTTACACTCGCGTGAAGCCTTTCACCTTCACTTGACCAGCCATTCTATAACAGTTTTGCCTTCCGTATCTGTCCGCGAAACCCCTTTCAATTGGAAGTTACCGGGGGAGGCTTGACGAGATACCGGAGATGCCTGATCTTGATTTCGTTTCGGATTGAGCCTTTCCTGGAATAAACCCCGATTTTAAAGTAGTATGATTTTTGTATTCTGGCGGATATCTTGTCACTCGCAAGGTTGCCATTCACATAAACCCTGATCGCGCCCGGGCCCGTGGCGCTGGAGTCGTGAATGATGGTCCAATGGAACCATTTGCCGTTCATGTCCCTGGCAATGACCGCGTCTGTGTATAAGTCGGTGATGGTGCCATTTGTCTTCACGATTAATATGCACATCGGCCCTGTGCCAAAAACCTGGCTGATGGCGGCGTGAGTGCCAGGAGTGATGAACATGTCGCAATCCATCATGTGGAGTCCAGAATCGGGCGTGTAAGTGTTCACGAAGCGGATTTCAGTTCGCGGCTCCGTCTTGTTGGGTGGTGGCGCATGGGGCTTGTCCGTGCCCAGAACCCACAGATCATGTGTGTCCGTTGCCTTGTCATAGGAATAACGCTCTTCAAGTTTCAAGTTGTAAGGATGCTGGACGTCTATCTTTAGCGGCTGCGGGACAAAGCCGGCGTAAAGGGCGTCAGCCGGGTGCGTGACCGGTGCGGCGATTGAGACAAGAGAACCGGCCAACGTCAGCAGAATGACAATTGATGTTTTTTTCATGTTGTTGTTGCTCGAAAACAAAATTCATTGCGGTCTCATTGATGGTCTTGCATTCAGAAATAAAGAAAACAACCTTCATTTCCCGCGCCTGCCTGAGACCGCTGCCGAGGTCAGGCACGCCCGACCTGACGCCTGAAATCAATCCGTGGGCGGCCCCGGCGTCGGCTTGCGCCGATTTGTTAGGCGAGCCACCGATACTAGTCATCGGCCAAATGCCCACGCGACCATTCGCGGAAACTCTTCTCGCCACATCGCGCGGTCATGCCCCGCGACTCTCTCGCTCATCACAACGTCAGCAGCTGCATCGCGCAGCGCCATCGCCCATCGGACCGCGTTCTCGAGGAAAAACGGTTCCAGCGTGCCGGCCACGAGGTACGTGCGCGGCAATGGTTTCGGCATCACGTTC
>DATJSQ010000126.1:0-33443 GCA_035503995.1 Verrucomicrobiia bacterium | reverse complement strand
AGTAGAGCTTTCCGGCGGCGAACAAAGGCGGGTGAGCCTCATCCGCGCGCTGATGTTGAAACCGGACATTCTTCTTCTGGATGAACCAATGGGGGCCCTCGACCCGATGGTGCGTGGCGGCCTACTTGCAGATTTGAAATTGCTGTTCAAACGGTTGAATACAACGGTGATCCTGGTCACCCACGACCTCGTCGAAGCCGCGCGACTAGGCGATTGGGTTGTGTTGATGAATGCAGGGCGGATTGTGCAGCAAGGTCCCTTTGCTGAATTCTCCCTGTGTCCAGCCGAACCGTTTGTGAGCGAATTCTTTCACGCCCAAATGGACGAAGTCCACTCATGAAAATTGCGCTGATGGCCATCGTTGTTGCGCCGTTTCTCGCTGCGTGGGCGGCGGATGCCAGGGAGGTGATTGTGTTAGGCTCAAAAAAATTCACCGAATCGTATGTGCTGGCAGAAATCGCCAAACGAAGCCTTGAAGAGGCCGGATTTCAGGTCGAGAATCGCCAGGGCATGGGGGGGACAATTATCTTATGGGAAGCGCTGAGGCAGGGATCGATCGCAGCCTACCCGGAATACACCGGAACGATTCAGGAGGAGATTTTGAAGCGTTCCATGGCTGCGTCAATTGGTGAATTGCGCAAACAATTGGCCAAATACGGAGTAGGCGTTACGGGGGAACTCGGGTTCAACGACAGCTACGCCCTGGTGATGACCAGGGCCCGCGCCAACCAACTTGGCATTCAAAAAATCAGCGACCTGTCGAAATATCCCGACCTGAGGCTGGGATTGACGCCCGAATTCCTGGGCCGTCGCGACGGCTGGGAGCCCCTTCAAAGACGATATAAGTTGAACATGTCAAACGTTCGCGGAGTCGACCATGCGTTGGGCTACGTAGCCCTGCTCAACGGGGAGATTGATGTGAAAGACGCTTACACAACCGACGCGAAAATCGAGGAAAATGATTTGGTAGTATTGGCGGACGATCTGAAATTCTTTCCCCAGTATAGGGCGGTATTTCTGTTCCGGCTCGATACTCCTCCTCGCGCGATCCAAGCCCTTCGACGCCTCGAAGGCACGCTAACCGAAGCGAGAATGATTCATCTCAACCGAATCGCGGAGCAGACCAAAGACTATTCATCAGCCGCAGATTGGTATTTCAAACAAATTGGCCAGGTCGGCCAATTCAGCGGCCCCGAATCATTTGCGCATCGGCTTACCCGCTGGACGGTCCGTCACCTCATTCTGGTCGGCGTGTCATTGGCCGCGGCGATCGTGATAGGCATTCCGTTGGGCATTTACGCAAGCAAGGAAGGCCTCATCGGCGAATTCATCCTGGCGCTCACAGGCTTGATTCAGACGGTCCCCGCGCTCGCGTTGCTGGCGCTACTGGTCCCAATCCCCTTTCTCGGGATCAGCCCGGTCACCGCCATCGTGGCTCTTTTCCTGTATGGTTTGCTGCCGATTGTGAGGAATACCGCCACCGGCTTGCGCAATATCTCTCCCCAGATTCGGGATGCGGCGGAGGTGCTCGGCTTGAAACCGCGAACACGGCTTCTGAGGGTTTTCCTGCCACTTGCCTCGCCATCCATCCTCGCCGGAATAAAGACCAGCGCGATTATCAATATTGGTTCGGCGACACTCGCAGCTCTCATCGGTGCCGGCGGACTGGGCGAGCCAATTCTTAGTGGGCTGAACCTCGACGATAACACCTTGATTCTCGAAGGTGCCATCCCGGCAGCGCTCATGGCCATTGCTGCACAGGGACTCTTCTCCATTTTCGATCGATTCATCATCCCTCGAGGCCTTCGACTAAGGCCGGCTTAGCCGGGCACCTTTCGACCAATTGAATAATTTGATACAAACCGAAAAATGACCCAAATCCAAAATCAAAGTAGAAAATGTATGAACCAACCATGTGAACATCTTAAGAACCTTACCGAAACCAAGTTTGCGTCTCCTCCCGTGCCAATCGCCTGCGAAGAATGCCTGAAAGAAGGCACCCGGTGGGTTGCGCTGCGTCAGTGCATGACGTGCGGCCATGTGGGCTGTTGCGACTCGTCGCCCGGCAAACACGCCACAAGGCATTTCCACGAAACACAGCATCCAGTAATGCGGTCGGTTATGCCCGGAGACCGATGGACCTGGTGCTACATGCACGAAGTCGCTGGCGAACTCGCGCCAGCCCCTGCCACGATTAAAAAGGAATCCCAGCACCATGGATAATCTCAGTTACGACGTGATCGTCATCGGGGCCGGCTCGACTGGAGAGAATGTGGCCGATCGTGCGGTCAAGGGAGGACTAACAGCTGCTATTGTTGAATCGGACCTCGTGGGTGGTGAATGTTCCTACTGGGCATGCATTTCTCACAAAGATGCGGTCCACCTTGGCCGCCGGTCAAATGGCTCTGGGCGGTGTGCTGCTGCTTAGATTGAAGTCGGGGTGTTCCGACGCCCTGGCGGTGTGGCGGAGGAGTTTCGGTGACGACGAAATTGATTCACTGATAGCACCCGCAATTAAGTCAACCCGCACGCCTCAAATGGCCGAGGCGAGAATTACGTTGGTTGAAAACTAAAGCACGTCAACAAAATCAAAGAAAAACTATGAATCGAAACGATAAGAAACATCAGGCTGCTATTGTTACCGGAGCTTCAAGCGGCATTGGCTTGGGCATAACCCGGGCGCTTCTGGAGCACCGTTATCAGGTCGTGGCTAATTCGCGCACGATCAGTCAATCAAAGGAGTTAAGCGCCTCCAAGGATCTTGTCCTGGTGGACGGTGACATCGGCAAAAAGGATACGGCCATGAAAGTGGCCAACGCCGCCATTGAGCGTTTCGGCCGCATTGATCTTCTCATCAACAACGCCGGTATCTACATGCCAAAACCGTTCACGGAATATACTCCAGAAGATTTCGAAATAATGATCGCCACCAATATCGCCGGATACTTTTTTGTGACGCAGCAGGCTGTTGCGCAAATGCAGAAACAGAAATCGGGCCACATTGTGAGCATCTCGACGGTTGTGGCTGATCAGCCGTTGGCGGGCGCGCCCATTGCTTTGCCCGTCATCACCAAGTCCACCATCCCGGCGTTCAGCCGCGAGTTGGCAATGGAATTCGTCGAGGACGGGATTCGCGCCAATACCATTTCACCAGGCGTGGTGGACACGCCGATGCACGCTAACGACGATCATGAGCAACTGAAAAAGCTAAATCCGCTTCGAGGGTTGATCCAGGTTTCAGAAATTGTGGATGCCTTGCTCTATTTGGAATCTGCGCCAATGGTAAATGGCGAAAACATTCGAATTGATGGAGGAGCACACGCCGGCGCCAAGTGGTAACAAACCCAGGCGAAAGGATTTAATCGTGCAAAAGCGCAAACTCGGCAAGGAGCACAGGCAAACATCAAGTGGTATTCATATAGAAAACAGGTTGAGTTCGCGAATCAGCCGGCTCGGAATCGTTTTGCCAGCGCCCCCAACGCCTCTTGGGATGTATGTTGAATCTTCCGATGCCGGAAATCTATTTTTCTTGCAGCCTGGCATTGAAAATAGGCAAACCAAGGAGACGTGGGCACGTCGTTCGCGTCAAAATGACCAAGGTGCGACATGCTGTCGTCGGGCCGACGTAATTCATGGCGATCCATGCGCTATTTTCCATTCGACGCCGCTGAGTTTTTACCATGAACGCTTGAGTTTCAATGGTTCGAAACAATTTGTTGAAAGCTGATCTGAACTTGGCACTCTCAATGCATAGCACCACAAAAAGATGATTAAAGGTGCAGCCAGACTTATCAAGGAACGCGCGGCCAAACGTGAACAGGCATTAGAAAGTTGGGTGAATCAGCATTTTCGAACGAAGCCTATCACAATTGATGCCTCATTCAAAGCACCTCGCTTCAAATTTGCTCCGCCATCAGGTTTGCATTTTCAACCGATCAATGGGTCGCCTACTGCCCCTATAAAACTCATTCAACTTTTCAGGTTCATTCAAACAATTCCACAATCCGGCTTGAAGGCTGTCGGGCGTATGTTTTGTTTCGCCCTAATTGCAGCATTGCTGGCCGCTTGGATTCTCAGCGAACCATTTTTTAGGTTGAAAGAAAAGCTTTCTCGCCGCTCGAAACAAAATGGAAACAAACCACGGCCAAGGAGGCACCCCGCGGGCAATGGGCTTGGACGGAATGCTCTTTTCGTAACCACTTGGGTGACCAGCGCAGTCTGGTTGAGATCCGTCCAAGCCCAGTCGCAGCCATCTTTGTTGGATTCACCGTCCGTTGCCTCAACTTCGAAGTTCACCACGATTTGGCAAAACGGTGTCGGGGAGGGATTCAAGCCTGGGGTTCAGTCCGTTACTTTGAGTTCCGGCGCTGGCCACGGAGTCAGAATCTTAGGCAGCAGAGAAAGCCATGATCTGGCCCTGACGAGCCTAACTTACGGCTACATGCTTGGACCAGTGGAAGGGGAAGGCCATTGGTATAGGGGTGACTGGGAGTTGGGTGCGGAATTATTTAGCGGTGCGCAGTTTTCTCCAACCAGTGATTGGCTTGTAGGTTTTACTCCGCATTTACGCTACAATCTTGCGACCGGCACCCGCTGGATACCTTTCGTGGACGCCGGAGCAGGAGTATCGGCCACAAGTATTGGTCCTCCGGACTTGTCACATTACTTCGAATTTAACCTGCAAGCAGCTGTGGGCGTTCGTTGGTTCATTCGGAACAGCTTAGCTTTGGGGGTTGAAGCTCGTTACCTTCACATGTCCTGCGCGGGTTTGAGCACCCCCAATCTGGGACTGAACAACGTGAACGGGATGGTAAGCATCTCTTGGTTTTTCTGATACGAAGGATGAGCGATCCAACACATTCCCAAATTTGATCAGTAAGCACGAAAAGAAAAATATGAATACCAGACGGCAGCAAATTCCGATTCACTGGGAGGAAAATTCCAGTTTCGGGAATGTCCATATCCGTTACGCAGACTTCGACGAATATATCTCGAAGATGCGGACACCACCTGAAGCGAAGCGCGACCACCCAGTGCAG
Organism: Verrucomicrobiia bacterium; assembly: GCA_035503995.1. Lineage (GTDB taxonomy): Bacteria > Verrucomicrobiota > Verrucomicrobiia > Limisphaerales > UBA11358 > UBA11358. Next base: position 28,404 of record DATJSQ010000126.1, on the reverse strand, counting down.
TTAATAACCCTTGTCAGGATGGCGCGCCGCGCTTCGATTTCAGATCACGATCGGCGGCATGGTCCTGTGCCAAACATATCGCTTCGGTTTCTGCCGAGATTCAGCGCTAAAACAGCCAAAGCATGCACCCAAGCTCCTTGAACCCTCCACACCTCGAGATTCAGACATGAAAGCTTTAATCATTTACCAGGACTTCGCTGCTGCAACGGCCGCAAATGCGGCGTTGCAAAACTCCGCTGGCCGATCGGACATCAGCGTCCGATGGAATATCCGTCCCTGGCGGACAGACATGCTGAAATATCCGTCAGCCGCAAAGGAGTCATTAATTGATGCTGCGGATGCGCATTTGATTGTAATCGCCGGGCGCTGCGCGCACGAGGTGCCATTTTCTCTTTTGCGCTGGCTCGAAAGTTGGGCAAAAGACAGACAGGTTGAGAATGTTGCCTTGGCAGCAATCAGCTGTCAGGATGCCGACTCGCTCTCAACCCAGATTGCTCCTGAATTGATCCGCTTTGCCCGCGAACATGGCCTGGACTTCATTACCGACCATCAGTTCCTAAGCGAACACGCAGCAGCACTTCGCATCCGAAGCAGGCCGGTCAAGGAATTGCCATCGTCCCCGCTTAAACCTCCCATTATTACCGATCCAACACAACTCGATTCCTACAGGCATTGGGGCATCAACGAATGACGGCCTATCTTCAAATGAGTAATTCCATACAATTTCTGATACAACACGGTTTGCCGATCATGTTTGGGGCGGTCTTTTTGGAACGAATCGGATTGCCCTTGCCGGCGGAGAATCAATCGTTCATGCGTTTCCTGCTGTCGGAAACGGCTTTTCACATGCGGTGGACCGGCGGTGGGGTCGGTGTGGCGAATTTGGCGCATCTGGCTGGCTACACCGTTTATCCCGGAGTCGCGCAGATTCCCGGCGATTGCTGGGAGGCGGAACCAATGGCGAAAGAATCAACCTAGAAGCCTTCAATGATTAATTCTCCTGAAAATTCAGTGGCATTTGGCGCGCCCGGCATTGAGCCGCGCTGGACTTCGAGCGCGAAGGAAGGCGTCGGCACCGCCTATCATACCAGTTGTCGGCTTTGGTTCACCGTCAGCCACGGCATCGTCAATGAAGTTTACTATCCGCGCGTGGACCAGCCAAACACGCGTGATTTCCAGTTCCTCATTACCGATGGTGAATCCTTTTGCCACGAGGAAAAACGCGACCTGAACCATCAGGTTGAATATCCCGAGCATGACTGTCCCCTTTACCGTCTGACGAATTCCGAGCCGGGCGGCCGCTACCGGTTGGTGAAATACGTGCTGACCGATCCTCATCGGTCGGTTTTGCTGGTTCATACAAAAGTTGAGGTGCTCGACAAATCATTGAGCGGAAAACTACACATCTACGCGCTCCTCGCGCCGCAGGGGGTTGGCAATTTCGCGCGGTGCTCTGAAATTGGCGCGAGCGCATTGATTCACGCCCAGCGGGAAGACGTTCATCTGGTAATGGCGTGCAATCCCGGATTTGCCCGCCGTTCCGTCGGCTACGTTGGCGCCAGCGACGGCTGGCAGGATTTGATGAAAAATTTCAAAATGGATTGGGAATTTCGCTCCGCTGATCGAGGCAACGTTGCGCTGACGGGGGAAATTGAAATCCCGAAAAACAACGAGTTCACAACCGCCATTGCCTGTGGCGGCAGTTACGAAAGCACCGTCACAAAACTGCTCCAATCGCTGGCCGAGCCGTTTGAATTGCATCGCGAAGGGTATGTCCGCCAGTGGCAGCGCGCAGTCGTGGATCCGAAATTCGATTTCGTTGAACACACGGGGGATGGCGGCGGATTATATCGGCTAAGCCGCTGCGTTTTGCTGGCCCACGAGGACAAACTTTTCGAGGGAGCAATGGTCGCCTCCATGAGCATTCCCTGGGGCGAGACCAAGGCCGACAACGACCGAGGCGGCTATCATCTGGTCTGGACGCGGGACCTGGTGCAAAGTGCGACCGCACTCCTCGCAACCGGCCAGACCGGAACGCCGCTGCGCGCTTTGATCTGGCTTGCCGCCATCCAACGCGCGGATGGCAGCTTTCCCCAAAATAGCTGGATTGACGGCACGGCCTACTGGTCCGGTGTGCAGCTAGATGAGATTGCGGCTCCGTTGTTGCTGGCATGGCGCCTATACCGGCATGAGGTTTCATTGGCGCTCTTCAATCCTCGTGTGATGATGGTTCGGGCCGCAGCTTATCTCATCTTGCAAGGGCCGGTCACTTGTCAGGAAAGGTGGGAGGAAAATGCCGGTTACTCGCCTTCGACCCTCGCCACGGTCATCGCTTCGCTCGTCTGCGCATCGGAATTGGCCAGGGAACATCATCAGGTAAAAACGGCTGAATTCATTTTGGCTTACGCCGACTGGCTGGCGGCGCATCTTGAGGAGTGGATGGTCACGACAAAAGGTGAGTTGGTCGAGGGGCTGCCTCATCACTACATTCGAATGAATCCCGCCGATTCAGACACGCCGGACCCTCACGCCGATCCGAACGTAACTATGATTCAAATCGCCAACGGTGGCGGCCTCCATCCGGCGCGTAATGCAGTGGGCGGCGATTTCCTTCACTTGGTGCGGCTTGGTATTCGCAGCGCGGATGACCCGATCATTCGTGACTCAATCGAGGTCATTGACCGTGTGATTAAACGAGACCTGCCACAAGGTCCTGGTTGGCGCCGCTACAATCACGATGGTTACGGGCAGAAGGACGACGGCAGCGCGTTCGACGGAACGGGAGTCGGCAGATGCTGGCCGATCCTGACCGGAGAACGCGGCCACTACGAACTGGCGGCTGGTCGTGACCCAAAACCGTTTATCATGGCGATGGAAAAGTTTGCCAACGAAGGCGGAATGCTCACCGAACAGCTTTGGGACGCAGACGATTTGCCGAACGGCTGGATGAAGTGGGGCCGGCCGAGCGGCGCGGCGATGCCGCTTTGTTGGTCTCATGCCGAATACATTTCGCTCGTGCGTAGCCGTCACGATGGTGTCTGTTTCGACCGGGTCGAACCGGCGTTCCAACGTTACGTGGCGAACCCGGTGACCAGCCGGCACGAGATTTGGAGTCTTCGCCATCAGTTGCGGCAGATGCCTCGTGGAAAGACATTAAGAGTTATCCTTGCGGTCGAGGCAACTGTCGTATGGTCAACCGATGGCTGGATCCGCACAAACCATACCGATGCCAACCACGAAGGCGTGTTGAATTTATGGTTTGTTGACTTCCCGACTGCGGACTTGCCCGCTGGCTCCGTGGTTGAGTTCACGCTCTTTTGGAAAGAAGGCCAGCGCTGGGAGGGCAGGAACTGGCAAGTAAAGTTGTTATGAATCAAGCAGCCGCACAAAGTGAGTTGGACACGGACTTGCAGTTCCGCCCTCCAGGATCGGCTCGCGTGGCTCTGCGAAGTGAAGTTATCGAAGAACAACGCCGCGAAGATCGTGGCGGCAATTTATTACAAAAATGATTTCCAATGGCATAACGTCTCTTTCCTCGGTCTATCTGGCACGCCACGGTGAGACGGCGTGGAGCCTTTCGGGCCAGCATACGGGCTTGACTGATGTTCCATTGACGGAGCATGGCGAACGCAATGCGCTTCGGCTGGGCAAACGACTGGCTGGACTGTCGTTCGCAAGGGTCTTCACGAGTCCATTGCAGCGCGCCAGCCGGACCTGCGAACTCGCCGGCTTCGGAACAGTAGCCAAGGCCGACTGCAATCTGGTTGAGTGGAACTACGGCGAATACGAGGGGCGCCGGACGGCGGAGATTCACTCAGAGCGTCCCGATTGGCAGTTATTCCGTGACGGTTGCCCCGGTGGAGAATCCCCCGATCAGGTTGCAACACGGGCCGGTGACGTTATCAGCCGAGTGCGCGCGATCAAAGGTGATATCCTCATCTTTTCGAGCGGACATTTTCTGCGCGTGCTCGCGGCGCGCTGGCTTGAGCTTGAGCCATCCGCCGGGAAATTTTTTGTGTTGAGCACCGGGAGCCTCAGCGTGCTCGGTTACGAAAACAACCTGTTTCAACCGGTCATCCGGGTGTGGAACGACACCCGCCATTTGGACGAAGAACCAATCAAGAAATCAAAAATATGAAAGCCACCCAACTGCTCCATAACCTCGGCCAAAGCCTCTGGCTCGACAACATCACCCGCGACCTGCTCAACAGCGGGACGCTCAAACGTTACATCGAAGAACTTTCGGTAACGGGCTTGACATCGAACCCGACCATCTTTGATCACGCCATCAAGAACAGCACAGCTTACGATCATGGAATTCGCGGATGTCAGGCCAGGGGAAAGTCCGGCGAAGAGCTTTTCTTCAATCTGGCCATTGAGGATTTGGTCCGTGCCGCCGATCTGTTCCGTCTCATCTTCGATCAAAGCAATGCAATTGATGGATGGGTATCACTGGAAGTCTCGCCACTTTTGGCGTATGACACAGTCACCACACTTGCGGCGGCGAAGGAACTTTATAAGTACGCCGGGCGTCCTAACCTTTTCATCAAAATCCCTGGCACGAAGGAGGGGTTGCCGGCCATAGAGGAAGCCATCTTTGCGGGTGTGCCGGTTAATGTGACGCTCCTGTTTTCGCGCGAGCAATACCTCGCTGCTACCGAAGCCTACATTCGTGGCATTGAACGACGCATTGACGCCGGACTCAATCCCCTTGTTGGCTCTGTCGCCTCCGTTTTTATCAGTCGTTGGGATACCGCTGTTGCAGGCAAAGTCCCGGCGACGCTCAACAATCAGCTTGGCATCGCCATCGCTAACCGCATTTACAAAGCCTATCGTGAGTTGCTGGCTTCGCCCCGTTGGCAGCGCACATTCAATGCCGGCGCACGAGCACAACGCCTCTTATGGGCCAGCACGGGAACCAAGGATCCAAAAGCTTCAGACGTGCTCTACATCAAGGCGCTGGCAGCACCGTACACCGTGAACACGATGCCGGAAGGAACATTGAAAGCCCTCGCTGACCATGCCGAACTCGGCTCAATCATGGCGGCCGACGGTGGCGACTGCGAGGCAGTCCTCGCACAATTTGCACAAGCCGGCGTCAATATCGATACTCTGGCCGCCCAACTTCAGGAGGAAGGGGCCAAATCATTCGTGAAATCCTGGAATGAACTCATGGCTGTGATTACCGCTAAGAGTGACGTGCTTAACAAGGCAGCTTAACAACCGAAAGTTCATCGTGAAAGTATTGGTCATTGATATTGGCGGAACAAACGTGAAGGTTTTGGCGACCGGCCAGAAAGTTCACCGGCAATTTGTTTCCGGGCAAGACCTGACGCCCAAACGGATGATTTCAAAAGTCCGGCAACTGGTTACGGATTGGAAATTCGAAGTCATATCCATCGGTTACCCGGGGCCTGCTGTCCACAATCGGGCGATATCGGAACCGTGGAATTTGGGGAAAGGGTGGGTGGGATTCAATTTCGCGGTAGCATTTAAACATCCAGTCAAGGTCATCAACGACGCAGCGATGCAGGCGCTGGGAAGTTATCGCCGCGGCAAAATGCTTTTTCTGGGGCTGGGAACTGGCCTCGGCTCTGCGCTGATCGTTGACGGCATTGTGGAACCGATGGAACTGGGGCACCTGCCTTATAAGAAGGCCACGTTCGAGGATTACGTCGGACGTCGCGGGTTGGAAAAGCACGGCGAGAATAAATGGCGGTGCTACGTCGCTGACGTGGTTGAACGTCTGATGGCCGCAATCGAACCCGATGATGTGGTCTTGGGCGGCGGGAACGTCCACAAATTGAAAAAGTTGCCGCCTGGTTGCCGCCCTGGAGACAATGACAATGCATTCAAGGGCGGATTCCGCCTTTGGGACAATACACGAAGCGGTTTGTCCTCAAACAAAAGGGAAAGAGTTCAAGGAGGACGTTGTGAAAAGAAATAGTCAAAGATACTCCCTCTCCGCATCGCTTTGTCTATTGGTTCAGATGGATTCAGGTCATTGCCAGGGTTTACCGTCGCCTACTAAATCAAGTGCCGGCACGGCTGAGTTTTACGCGGATTCGACAAATAAATATCCAAGGTGTGAAACAAACTCCGTGGGCGTTCCCGTTCTGTCCGGCACGGGCATATCAAGCGTTCCGCCAGACCTGCGACCATTTCAGTTCGTTCTGCCTCAAGGACATCTGTTCGACAATTGGATGGGCTTGCGTCCAAAGCTTGAAGACATGGGTTTTTATCCAACAGTAACTTTTGTGACCGATGTCGCCGGCAATCCGGTCGGCGGCAAAAGCCAAGGTATTACTCACGCCGACAATCTGGGGGTAAATCTCGCGTTTGATTTGGACACACTCGCCGGACTTCAAGGTGCGTCATTTTTGATCTCAATGTCGCAACGCGATGGAACCAGCTTGTCAAGCGACCGAATCGGCAATGTATTCACGGTCCAGCAGGTTTACGGCGGTGAGACGTTTCATCTCATCGATATTGCCTACCAACAAGAACTGTTGGATGACCGCTTTGAATTTCGGATCGGTCGCATCGCCGCTGGCGACGACTTTCTTGTCATACCTGGCGACTCGCTGTTTATGCAAAACGCTTTCGATGGGAATCCGGTCGGCATTTTCTTTAATTCCCCCGGCATGACGGCCTATCCCGACGCTACCTGGGGCGCCCTGGCCAAGGTGAAACCGACTGCACGCACTTACGTCATGGGCGGTATTTATAACGGTGACCCGTCCATCCGTGATGATTCTCACGACGGCGCGGACATGTCTATGAACGGGCCAGTGTTTGTAATTGGCGAGGCTGGATACGAACGCAATGGATTTCCCGGCGACCCCGGTTTGATTGGTGATTACCATATTGGTTTTTGGTATGACAACCGTGCCTTCACGGATTACGAGACCGTCGGTTATGGAACGACATCGGGATCAAAGCGGGGGAATTACGGCTTCTACGCACAGGTTGATCAGGTTCTGATCGCATTTGGCGATCGAAGCCGGAACAGAGGTTTTGGCATTTGCGGCTCAGCGCTGGTATCGCCGAACGAGTCGGTCAGCCAGATGCCCTACTTTTTCACCGGGGGAATCATTTCCCGAGGTTTTTTCCTCTCACGGCCAAAGGACATGGCCGGCTTCGGTGTCGCCTACGGCGAGTTCAGCAGCGACCTGCGTCATGCCCAAGAGCGAGAGCAATTATTCGATCCGATCGTCAGCCCGCAAAACTACGAAACGGCTCTTGAATGGACCTACCGCGCCTATTTCCGCAAGAGCGCGCTTTTTGTCCAACCGGATGTTCAATACGTGATCAATCCGGGCGGCACCGGCAAAATTGACGACGCCCTCGTTCTGGGTTGTCAAATCGGCATCAACTTATAAATCGTTACAAATCGAAAAGGAGCTAACTGATTATGACAATGACAATTCAACCAACTACAAAGCAGAAAGCTTGGAGAGCCTTGGCCCATCATCTGCCTAAAATACGCAAATTGCATTTGCGCGACCTCTTTGCGGATGATCCGCAGCGCGGCAAAAAAATGACCGTCGAAGCGGCTGGCCTGTTCCTGGACTACTCGAAGAACCGCGTCACGAGCCGGACGCTCAAGCTTCTGTTTGAAGTGGCTGAGGAATCAGGGTTGCGCGCCAAAATGGATGCCATGTTCAGTGGCGAGAAAATCAACATTACGGAGAATCGCGCCGTCCTGCACACTGCCCTGCGTGCGCCCAAGAATGCGACCATCCTGGTTGACGGCAAAAATGTGGTGCCCGAAGTCCACGCCGTGCTGGAAAAAATGGCGAATTTCGCCGACCGCGTCCGCAGCGGCGAGTGGAGGGGACACACTGGCAAGGGCATTCGCAATGTCGTCAACATTGGCATCGGGGGTTCCGATCTCGGCCCAATGATGGCTTACGAGGCGCTCCGACATTATAGCAACTGCAATCTGACGTTTCGGTTCGTCTCGAACGTGGACGGGATTGACTTTGTGGAGGCGGTGCATGGCCTGGACCCGGCGGAGACGCTGTTTGTCGTTTCGTCCAAGACATTCACCACGCTGGAGACGATGACCAACGCGGAAACCGCGCGGGACTGGCTGCTCAATGGCGTGGGTGGCGACAAAACAGCGGTGGCGAAGCCTGTTGTGGCCGTTTCCACCAACGCCGAAAAAGTTTCCGCCTTTGGCATTGATACCGCCAATATGTTCGGTTTCTGGGATTGGGTGGGCGGACGTTATTCGATGGATTCGGCAATCGGACTTTCGACCATGCTGGCCATCGGGCCGGACAATTTCCGCGCGATGCTCCTTGGTTTTCATCAGATGGATGAACATTTTCGCACCGCGCCGTTCGAGAAGAATCTTCCGGTGCTGATGGGACTGCTGGCATTGTGGTACACCGACTTTTTTGACGCACAAACCGTCGCGGTGCTGCCCTACGAACAATACCTCAAACGCTTTCCCGCTTACCTGCAGCAGTTGACGATGGAGAGCAACGGCAAATACGTCACCCTGGAAGGAAAGTGCGTCAACTATGACACCGGTCCGATTTTCTGGGGTGAACCGGGAACCAATGGGCAACATTCGTTTTACCAATTGATTCACCAGGGAACACGGCTGATTCCCTGCGATTTCATCGCATTTGGCCACGCTCTCACGCCGTTAGGGCGTCACCATGACATGTTGCTGGCGAACGTATTTGCCCAGGCCGAAGCGTTGGCCTTTGGCAAGACCGCCGAGCAAGTCAAAGCCGAAGGCACCCCGGATTGGCTGGTGCCGCATCGGGTGTTTGAGGGAAACCGCCCGTCCAATGTAATTCTTGCCGAGCGGCTCACGCCGGTGGCTCTCGGCGCGCTGGTGGCGCTTTACGAACACAGCGTTTTCACGCAAGGCGCCATTTGGAACATCAATTCATTTGACCAATGGGGTGTGGAATTGGGCAAGGCACTGGCCCAGCGCATCATTCCCGAATTGGAGAGAGAGGCGGAACCGAAACTCAAACATGACACTTCGACCAATAACCTGATCCGGCGTTATCGGAAAATGAAAAAATTGACATGAACAATAAAGCTTCGATGCAACTGGGCATGATCGGACTGGGCCGGATGGGCGCCAATATGGTCCGGCGGCTGATCAAGGGCGGCCATCAATGCGTCGTCTATGACCGCGCGCCGCAGGCGGTAAAGGATTTGGTCGGCGAAAAAGCCATTGGATCCGCTTCATTGGCCGACCTTGTGAAGAAACTGGCGAAGCCGCGGGCCGTCTGGCTCATGGTGCCAGCGGGAGTGGTGGATGAAACCATCCGCGAGACAGCTTCGCTGCTCGAACGGGATGACATCCTCATTGACGGAGGAAATTCCTATTATGTGGATGACATCCGGCGGGCGAAAGAACTCTCCTCCAAGGGCATTCATTACGTGGACGTGGGTACCAGCGGCGGCGTGTGGGGATTGGAACGCGGCTATTGCATGATGATTGGCGGTGAAACGGAAGTGGTCGAACACCTGAATCCCATTTTCAACACGCTGGCGCCCGGCATTGGCACAATTCCGCGCACGCCCGGACGCGAGAAACTTGGCGGCACCGCGGAACAAGGTTACCTTCATTGCGGCCAAAATGGCGCCGGGCATTTTGTCAAAATGGTGCATAACGGCATCGAGTATGGAATCATGGCTGCCTATGCCGAAGGTTTGGGCGTCTTGAAATCCGCCAATGTGGGAATGAAGCAAGGCGACGCGGACGCCGAAACGACGCCGTTGCGCCGCCCCGAAAACTATCAATTCGATTTCAACCTGGCCGATGTGGCCGAAGTCTGGCGGCGCGGCAGTGTCGTGACTTCGTGGTTGCTGGACCTGACCGCCAGTGCGCTGGCCGGCGATCCGCAACTGTCGCAATTTTCCGGCCACGTGTCCGACTCCGGTGAAGGCCGCTGGACGATTAAGGCGGCGATTGATGAAGGCGTGCCGGTGCCGGTGCTGACGACGGCGCTCTACGAACGGTTCGCATCGCGGGGCGAGTCGGATTATCAAGATAAGCTGCTTTCGGCGATGCGCTTTGGGTTTGGCGGGCATCTGGAGAAAAAAGGAGGCAGGATGCCATGAAGGAATCGGATTCCGATACGCCGGTTGCGCAAAGTCGCCGTCCTGGAAGGCGGCTAAGAGAAAGCGAAGGTGGAGAATGGAGGATTGGGGATGGAGGTCAGGCTGCGGGGAGCCAAATGGTAAAAGTGGAACCTTTATAAACTTCGCTATGCGCTTCAATTTTTCCATGGTGATCCTGGATGATGCCCTGCGAAATCGCCAGCCCCAATCCTGTGCCATTTTTCTTGGTGGTGAAAAACGGCTCGAAGAGGCGCGGTAGGTTTTCGTTTGGAATGCCAATGCCGGTGTCCCGGATTTTTATCACGACGTCCTTTTTGCCGCCATTTTCCGCGATATCGGTTGAAACGATGAGCGTGCCGTTGGCGCCCATTGCCTCGAGGGCGTTGAGCAGCAGGTTCATAAACACTTGTTGCAATTGCGCTTCGTCGGCGCGGGCGGTTGCCGGCTTGGCGCGGTAGTCGTGTTTCACGGATATCATTTTGCCGGAGATGTGATGTTGCAGGAGACGGAGCGAATGATCCAGAACATCGTGAATCTGAACCGTGGCAAAAGCCGGAGGGCGGGGCGACGCAAATTTCAGCATCTGGCTGACAATGGCGTCAATTCGTGAGAGTTCCTTGGCGACAACGCCTGCCAGCTCCTTGTCCTCGCCCTTTTGAATCAGCAATTCAATGAAGGTCTTGATCGCCGTGAGGCTGTTCTTGATTTCGTGGGCGACGCCGGCGGAAAGGGTCCCCAGGTTGGCCAACCGATCCAGGCGGCGCATGTTTTCGTCCGAAACGTGGGAGGAGCTCCAAATGTCGGAACTTTTCCTGCCGCGATTTTTGCTAAAGCTCTCGGTTGACATATTCAAAACAACCAGATGCCGCCCCTTTTCCATTTCAGCACTTACGCACTTAAGAATGATCAAGGTTAAGGGGTCACGGCGCGGCCACAAAACAAAAAGTGGCATTTTTTGTATGATTTTTTTGGTTTGCTTCTGGCGTTTGCCATCTGAATCGTTACGCTGTCCGGCTGGATGAAAGAGATTTTCGACAGCATTGAAGCGGTTGTCGCCGACATCTACAAAGGTAAACTGGTGATCGTGGTGGACGATGCCGACCGCGAGAACGAGGGAGATTTGATTCTGGCCGCGCAACACGTCACGTCCGCGGCGGTGAATTTCATGGCGATGCATGGGCGCGGGTTGATTTGTGTGCCGACGAATTCAGAACGGTTGCACCAGCTGGGCATCGAACGGATGGTGCGGCAAAACCGCGAGAGTTTCCGCACGGACTTCCAGGTTAGCGTGGACGCGGCGCACGGCATCACCACGGGGATTTCCGCCGCCGACCGCGCCGAGACCATCCGCATTATGGCCGCGCCGGCGGCCGTGCCGGAAGATTTGGTGCAGCCGGGCCATGTTTTTCCGCTGCGCGCGCGGCCCGGAGGGGTCTTGCAGCGCGCCGGCCACACGGAGGCCGCGGTGGACCTGGTCACGCTGTCCGGATGTCGCCCCATCGGCGTGCTCTGCGAGATTCTCAACGATGACGGCACCATGGCGCGGTTGCCGCAACTGTTGAAGTTTGCCAAAAAGCATAAGCTGAAAATCTGCACGATTGAAGATTTGATTCAATATCGGCGCACGCGGGAGAAGCTGGTGGAAAAAGTTGAAACGGTTTTCCTGCCGACGGATTACGGCGATTTCGATTTGCATTTATATCGCTCGAAATTGGACGGGCAGCATCACGTCGCTTTGGTGCGGGGGAACGTGGCGGGAAAAAAGAACGTGTTGGTGCGGGTCCATAGTGAATGCTTGACTGGCGACGTCTTTGGCTCACGGCGCTGCGATTGCGGGCCGCAATTGCACCAGGCAATGCGCCAGGTTGCCGCTGCGGGGCTGGGAGTGATTGTCTATATGCGGCAGGAAGGACGAGGCATTGGCCTGGCCCCGAAAATTAAAGCTTACAAGCTTCAGGAAAAGGGCATGGACACGGTTGAAGCGAATTTGAAACTGGGCTATGGGATGGACTTGCGGGAGTACGGACTCGGGGCGCAGATTCTCGTGGACCTTGGGCTTAAAACAATTCGCTTGATGACGAACAACCCCAAGAAAGTCGTCGGTCTGGAAGGTTATGGCCTGAAAATCACCGAACAAGTGCCCATCCGCATCAAACCGAACCCATATAACCAAAGGTATTTGAGAACCAAACAGGAGAAGATGGGACATCTGCTTTGAAGACTTGTTAGATCGTTATCATTTGGAAATTAGTCGTTCTTTCACCGCCTTCCTCCATCCTCAATCTTCCATTTTCGCCGTTCCCATTCGCGGACGGAATGCCCCTTTCCATTTCACCTCTGTCGAGATTCCTTCATCCCCAAAGCTGACCAGAGCATCGGCGATTCTTTGCGCCACCTGCCGGTTTCGGCATGCAATGTCTTCAATCGTCAGTCGTCGGCGTGAAACCGGCGGCAATTTGTTTGAATTCGCCAAGTTGCTGGTCCTCCCAGGATTTGTCCCGATGTAATTCGCGCGCCATCAGCCGCACGACGGCGGGCGCCATCGCCAATGCTGCTCGCGCATTGAGGAAGAGCGCTCGTGTGCGCCGGGCCAACACGTCGTCAATTGTCCGGGCCATTTCTTCGCGGACGGCCCAAACGACTTGCGCTCCGCAAGTGGGCAAGGCGGGATGCAAAGGTTCGGCCAGTTCGGGCCGCTCGTGCATCAACCTTTCCAGAGCCGGCGCATCCAAGCCATAAACCGCCAGATTGTTGTTGGCGACGGGTTGCCTCTGATAGCCGTGGATCGGCAGGTCACGGGTGATGCAGGGTCGCTCGCCAAGCCCGGCCAGAATTGCCGCATGGTCCACGCCATCTTCGGCCATTCTGCGGTAAGTTGTCCATTTGCCGCCGGCGATGGTGAGCAGGCCGGATTTTGAAATGGTAATCACGTGTTCGCGCGAGAGCGTGGCCGTGCTTGAAGCATGATTGGCCCGGACCAGCGGGCGGATGCCGGTGAAAACGCTTAAAATGTCGTCGCGACCCGGCTGGCGTGACAGATAGCCGCCGGCCGTTTCCAGGATGAAGTCAATCTCGCCTTTGAGCGGTTGAGGTTCGAGGGTGGCCTTGGGAACCGGCGTGTCCGTGGTGCCGACCAGCGCGTGGCCGTGCCAGGGAATGGCGAACATGACACGACCATCCCGCGTGTGCGGAACCATGATGGCAGTGTCGCCGGGTAGAAACGACCGGTCCAAAACGATGTGGACGCCCTGGCTGGGAGCGATGATTGATTCCGCCCGGGGATCGTCCATGAGCCGTACTTCATCGCAGAACGCGCCGGTGGCATTGACCACGCAGCGGGCTTGCACGGCATGTTTCTGTCCCGTCTCCTCATCGCAGAATGCCAGGCCGGAAATGGATCCTCCTTCCGTTTTGATGAGGCGCGTGACCCGGGCATAGTTCAAAAGGCAGGCGCCATGTTCAGCGGCAGTCTGCGCCAGGGCGATGAGCAGCCGGCTGTCGTCGAACTGGCCATCGTGGTAAAGCACGCCGCCGCGCAGGCCATCGCGCTCGAGCGTGGGAATGCGGGCGAGCACCTCGTCCTGCGAAAGCGCCAGAGAGCGGCCAAAGCCATATTGGCCGGCGAGCAAATCATAAACTTTCAGACCGATTCCGTAAAACGGCGCTTCCCACCATTGATAATTGGGCACGACGAAGGGCTGATCATGCACCAGGTGCGGCGCGTTGCGCAGCAGGAGGCCGCGTTCCTTCAACGCCTCCATGACCAAAGAAAGATTGCCTTGCTGAAGGTAACGGACTCCGCCATGCACAAGTTTGGTGGACCGGCTGGAGGTTCCCTTGCCAAAGTCGCTTTGTTCGAGAAGCCCGACTTGGTAACCGCGCGCCGCTGCGTCCACCGCCATGCCCATCCCGGTAGCCCCACCGCCAACTATGGCCAGGTCGAACGGCTGCCGGGCCTGCAGGATGCGCCGCAAGAAAATTTCGCGGTTCATCGGCGTATTGCGGTGTTGTTGGAGACGCTCTCTGTTCTCTCTTCCCAGTCGCGCGCCCGTTTGACGGCCTCCACCCAACGACTTCGCCGGTGCGCCACTTCATCGGCGCTACAACTTGGTGTGAAGGTCCGATCCGCTTTCCAGGCCGACTGCACTTCCTGCCGACTTTTCCAAAAACCAACTGCTAAACCGGCCAGGTAAGCAGCGCCCAGAGCCGTCGTCTCGATTACTTCCGGCCTTGTCACAGGCACGCCAAGAAGGTCCGCCTGGAATTGCAGCAACGAATTATTGACGGAGGCTCCTCCGTCCACACGCAGTTCGCTCAAGCTGAGTCCGGAGTCTTCTTTCATCACATCCAACACATCCGCCACCTGGAAGGCAATGCTTTCAATGGCCGCGCGCGCAATATGACCCGCGTCTGTCCCGCGAGTGATGCCCGTGATAATGCCCCGCGCGTATTGATCCCAATGAGGTGCCCCCAATCCTGCAAACGCGGGTACCAGATAAACACCGCCGCAGTCCGGCACACGGGCGGCCAATGCTTCAATTTCGGCGGAAGATTTGATAAGGCCGAGACCATCGCGCAACCACTGCACGACTGCGCCGCCGATAAACACGCTGCCCTCGAGGGCGTAATCCATTCGCCCATCTGTCTTCCAGGCAACCGTCGTGAGCAACTTATGGCTCGATGGTCTGGGTTGACCGCCGATATTCATCAGCATGAAGCAGCCAGTGCCGTAGGTGTTTTTTGCCAAACCGGTGCTGAAACAATTCTGGCCGAACAAGGCTGCCTGTTGGTCGCCCACCATGCTGGCAATCGGCACGGGCGCGTCAAACAAACCCGGGGCGGTTTCGCCATAGACTTCGCTGGAGGAACGCACTTCGGGCAGCACTTCACGAGGAACATCCAGCAGCCGTAACAATTCCTCATCCCACGTGCCAGTGCGCAAGTTGAACAGCATGGTTCGCGAAGCGTTGGTCGGATCCGTAACGTGCAGCCGCCCGCCGGTAAGGTTCCATAGCAACCAACTATCCACCGTGCCGAAGGCCAGCTCGCCGCGTCGCGCGCGTTCCTGGGCGCCGGCCACGTGCTCCAGCAGCCAGCGGATTTTGCTGCCGGAAAAATAGGCGTCGCTAACAAGGCCGGTCTTGCGTTGAATCAGCTCCTCGTGGCCGCCTCGTTTAAGATCGTCACAGAAACCGGCCGTGCGGCGGTCCTGCCAGACGATGGCGTTATGGATTGGCTCTCCGGTCTTACGATCCCACAAGACCGTGGTCTCGCGCTGGTTGCCGATGCCAATGGCCGCGAGGTCGCCGGCCTGGATGTCGGCCTGGACCAAAGCGAGGCGGGCAACTTCGAGCTGGCTTGACCAGATTTCGCGTGGATCGTGCTCGACCCATCCGGTTTTGGGGAAAATTTGTTGAAACTCCCGTTGCGCCGTGGCGCGAATCGCCCCGCCGTGGCCAAAGACAATCGCGCGGGAACTGGTGGTTCCTTGATCCAACGCTAGAACGAATGACTTATCCATGGATGGCTGATTTTGCCATTCTTTGGAGTGAATGTCACCGGACTTCTTGACCGCTCGCAACGGGCGGGCGACAACATCAGCGCGCGGAGTAGCGCAGGCGCGGGATATTTGTAGAAACGAAACAAAATAAATCCACCGCCCCGCCCTTTCCGAAGGGCAGATTCAATCTGCCGGCAGTTTGATCAATCCCAACTGGACAAACGCCGCCACGATCACGCCGTTGGGAACCGTGCGAGCACATCTGAACCCGTTGGTTTCATCCCCAGCCAGTTTTATCAAATGATACTGCTGCCGGCTCCCTGACGAAGCCGGAAAATACCGTCAAAGATATTTTGCACGGCTGAAAACGGAAGAAATTGCATTCTGCATTTCCCCGTAAAAATTTTCACGTTCAGTGTGGCTGGCACGATTCGGGCTTGTGGCGACTGTTGAATCTATATGCCAAGAGGAGACAAATCGAGTTATTTAAACAAACAAAAGCGGCAGGCTGAGCACATCGAGGAGGGCTACGAGTCGCGCGGGACCAAACCAAGGGAAGCCAGGCGCCGGGCCTGGGCAACCGTCAATAAAATGACCGGCGGTGGCCGACGCAGCGGCTCCGGTCGCGGCAGGAAAACCAATCTTTCGCCCGCGCGCAAGGGCGGACGAATTGGCGGTCATGCGCGAAAAAGATAACTGATTTACAAAAATATGAGTTCGGCACTGGCAAAAAAAGAATGCAAGCAATGCGACGCTGGAACGCTGGCATTGAAGGGCGATGCGCTTCGGCAATTGAAGGAACAGTTGGACGGCAACTGGCGGATAGTGGAGGAGAAACGATTGGAAAGGCAGTTCAAGTTTCCCGATTTCCGCCATGCTCTGGAATTTACCAACCGTGTCGGCGAAATCGCGGAGGAACAAGGGCATCATCCCGACCTCTATTTGACTTATGGAGAAGTGCGCGTCCAGATATGGACGCATAAAGTTGGGGGGTTGACCGAGAGCGATTTTGTATTGGCGGCCAAAATTGCCGAGTTGGAATAGGAGCTAATTTATGAAACCGCGCCATCGTCAGTCAGGAACAGTCCGTTATGCCGTTGTGGGTCTGGGACATATCGCCCAAAATGCCATCCTCCCCGCCTTTGCCCATGCCGGAGAGAATTCAGAACTGGCGGCGCTGGTTTCGGACGATCCGGCCAAACTGCGCGCGCTATCCGAGAAATATGGCGTGGACAATTGTTTCAGTTACGACGATTATGAATTATGCCTCCGCAGCGGCCAAATTGACGCGGTTTACATTGCGCTGCCGAACAATTTGCACGCGGAGTATTGCATTCGCGCGGCGGAGGCGGGCATCCATGTCCTTTGCGAAAAGCCGCTGGCGGTGACGGAAGCTGAATGCCGGCAGATTATCGAAGCCTGCGCGGACAACAGGGTGAAATTGATGACGGCCTACCGCCTGCATTTTGAGCGCGGGAATCTCGAGGCGATTGAGATGGTCCGCTCGGGCAAAATCGGCGACCCGAAAATTTTCAATTCGGTCTTCACCATGCAGGTGGCGCCCGGGAACATTCGGACAAAGGGCCAATACGCCGGCAATACGCTGTATGACATTGGTATTTATTGCATCAACGCGGCGCGGTATATCTTCGGCGACGAGCCTACGGAGGTTTTTGGCTTTGCGGCGAAGAGCGGTGACCGGCGTTTTCGCCAGACTGAAGAAATGACCGCGGCGTTGATGCGTTTTCCTCAAGGACGACTGGCGGCGATCACGGCGAGTTTTGGGGCGGCGGATTCGGCTGATTTCGAGGTGATCGGGACAAAAGGCCGGCTGCGGGTGATTCAGGCCTATGAATACACGATGCCGGTGATTCTCGAAGTGTCGCGCGAGGGCCGGACAAAAAAGCGGACATTCGGGTTGCGCGACCAGTTTGCGCCGGAGTTGATTTATTTCGCCGATTGCATCCTGCGGAATCGCGAGCCGGAGCCGTCGGGCATTGAGGGCCTGATTGACGTTCATATCATTCATTCGCTGTACCAGTCAGTGAAGAGCGGATTACCGATGCCGTTGAAGCCGTTGCAAAGCCCCCGGCGCCCAAGTTTGCGGCAGGAAAACCGTCGGCCGCGCGTGACCAGGCCGAAAATGATCCACGTGGCTGCTCCAACGGAATGGCAGCCCAACCGCACGTGAAACATTCGGGAATTTTTTTGGGACGATTTTTTCGATACTCGCGGAGGTTTTTCTACGTCATTGGCGGCATTGTTATCGTCCTCATTGGCGTGCGGCTGGCGTTGCCGTATCTCGTCAAGCATTACGTCAATCGCAAATTGCAGGAGTCCAAAGATTACGCCGGCCACGTGGGTGACATTGATCTTTCGCTCTGGCGTGGCGCATATGAAATCAAGAATATCAACATTTTCAAACGCAGCGGAAAAATCCATGAACCATTCTTTTCCGCGCCTTACATGGATTTGTCCCTCCAATGGGGCGCGCTATTCCATCATCGCATCGTGGCAAAAATCTATATGCAACAGCCGCATTTGAATTTCGTCAAAGGCCCCACGCCGGAGCAAACCCAGGCGGGCGAAAACACCTCCTGGAACCGGATGTTGGAGGGTCTGACGCCGTTCAAGTTGAACCGGCTGGACATCCATGACGGCCAAATGCATTACCTGGACGACTATTCCACGCCGAAGGTGGACATTTATTTCAGGGAACTCGGCGCGTCCGCGACCAACTTATCCAACGCGCGAAACCAGAAATTACCTCTTCCAGCGGGAATTGTCGCCAATGCCAGGACGATTGGGAATGGCACAATGAATTTTAATTTGCAGTTTAATCCGGTCGCGCCGAGGCCGGAATATCAACTGCAGGCGTCGTTGACGAACGTGAATTTGCCCGCCTTGAATGATTTTTTTCGCGCTTATGGCAAATTTGACGTCGCGCAGGGGACCTTCGCCATGTTCACTTCCGTGGCGGCAACCAATCAGGCTTATGCTGGCTACGTCAAGGTGCTATTCAAAAACTTGGATGTGTTTGAATGGAAGAAGGAGCGGCAGAAAAACATTCTGCAAATCTTCTGGGAAGCCATTCTCGGCGCGGTGACGACCGTTTTCAGAAACCAGCCTCACGATCAATTGGCGGCGAAAATTCCCATTTCTGGCGTTTACACCAACTCACAGGTGGACTTGATCAGCGCCATTGGATCGCTGATGCGCAATGCATTTATCCGCGCGTTGCTTCCGAAGTACGACCAAAAGATCACGACCGGCCAGGTGGCGAGCATGGTTAAGCAAGGACAAATTCCCAATGCCAACGCCCAGGGCAATGGGGTGTCACCAACAAATAATTTTACAGCGCCGCCATCCGAAACGAACAAACCGGCCACTCGGCTGGAAATGCCTCCAGAAACCACGGGGCCGCCGGGTAAATGATAGTCATGCGGAAATATGGTGATTCAACTTGGATTGGACGGCGGATTCAGGCATTTTCGAGTTGCGCCGAAAATTGAATACGCTTCACAAATACCTGGCCGGTCAGGTGCTCGCCTCGTTGCTGTTGACGGTGGCCGTTTTCACCTTTGTGCTGTTGCTGGGCAATGTGCTCAGGGAGATTCTCCAATTGCTGGTGAATGGCGAAGTCCAGATCGGATTGGTCTTCCGCGCGATCGGTTTGCTGATTCCCTGGGTGCTGGTTTTTGCGCTGCCGATGGGTTTGCTCACGGCGACGCTGCTGGTCTTTGGCCGGTTCAGCGCCGACCAGGAACTGACGGCGGCCCGGGCCAGCGGCATTAGCTTGATTGCGCTGTCGGCGCCGGTGTTGGTTTTGAGCCTGCTCTGCTGCGGCGTCAGCGCATGGATTAACATGGAAGTGGGGCCGCGGTCGCGGGCGGAATATAAAAACGTGATTGCGGAGGCGCAGGCTGATTTGGCGAACATTCAGTTGCCGGAGGGCCGGCTCATTTACGATTTTCCCGGCTATATTCTTTACACCGCCAAAAACGACAAGGGAAATTTGAAGAATGTCCTGGTGTATTGGATCGCCAAAAATACCACCCTGCAAGCGCCGACCGGCAGGATAGAAATGGATACAACCAATAAGTTGTTGACCATCGAGCTATACAACGCGCAAAGCGTGTCGCGATTGACCAATGGAACTCCGATTTTTTCCTCCTTCGGGATGTTTCCGATCACAGCCGATCTCAGCGCCAAACCGGCTGGGAGTGAAAAACCGAGGATCAGCGACATGACGTTTCCGCAGTTGCGGGAGGAATTGCGCGAGCGGGAAAGGCTGCTGGATTTTTTGCCCCCGACGACCAATTCCGCGGCCGAATGGCGCGCGCAAATCAAGGGAACGGAGACGCTCATCGAGCAGGCACGCTCGCAAATGCACGAGCAACTGGCCTTTTCGTTTGCGTGCTTTGGGTTTGCGCTCGTGGGAATTCCGCTGGGCATTCGCGTCCATCGCCGCGAGACCAACATCGGCATCGCCATTGCGTTGGGGCTGGTGCTGGTTTATTACAGCTTCATCATCTTGGGGAACTCATTGTCGTCGCGCCCGGAGCTTTATCCGCATCTGATTTTCTGGCTGCCTAATTTTATCTTCCAGGCTGCCGGCGCGGTTCTGCTGTGGCGGGCGAACAAGGGGATTTAATCAGTTTCGCCGTAGCTGACGAGCCTCAAATTCCTTTGGATTTTCAAACATGAGTTAGAGACTTCCTTGGGTCGTCTCCTGTTTTTTGAAGACCGTTCGCCGGAAAACTTTGCCTATGGCCGCCTGGTCCACCGGCTTAACGATCAGTTCGTCAATATTAACGTGGGGCGGGCGGCTGGCGACCCAGACCAAAATATCCGCAATGTCCGCGGCCCTGAGCGGGTTGGTCCCTTCATAGGGTTTTTTCGCGGCGGCGGCGTTCCCCTTGAAACGCATGAGTGAAAATTCCGTTTCGGCCAGCCCTGGGTCAATGGTACTCACGCGGATCCCGGCGCCGAACAGTTCCAGCCGGAGGGTCCGGGTGATTTGCAGTTCGCCGGCCTTGGCCGCGCAATAAACGGCGCCCCCCTCATACACGTGGCGGCCGGCGACCGAACCGATGTTAAGGATGCTCGCGCCGGCGTCGCGCGGCATCAAGGGCAGCGCCGACCGCGTCATCCGCAAAACGCCGAGGACGTTCGACTGGAGCATCTCCTCCCAATCGGCGTCCTTGCCTTCGGCAATCGTGTCCAGTCCCTTCGCGCCGCCGGCGTTATTGATCAAGACGTGCAACGGTTCGCCGCCAATTTTTTCGCGCGCGAATGAAATGAATTGTTCGACGCTATCGGTTGTGGCCACGTCGAGAAAATGAAAATGCGTTTTCCCGGCGCTGGCTGTCCTGGCTTCGTGGGCGATTTTTTTCAGACGATCAACGCGCCGCGCGCCCAGCAACAAATGGGCGCCTTCCGCGGCGAAGGCCCCGGCCGCGGCCGCGCCGAATCCGCTGGAAGCGCCGGTGATAAGAACCCATTTTCCTTTCAGGGAAAATTTCATGCGAAGAATTTGTATCCGGTTGAGGATTTGTCCAATGGAAAAACGACATCACGAATCGCCGTTTCGCAGAATTCGGTCGGGATGGCGGGCACGGCTGACGGCAGTATCGTAGCTGATGAGGCATTTGCAATAAAGGTCGTAAAGGCAATTGTCCATCAATACCATGCCTTCTTTGCGCGACGTCTGGAGCGTGTTTTCCATTTGGTGAAGCTGTCCGTCGCGGATCAGGTTTCGCACGGCATTGTTGGCGATGAGCAATTCGTAGGCGAGCACGCGGCGCGTGCGGTCCGCTGCCGGCAGCAGGTCCTGGGAAATAATGCCTTGCAAAGCGTTGGCCATTTGCAGAATGATTTGGCGTTGCGCATTGCCCTCGAAGACGCCCACGATTCGCTCCAGCGCGTGCGCGGTATTGGGCGAATGCATGGTGGCCAGCACCAGATGGCCGGTTTCGGCCGCCGTCAGCGCAGTGGCGATGGCTTCATGATCGCGCATCTCCCCGACAACAATGACGTCCGGGTCCTGCCGCAAGACATGGATTAGCGCGCGATTGAAGGAATGCACGTCCGTCAAGACTTCCTGCTGGACGACAATCGCCCGCTTATTCTGGTGGACGAATTCGATGGGGTCTTCGATGGTGACAATTTTGCAGCGGCGTTCGCTGTTGATCAAGTCCACCAGGTAATTCAGCGTGGTGGTTTTGCCCGCGCCGGTCGGGCCGGTAATCAGCACCAGCCCGTTGGGTTTGCGCGCCAGATCGTCGAGTTGCTTTGGCAACCCCAACTCCTCGCGTTTGGCGACGCGGTCTCCACAAAAACGCATGCTCATTTCGGGATGTCCTTCCCGTCGGTAAAAGGTCACGCGGACGCGCCCGGCAACGCTGTGCAAAAGCGAGATGCACAATTCCCATTCCTGATCGAATTTTTTCCGTTGTTGCTCATTGAGCAGGCTGTTAACCATGTCGCTGATTTCAGCCTCGGCGAGGGCGTCTTCGTCCGCCAGGATGATTTCGCCATTGACCCGAAAGGCTGGCGGGACCCCGGCAATCAAATGGAGGTCCGAGGCATCGAATTCGTTGACCGAATTCAAGTATTTATCCAGTTTGGGTATGCTCATGATTTGAATAGCCGTCGGAACCAGCCCCGGATGCGCGCGACCGGGCCGGTTTGGGAAACTTCGACCAACGCCAGATCAGCCTCGCTGCAATTCGGATTTAACTGGCGCGCCTGCATAAAGGAGGTGCGGGCAGGGCCGAACATCTCCAGCGCCTGTTGGCATCGTCCGAGTTCAAGCCACAAGATGAAATGTCCGGCATTCCATTCAACGGCTTGTTGCGCCAGTTTCAGCGCCAGTGCGAATTGCTCGTAGTAAAAGCGGATGCGCGCCGCCAGCCAGGCGATGAACCAATCTTTGGGCGCGAGCAACATTGCTTTCTCGAAACAATAGTCCGCGCGATGTTCTTTGCGGGCGAGCATTACATCGCCGCGCGCCAGCCAGACATAAGGGGTGTCGCCCCGCTCTTCAATTGAGGCGTCGGAGAACGCCAGGGCGCCCTGCAAATCACCGTTGCGTGCGAGGGCGACGGCCTTGGCGGCGAGCAAATCGGGCCAGTTCGGAAAACGTTCCAGAGCCTTGTCGGCCCAGAGTCTGGCCTCGCGAAATTCGTCCAGCTCAATCAACATCCGCACCTGGGCGGTCCAGACGGCGGTGTTTTGCGGATTAAATTCCAGGACTTTGGAATAAAGGCGGAGGGCTTGTTCAAAATCTCCATTTTCATGCGCTGCGCGCGCCTCGGCCAAATAATAGGCCTCATCCTTCACCAGCGGCTTTTGCTCCTGCTGCCATCGGTCTTCGGACTGGCCGCCTAATTCAAGATTGCCGAACCGGCTCATGGTAAAATTTGTTTGCGCCAAAACCAGCGCTGGAACGGTTTGCCAATAAATTGTCGGTCTGAAACGTTTGCCATCACCATCATGATGGCGGAGATACGATCTTCAGTGCGGTAATAGCCGTATCCGTTAATACTATAACTTGGCCAGATGAACCAATCATTTTCCTGGACTGTCAGCGTGCCGGAATCAGGCATGTGCGGAAGGACTGGGCGAGGAATGCCATTGACGTAAAAGGCGTTAGTCGAAAATTCCACGTGGTCTGCCGCCACGGCCAGCACAGGGCCAAAGCCAACACCGGAGCGGGCGTAGATCCGCTCGTCGTTATCGTATTCGGTCTCACGGGAGCCTGAAAGGCGGTAGGCAATCCAGTCGCCGCGCCTGACCTGATTCGCCGAACCGAGCTTTTGCACGATGACGACGCGCCCATTGACGCGCAGAGGCATAAGCCAGTGGTCTTGGATGGCGTTGCGCAACGGTCCATAAATACAGAAGCCCAATGCCATCAAAATCAGCCCCGTGAAGACAATCCTGAAGCCAAAGGATTTCTCCATTAACAGGGGGTTGCAATAATAAATGAAGCCGGTGGCATGCAGAGACAGGACCATTCCGAATGCATAATTTCCGAATGGATAGCCGAGCCAGACGATAAAACACAACAGCAAAAACACGGAACTGGCGAGGGCCAGCTTTCCCCACAAGCGCGGTTTCCTGAAATACACCGCCAACCCCGGAACGAGCAAGCCGCCGACAACCTCGCGCCAAATAATCCCATCCGGGAGATGGATGGGATCGGCTATCAGGCTTCGCCTTATCGCGGCGGCGAGATAAAAAATGCATCCATACCACCGCGCTCGCGGCGGATAATATGGCGATATTTCTTTGCTCATATTCTGCGGGCGCATTTGGGCGCTCGCGCCGCTTAATGGGCCCTTAGAAGGAGACTCCTTGCGTCGTCTCCTTCATTTAAAGGCGCTGGTCTATATTGAACCGCACCTGTTCCTCCGGCTCATAGAACTCATTCGTCCTTTGCTCGGATTTCAGTTCGCCGACAATTTGTTCGAACATTTTCATCGCCTCGAGACAACCCCTGCCTTTGTAGCCCTTGACATGCAGTTCCACGCTGCCGTCCTTGCCGATGCTGATTTCGAATTCGCGTTGGGGCATAACGGATTTTTCAGTTCTCCCAGTGGCGCACCTTCAGCCGAATCGAGCGGTCTTGATTTGTTTCTTCCTCGATCACGTTGAAACCGCGCGTTCGCATTTCGTCCATCAGCTTTTGATAGACGTATTGCTGCACAACGGCCTGGCTCAATTCCTCGCCAATGGCACGGAGTTCTTCCTTGTTATGGCCGTCGCCCGTCACACAAAGCGACGCCTTGCCACGCGCATCGCGCGAAAACGTCACGGTCACTCCCTCGCGCGTGACGGCAATCCGCTGCTCGCGCGCCAGTTGACTGGTGACGACTTCGCTGTTTTCGATTTCCAGTTCCACCTTGCCGGAAGTTTTTGGCGCAATTGTGGCCGTCCGGAATTCGGCGGCGGCTTCGGAAGCGACCTGATAGCCGAGGGATGTCGCCGCCGCGACGACCGCTGCGCTGAAGGCCGGCCATGCCGCGATCACCACGGGCGTCAAAATACAGACGCAACTCATAAATTTAGTATTTCAAGTCAATATCGGGCGGAGGAGGCGTTCGTCGCCCAACCGGCCTCATTTGACTCCTAAGTTTTGACCGGGCTTTGACTAATTCGTCACGCGACAAAGACGCATATTTTAGTTGCTCCTGCCGGCGTTTCCGCAGGCGGCGGGTCATCAGGCAAATCAGCGCGACCAAAAGAAGGCCGACGCCCGGCAGCGCAGGGACAACGAAATCCTTGAAAGTCTCCGGACCGACTATTGCATAAATCATTGCGCCAATGGCGACGGCGAGCGGGCTTGCCAGGAGAGTCGCAAAGAAAAGCGCTCCATATCGCCGGTCTTTGGCGCCGTCATACGAGTCCTGCCAAAACGATTTCATGGTCGGGCCTCAAAATTCCATCCGCCGCACCGCTCCGTCCTTTTTGGCGTCGCGCGGCACGCTGGCGTTTCGTGCGCGGCCCTCGGCCCAACTGCGCAGGCGGTTGATTTGTTCATCCATGGTTTTCGCCAGCGGCACGGTTTGGGACAAACTGGTCCGGATGTTGTCCATCGTCAGTTCCTGCCGGGAATAAAAAGCGTCGTAAAGCGCGCTGTTCACCGCTTCCTCGATTTCCGCGCCGCTGAATTCCGCGCTGCCATTGGCGAGCGTTTCCAGATCAAATTTTGCGGCATCGCGTTTTCGTTTGGTAATGTGGATCTTGAATATTTCCCGGCGCTCGTCGGGGCTGGGCAAATCCACGAAAAAAATCTCGTCAAGCCGTCCTTTCCGCAACAGTTCGGGAGGTAACTGCGAAATGTCATTGGCTGTGGCGACGACGAAAACCGGCGCGGTTTTTTCCGAGAGCCACGTCAGGAACGTCCCGAAGACGCGCGCGGTCGTGCCGCCGTCGGTGGCACCGGAGCCTTGGGAGCCGGCGAACGCCTTGTCTATTTCATCCACCCACAAAATCGCCGGCGCCACGGATTCCGCCACGGCAATGGCGCGGCGGACGTTTTCCTCGGAAGAGCCGACGAGGCTGCCGAACATGCGGCCCATGTCGAAGCGCAGCAGGGGCAATTGCCAAAGATTCGAGACCGCCTTGGCGCAAAGGCTCTTGCCGCACCCCTGCACGCCCAGCATCAGAATGCCTTTCGGAAACGGCAGGCCAAACTCGCGCGCCTCGTTGGTGAACGCCACCGCGCGCTTGCCGAGCCAGTCCTTCAAAACGCTCAGGCCGCCGACGTTCGCAAAATTTTCGTCGGTGGCGTAATACTCCAGCAGGCCGCTCTTGCGGATAATCTGCTGTTTTTCGGCAAAAACGTCGTTCACGTCCTCCGCGCTCAGCCGCTCGTCTTTGACGATGATTTTGGCGAAGACATTTTCCGCCTCGCCCAGCGTCAATCCCAGGGCGGCCTGCAACAGCCGCTCGCGGCCGGCATCATCCAGTTCGATTTTCACCTGTCGAAACTGCTTCACATCCGCGATAATTTTATCGAGCAGCACCGCCAAATCGTCGCGGGAAGGCAACGGGTGATTCAGGAGCGTGATTTCCTTTTCCAGCTCCGTCGGGATCTCGAACACAGGTGAAACAAGGACGATGGTTTTGAAACTGTTCTTGAGGTGCAGCGCGATTTCCTTGAGCTTGCGGGTCACGGCGAAATTATTCTTGGTGAGGAACGGATGAAAATCCTTGAAGATGAAAATGGCCGGTTCGACCTGTTCAATGACCTGGTCCAGCGCCATTAACGGATCTTTCGTGGCGGCATTGCGGTGCTTTTGGGACTGAATGGAAGTTCCCGCTGGCACGATGCCGGTGCTGTAACTCCACTCGAAGACCTTTTTCTGCCGCTTCTGCGCAATCTCCATGATGAGGTCTTGCACGCGCGTTTCTTCACTGCTCAAAATGTAAAGGATCGGGTAGCGCGCCCGGATGAGGGTTTCGAGTTCGGCCTGGAAATTCATAAGTTTTTGTCCGCGCGAAGCGCGATGGTCTTTTCCTTCGGATTCAGTTCCCGCAATAACTCAGCCATCGGTTGGGTCAGGTTCTGAACCAAAATCCGGCCATTCGGCAGAATCAAAAGTTCGGTGTCCGAATATGCTGTTTCAACTTTCCGGTGCTTTTTCATGAAATCAAATTCAATCCATTGATTTTCGCGATTTGCCAGGCGCGTTCGGTTTCATCGGCGGAAACCGTTCCCCGCAATTCCGGGTGCCGCGCCGCTTTCCACGCGGGCCAGAACCCGGAGCGCAAATTTACTTTGACGCCCGGCAGGGATTCCGCCAGCCATCCGGCAACCGGTTTCCAGCAGCATTCCAGATGGCCCGGCATGAGCAAGTGGCGGGCAATCAATTCACTGTGTTCATTCGCCCATAGCAGGTTCTTCCGTACGATGCTGGTATAATCCGGAATTTTCGCCAGCCGCCTCGCGCAGGCATCGTTGCCGAATTTATAATCCACGACCCAGACATCGAATATATCATCAAGTAATTCGCGGGCTTGCGCGGACCCATGGCCGTTGGTTTTCCAAACCATGCGCGATGAATCGGGCAGGGCGGCGACCAGTTCGAGGGTGGCCGGCAGATGAACCGTCGGCTCCCCGCCCAGCACCATGACCGTTCGGGCGCCCCGGTGGAGAGCGGTTATGGCCTTGGCCGCCATTTCATCGGCATTGAAATTTCCGCCCGCTCGCGGATTCCAGCTTTCGCGGCCAGTGATGCAAAAATCACAACGCAAATCGCATCCGCACAATGCGATGGCGAAGGTCGGAATCAATTCCAGTTCGTCCGTTACTTCCGTTTGCGCAAGGAAAAAGCGGGCTTGAGCGCCGGCGCGGCACGGTCCCAAGTCGCCGGCGAGGCGGTTGACTCCGCAATGATGCGCGCAAAAATGGCAGTTCGCTAACATCGCCCTGGCGGTGACCGCCCGCTCGCGCGCACGCCATGCCCGCCCGCGAATTTCAGCCGATGGGATGGCTGGCAGCACCCCTGTCCCACAGGTCGAGCCTGGCGTCGCTCCTGGGTCCGGTCCGTCCGCCCCATCCCCGCCCAATTCCAAAACCATTGTTCGTCCGCTTCGGGTCTCTCTGGAGCAACTCATATCAGAAGTATTTCCGCTCATTGCAGCCACCGTTTCCACCAGGGGCGGGGGCTGAGAGGTTCATTTTGCAAAGACTGGCTCAGGCGATGCGCAATTTGTGGTGGCACCTGAGTTTGTTTGGCGTCGTGGCGCAGCATTTCTTCCGGTGTGGCAAATTCGTGCGCGGTTTGATTGAGGTGCGATTGCGCTGCGGAAATCTGTTGGTGCTCCTGCTGTCTGAATTTCTTTTCGTATTTCATAAAGATTAGGCGGTTTTTTGAAAAAGAACTGTGAACGCTTTGCGGGCGCGGTGCAATTTGCCGCGGACGGCATCCGCCGTCTGAGCCGTCAGGCCGGCGACTTCTTCATAACTTAATTCCTCATCCGCCACCAGCAACAGGAGGAGCCGATATTCCTCAGACAGGCCATCGAGCGTCTTTTGGATACGGTCGCCAAGTTCCTTGATTTCCAGGAGCCGCAACGGCGAGTCCGTCGGCGCGAGGGCGTTCCCAATCATTTCTTCCATGTCCGGGACGATATGGCGGCTATGCCAGCTTTGGCGGAGATTGCTGCAGTGATTTATGGCGATGCGATACAGCCATGCCCGGCGCGAGGAATCTCCCCGGAAATCGCTCCATTTTTTAAACGCTTTTAGGAAGACATCGTGGGTGGCATCTTCGGCCCGCTGGGGTTCACCG
>DATJSQ010000125.1:0-10345 GCA_035503995.1 Verrucomicrobiia bacterium | reverse complement strand
GCAGAAGGGTGCTGGTGCTAAAGGGATGCTTGTCAACGACTGAATTTATCTGGGCCAGCACCATCATCGTTAAATTGTTCGCGAGTGTTTGCGCTCGCCGGCCGGGGCCAGGGTGTTGTCAAAGCACATGGCAATGTTGCGAATGAACAAACGTCCCGCGTCGGTCACTTCGAGGCCGGATGGGGAGAAATGAATCAAGCCATCGGCCTCAAATGATTTCAAGGCGGCCAGCTCGCTCGAAAAGTGCGAGGCAAAATCCACGCCCAACGTCTTTGACATCGCCGCGTAATCCAGCGACAAATCGCACATGCAGCGCATGATGGTTTCGCGCCGGATTTTGTCCTCGTCGGTCACAAAATAGCCGCGGGCCAGCGGGACATTTTTTCCGTCGAGCGCCTTGTAATATTCGGGCAGTCCCTTTTCATTTTGCCAGTAGGCGTCGGGAATTTGAGAGATGGCGCTCATGCCAAAGGCGTAAATGTCCGCCTGGCCGCGCGTGCTGTATCCCTGAAAATTCCGCTGCAAGGTTTTGTTGCGCTGGGCTGCCACCAGTTCATCCGCGGGTTTGGCAAAATGATCCATGCCGATATAGACATAGCGTCCATTCTCGGTGAGCCGTTCGATGACGTTTTTGAGCAATTGCAACTTGGTTTCGGCCGCCGGCAGGACTTTTTGCTCGAGGATTTTTTGCGCCGGCTTGACCCAGGGAACGTGCGCGTAACTGAAAACGGCCAGGCGGTCGGGCTGCATTTCCAACACGGCATCGAGGGTGCGGTTGAACGAATCGGCCGTTTGGTGCGGCAATCCGTAAATCAGGTCGAAATTCACCGACGCAAAACCCAGTTCCCGCGCCCAGTCGAGGACCCGTTGGGTCATGTCGCGCGGTTGGATGCGATGGATGGCTTCCTGCACTTTCGGCTCAAAATCCTGCACGCCGAGCGAGGCGCGGTTGAAGCCGATTTCGCGCAGGGCCTCGATATGCTCGCGCGAAAGCCGTCTTGGATCAATTTCCACGCCCGCTTCGATATCATCGGAAAACTGGAAATGTTTGCGGATGATTTCGCCCAGGCGGCGGATTTCATCCGGCCGGAGAAAGGTGGGCGAGCCGCCGCCCCAATGCAATTGGGTGACCCGCCGCCGGGAATTAAGTTTGCCGGCCATTTGCGCCACTTCGCGTTCGAGGTAATCGAGATAGGTGTTCCCCTGCGCGTGATTCAGGGTAATGACAGTCGTGCAGCCGCAAAACCAGCAAAGCGTCTCGCAAAAGGGGATGTGGAAGTAAAGTGAAAGATCGCGCTGGGAATGGTTGTTTTCAGCTATTTTTTCGGACAGTTCCGCCCAGGAGATGGCGTCCGAAAACTTCGTGGCGGGCGGGTAACTGGTGTACCGCGGTCCCGGCACGTTGTATTTCTTCACCAACTCGAGGTTGACGTTCAGCGCGCTCATTTGAAGTTTTTCACGGTTTCGGCCAGTGCCGACAGATTTTCCAGCGTGGCATCAGGCGGCACGCCGTGGCCGAGATTGAAAATATGGCCGCGCGCGCCGCGCATATCGGCCAAAATCCGGTTCGTTTCCGCAACGACCTTTTCGGGCGTGGTCAAAAGCAAAAAGGGATCCAAGTTGCCCTGGATGCCCATCGTCGGCGGCAACAATTTGCGAAGGTCGGCCAGCCGCACCCCGGAATCAATTCCCAATACATTCGCGCCGGTCTCGACGAGCGTGTCCCAGTTGCCATGCACGTCCTTGGAAAAAACAATCACGGGCACCGTGCCTTTCAATTCCGCAATAATCTGCTTCATCCAGTTTCCGGACGCCACCGGAAAATCGCTTTGCGGGAGCAGTCCGCCAAGGCTGTCAAAAATCTGCACCGCGTCCGCCCCGGCAAGGATTTGAATTTGCAAGAGGCGGGTGATGGCGGCGGTCAATTTTTTCATCAGCATCGAAAAGACGTCCGGCCGGGTATAAAACAGTTTTCGGGCGTGTTTGAAATCGGCGGAACTGCCGCCTTCGAGCATGAAATTGGCAATCGTCCAGGGCGAACCGGCGAACCCGATGAGCGCGGTCTGGTCCCCAAGCGATTTTCTTACGAGTTGCAGCGTTTGCGGGATATAATCCAGTTTCTCCGGCAGCGCCGCCAGGTCGAGCGCCTGGATGTCCTCCGGGTAACGCAGTTCGAAACTCATCTGGATACCGCCGCCGTCGCGGAATTTATAGCCCTGTCCCAGGCCCTCGGCCACGACGAGGATGTCGCTGAAGAGGATGGCGGCGTCGAAGCCGAAGCGGCGGACGGGCTGGAGGGTGACTTCGGCGGCCAATTTAGGCGTGCGGACGAGTTCGAGGAAATCGTAATCGGCCTTAAGTTTGCGGTATTCCGGCAGGGCGCGTCCGGCCTGGCGCATGAGCCAGACGGGCGGGCGGTCCACACTCCGGCACCGGCAGGCATTTAGAAAACGCTGGCGATTAGTCATCTTGCGCAGGCAGGATAACTG
Source organism: Verrucomicrobiia bacterium (assembly GCA_035503995.1). GTDB lineage: Bacteria > Verrucomicrobiota > Verrucomicrobiia > Limisphaerales > UBA11358 > UBA11358. The sequence goes on along the minus strand of DATJSQ010000125.1, from coordinate 7,856 downwards.
AAATTTTGGCCGCGGCGAGCGCAACTTTGCGCAAGAGGCGGTTTTTAATTTTCGAATGGACAAAGAACCGATCCAGGATGAATTACGCGGTTGGCTTTCGCGGTTGCCGGATGCCCCGGTGGCGTCCAACTTCACGGCGCGGGTGATGAACGCGATAGACTTGGAGGAATCGGCTGCGGGGCGGCGCCGACGGTTTTTTTTCCGCGGTTGGCGCGTGTTCCTGCCACGCGCCGCGGCGGCGACCGTTGCCGTCTGCATCGCCGGGCTGACGCTGCAACATTACCGGCTCGATGCGCACCGGAGCGAGATGGCGAAAAATGTCGCGTTCGTGGCCGACACCCCAATGCCCAGCGTGGAGGTATTAACCAATTTCGACGCCATCCGGCGGATGAGCCAGCCGGCGCAGCCGGATGAGGAACTTCTGGCGCTGTTGAAATGAACCGTTGGCCCCAGGCGCACTGGCTTCTCATAATTTGCGCGGCAGGTCCATTGACCATTGCCCGTCCGGCAGCCGGTGGCGGAACAAACAATGCCGCGGCTCCTGTGGAGAGTCGGCCCGCGCTCAACCCCCCCCTTCCGCCAGGGTATTCGCCGGTGGATTTGTTCCGGCGGTTGCTGGCGATGTCCCCGCAAGAACGCGACCAGTACCTGGCGAATCGCCCGCCGGACATCCGCAAACGCATTTCCGACAAGGTGCGGGAATATCTGGCATTGGACCCCGATGAACGGGAATTGCGGCTGCGCGCCACGGAGTTGCACTGGTTTTTGCTTCCCCTTCTGCGCGAGCCACCCGCAACTCGCGACGCGCAACTGGCTCAAGTGCCGGAGGATTTGCGCGATTTGGTGAAATCGCGGCTTTTGCAATGGGAGATTCTGCCGCCGCCCATGCAACAGGAATTCTTGGACAACGAACGCGCCTTGAGTTATTTCGCGGATGTGAATGCGACCAATGTATCGCCGGAGGGAGGCAAAAATGCGCCGAGCGAGGATGAATGGGCGCGGTGGAAGGGTTTATCGAACAACGACCGGCGAATAATCACCGCACAGTTCAACGAATTTTTCACGCTGACGCCGGACGAAAGGCAACAAACGCTCAATACCCTTTCGGACGCCGAACGGGCGCAAATGGATAAATCGCTGCAATCGTTTTCCGCCTTGTCGGCGGACCAACGGATTGAATGTATTCGCGCCTTTACTGAATTTACGGAAATGAGTCCGCAAGACCGCGCGGAATTTTTGAAGAACGCGCAGCGCTGGTCGCAGCTTTCGCCGAAGGAGCGGCAGGCGTGGCGTGATCTGGTGGCGGAAGTCCCGAAATGGCCGCCGTTACCGCCGGGTTTGCTCATTACACCGATTCCGCCGCCGAAGCTTCCGCCGCAAACGTCGCGGACGACGAATTGAGCCGTATAGAATCAAATTTCAATTTTCACCGTTCCGGTTTATTTTATTTTCGTGTATCCGATAGCGTTTCATCTGGGACCCCTCACTGTCCATTGGTACGGCATCATGATCGCCCTGGCATTCCTGGCGGGGCTGTGGACGGCCACGCTGCGGGCGCCACGCGAAAAGATTTCGCCCGATCGCATCGCCGACATCACGCTCTGGCTGATGGTGGGCGCAATTGTGGGCGCGCGGTTTGTGTATGTAACGACCTATTGGCGCGAGGAGTTTGCCGGGCAACCGATTCTGGAAATTTTCGAGGTCTGGCACGGCGGGCTGGTGTATTACGGCGGTTTCATCGGCGCGATGATTGCCGGAATGATCTATATCCGCTGGAAAAAGATGCCGTTGTGGAAGACGGCCGACGTGCTGGCGCCGAGCATCGCGCTGGGCAGTGTTTTCGGGCGGGCGGGCTGTTTATTGAATGGTTGCTGCTACGGCCGGCCAACCGACGTGCCTTGGGCCATTACCTTTACCAATCCGCTGGCCCATGAGCTGTCCGGCACGCCGCTCAATGTCCCGCTGCATCCCACGGAGATCTATGATGGCCTGCTGAACCTGGCGCTTTACCTGTTCCTGGCATGGCTGTTCCGGCGGAAAAAATTCGACGGCCAGATCTTTGCGACCTATTTGATGTGCTATGCGGTGGCGCGCGGAATTGTGGAGTGTTTCCGGGGCGACTATTCGGATTTGCATTATCATTTGGGCCTGACGCCGGCGCAATGGATTGGCGTGCCGCTCTTCATTGCCGGCTTGGCGCTGGCGGCCTTTTTGTCCCGACGCGAATTGCCCAAACCTGAAGTGCCCGGCCGGGGATTGAAGACCGGGAATTGACATGGACGCTTCTTATTGTAACCGCAAAAACCATCAAGGTCCCGATAACGGCGGCGTCATCCGCCATTTGCTCCGTAAAAAATGAGCGCCCCTTCCCATCCTCGCAGCTTGTTCGTGGCCGGGCCGACGGCGGTTGGCAAATCGGAAATCGCCCTGGAGTTGGCCGAGAAGGTCGGCGGCGAAATTATTTCCGTGGATTCGATGCAGGTTTATCGCGGACTCGATATCGGCACGGCAAAGCCGGGGGCGGCGGAGCGAAAACGGATTCCGCATCATCTGATTGACGTGGCGGGTCTGACCGAATCGTTCGACGCGGCAAAGTTTGTTGTGCTGGCGGAAAAGGCGGCGGCGGAGATTCAATCGCGCGGGAGGACGCCGATTTTTTGTGGCGGGACGGGGCTTTACTTCAATGCCTATTTGAGCGGATTGGGCGAAACGCCGGCGGCCAACCCGGAATTACGGGCGGAACTGGAGCGATTGCCGTTTGAAACCCTGCTGCATGAACTGCGCGAGCGTGACCGGGAGGCCTACGGCAAAATTGACAAGCAAAACCCGCGACGGGTTATCCGGGCGGTCGAAGCGATTCGGCTGACGGGGAAAAAATTCTCCGAACAGCGGGCGGATTGGCACTCTGCGGGCCGAACGGCGGAAGTTGGCGTCCTTTGGTGTTTTATACGCCCGACGGCGGAATTGCATGAGCGGATTGTCGCGCGGGTGGATGAAATGTTCCGGCGGGGGCTGGTGGAGGAGACGCGGGAATTGCTCAAACGGGGCCTGGAGGAAAATCAAACGGCAATGCAGGCGATTGGATACCGGCAAGTCGTCGAGCATTTGCGCGGCGAGCGTGATTTGGGCCAAACCATCGAATTGGTGAAAAGGCGCACGCGTCAGCTCGCCAAACGGCAATTGACTTGGTTTCGACGATATGGAAACTGTAGGTGGATTGAACTGAAGCGGCGGGAGTCAATGACAAAAAATTTTGCGGAAATCATTTCCGCGCGTTGACATCGGGCGTTTCGGCGGTAGTCTGTTTCGACGCTCCAACAGGTATTGACGGAGCAAACTATTTTGTGGCAGAGAAAGACGATTATCTGGCGGATGTTTTGGTGGACCTCGGTTTATTGAACGCCGAGCAACTCGCCAAGGCCCGCGGCGAAGCCCAGGCCGCCGGCGTGGGTGTGATTGATTTATTGCTGGCCAATAAGGTCATCCGCACCGCCGACGTGACCCAGGCCAAAGCCGCCCAATTCGGCGCCGAGGTCGTGCAATTGGCCACTATCCAAATTCCTGACGAGGCCATCTCGATCATTCCCCGCCACGTCGCCAAAAAATACCGGGTGGTCCCGTTGTTTAAGAGCGACGGCAAGGTGGCGCTCGCCATTTCGGACCCTTCGGACATCAACACGATTGATTCCCTGACGCACTTGCTTGGGGCGGAAATTGAGCCGCGGGTCGCCTCCGACGAGGACATCGAGGCGGCCCTCAACAAATATTACGGGGCTTCGGAAAAGAAGGCGATCGAAGACGAGCGCTTCAAGGATGTCATTCAGGAATTGACCGAATCGGAGGTCAATGTGGCGGCGGCCACCGCCGACGACGGGACGGCGATAGACGCGGACGCGCCGCTGATCCGGCTGGTGAACCAATTGATCGTTGATGCTTTCAAGATGCGGGCGTCGGACATTCACCTCGAGCCGATGGCCAAACGGTTCCGGCTCCGCTATCGGATTGACGGAATGCTGCATGAAATGAAGGCGCCGCCGAAGCGGTTGCAACCCTCGATTATTGCGCGGCTGAAAATTCAATCGGCCATGTCCATTTCCGAGCACCGGGTTCCGCAGGACGGGCGCATCCAGAGCAAGGTGGGGAACAAATTGATTGACCTGCGTGTTTCCTGCCTGCCGACGAACCACGGCGAAAGCATCGTCATGCGTATTTTGGACAAGGAAGGCCTCAAGCTCGGCTTGCCGGAGCTGGGATTTTTCACGGACGACCAGCAAACGTTTGAGAAGGTGATCAGCCTTCCCGACGGGATATTGCTGGTGACGGGTCCCACCGGTTCGGGCAAAACGACGACCCTTTATTCCTGTTTGCACTTCATCAACCGCCCCGACCGCAAGATCATCACCGTGGAAGACCCGGTGGAATATATCCTGGCGGGCATCAACCAGGTCCAGGTGAGCGAGACGATTGGGCTGACGTTTGCGGCCGCATTGCGCTCGATTCTCCGCCAGGCGCCGAACGTGATAATGATTGGTGAAATTCGCGACCTGGAAACCGCCTCGATTGCCATCAACGCCTCGCTGACGGGCCATTTGGTGTTTTCGACGCTGCACACCAATGACGCGCCGAGCGCCGTGACGCGCCTGATTGACATCGGCGTGAAGCCGTTTTTGGTGGCGTCCTCGACGCGCTGTTTGATGGCCCAACGGCTGGTGCGAAAAATTTGCAAGAAATGCGGCGAGCCGTACGAGGCCACCGAACAGGAAATGCGCGCCTTGAACCTGACGCCGGACAGTTTGAAGGGCGCCACGCTGATGAAGGGCCGTGGATGCGCCAACTGCTCGAACACGGGAAATCGCGGGCGCATGGGCATTTTTGAAATATTCATGATTGACGATGAGGCCCGGAAATTGATTTATGACAAAGTGTCCTCGTCGGTTCTCCGTGCCCGCGCCCGCGAGATGGGAATGCGCACGTTGCGCGAAGACGGCATCCGGAAGGTGCTGGCAGGATTGACGACGCCGGATGAAGTCATCCGCGCCACCATTGGCGACGAAGCATGACAGGCAGAATGAAGAATGAAAAATTAAGCATGTTTTTTCCAGGGCGAAGCGTCCTGGCAGCGTGCCGTCTTTTCATTTGTTTTATCCTTTGCATTTAATTTATGTCCTATTCCATGTCAGATTTGCTGCAATTGACCGTCTCCGAAGGCGCGTCCGATTTGCATATCCGCGTCGGCACCGCGCCCGTGATTCGCGTCCACGGCATCTTGCATCGGGTCGAAGGGCCGGCCCTCCGGGCGGAAGATTCGGAAGAACTGATGCGCACCATCACTTCCGAAGAAAACATCCAAAGCGTGCGCGAGCGCGGCGGGGCGGACTTCGGATTTGCCTTTGGCGACGCGGCGCGTTTCCGGGTGAGCGTGTTCAAGGAAAAGGGAAATTTCGGGCTGGTGCTCCGGCAGATCCCCAGCAAATTGCTGACCATGGAGCAAATCGGCGTTCCGCCGTCCGCCAAGGAATTGCTGTATAAACCGCGCGGACTGGTTCTGGTGACCGGTCCCACTGGCTCGGGCAAAACGACGACGCTGGCTTCGATGCTCAACATTATCAATGAGGAGCGCGAAGAAGCGCATATCATCACCATCGAAGATCCGATTGAATATTATCACAAACACAAGAAGTCGCTGGTGACCCAACGTGAAATCGGAGTGGACGTGCCGAATTTTGCGGAAGGGCTGCGCCGCGCCTTGCGGCAGGACCCGGACATAATTTTAGTCGGTGAAATGCGCGATCTGGAGACGATCGAGGCGGCGATCACGGCGGCCGAAACGGGCCACCTGGTGTTCGGGACGCTGCACACCACCGGAGCGGCCAAAACGATTGACCGTATCACGAACGCGTTTCCGACCAACCAGCAGGAAATGGTGCGCATCCAGCTTTCCACCGTCATGCAGGCGGTGATCTCGCAACTGTTGATTCCGCGGATTGACAAGCCGGGCCGCGTGGCGGTTTTTGAGATCATGGTCAACACCCCGTCCATCGCCGCGCTGATTCGCGACAACAAGACCTTTCGCATTCAATCGGACATCCAAACCGGGGCGAAGTTCGGCATGGTGACGCTGGATTCATTCTTGATTGATAAATACCTGCAAGGGATGATCGCGCGGGAAGAAGTGGTGACCAAGGCGCAGGACCCGACGACAATGCTCGCCAAGCTGCAGGAAATTGAATTGGCGCAAGGCCAAAATCGGCCCAAAAACCCCTGATGAATTAACATGGCTGAAGAAATCTCAAATCCATTGCTCTCCCTCATTCACGATCAGGGGTTGATTGACGATCTGCAATACGAGGAAGTGGTGGCCGAGTACAAACGGAGCAACACGCCGGTGTCCCAGCTATTGCAGGACTTCGGCCTCATGAAGCTTGACGACATCCTGCATGTCATCGCCACCAACATTGGCGCGGACGTGGTGTCGTTGAAAGATCGGGACATACCGCCGGAAATCCTGCAAACGGTCCCGGCGAAAGTCGCGCAAATGTATCATTGCCTGCCGGTGGCGGTGAACAACGGCACGGTGCAGATTGCCCTGACCGACCCGCTGGATCCGGCGAAACCCGATGAAATTCATTTCGCGATAAAACGCGACGTGCAGATTGTGGTGGCCGACCCGATGGAAATTGAAAGGGCGATTGACCGGCTTTACGGACAGGACGAAAGCGCCGGCAATTTTTCGGACATCCTCAAGGAGATTGACGCGAATAAGAACATCGCGCGCGAAGTGGCGGACGCCGACGTGGACGCGAAGGCCGCGGAAGCCCTGGCTAATGAAGCGCCGATCGTGAAGTTTGTGAGCCTGGTGTTGCAGCAGGCCATTCAGGACCGGGCGAGTGACATTCATTTTGAGCCGTTCGAGACCGAATTTCGCATTCGTTACCGGGTGGACGGCGCGCTTTATGAAATGGCGCCGCCGCCAAAACATCTGGCGCTGCCGGTGATTTCGCGCTTGAAGGTCATGGCCAATCTAAACATTTCCGAGCGGCGTCTGCCGCAAGACGGGCGCATCAATTTGAACATCGCCAATCGCCAGGTGGACCTGCGCATGTCCACCCTGCCAACCCAATTTGGCGAATCGGTGGTGCTCCGCGTTTTGGACCGTTCGGCGGTCAACCTGGAATTGGAGTCGCTTGGTTTTCCCAAATACATCTATGATTTCGTCAACGAGGTCATCCAGCGGCCAAACGGGATTTTTGTGGTGACCGGCCCGACCGGCTGCGGCAAGACCACAACGCTGTATTCGGCGCTGCGGCGTGTCAACGCCATTGATTCCAAGCTCCTCACGGCGGAGGACCCCGTGGAATATGACATTGAAGGCATCATGCAGGTGGCGATCAACGATGGCGTCGGCATGACGTTCGGAAAAGCGTTGCGTTCGTTTTTGCGCCAGGACCCGGACATCATCATGGTGGGGGAAATGCGCGATTTGGAGACGGCGCAGATTTCGATTCAGGCGTCGCTGACGGGGCACCTGGTGTTGAGCACGTTGCACACCAACGACGCCGCCGGCGCGGTGACACGCCTGGTGGACATGGGAGTTGAGCCGTTTTTGATTTCGTCCACGCTGATGGCCGTGCTGGCGCAACGGCTGGTACGGACCATCTGCAAGAACTGCCGTACGCCCTTCGAACCGACCGAGGCCCAATTGGAACTGCTCAACCTGTCGCCGCACGACTTGGGAGACAAGGTGTTTCACTATGGCCGCGGCTGTTCGGCTTGCAACGACACCGGTTACAAGGGACGGAAGGGAATTTTTGAATTGCTGACGATTAACGACTCGATTCGCGCGCTGATCAATGAGC
>DATJSQ010000124.1:0-19195 GCA_035503995.1 Verrucomicrobiia bacterium | reverse complement strand
CCGCCCGGCGGCAGCGGACCGGATCAGCGATTTATCCAGGCGCAAGGCAATGCCTATTTGAAAGCCCATTTCCCGCACCTCGATTACATCAAATCCGCCACCGTCGTGACCGACAAAACATAACCACTGGTTTTATGAACGAAGTTGCCGTTATCAATACCACCGACGGAGAAATGCTGATTGAATTTTGGCCCGACGTTGCGCCCAAGACCGTCGAAAATTTCAAGGCGCTCGCGCAAAAGGGGTTTTACAACGGCACCTGTTTCCATCGGATTATCAAGGGATTCATGGTTCAGGGCGGTGATCCCCTCACCAAGGACCCGGACAAGGAGGCCCAGTGGGGCACGGGCGGCCCGGGATACACCATCAAAGCCGAGTTCAACGGACGCTCCCACCAGCGCGGCGTCGTTTCCATGGCGCGGTCAAGTCATCCAGATTCCGCCGGCAGCCAGTTTTTTATCTGCGACGGCGACGCTTCCTTTCTTGACCGGCAATACACTGCCTTTGGCCAATTGTTCCGCGGCGACGAGGTGCTGAGCAAAATTTCCGGCGCGCCGGTTGCCTCCGGCGGCTCCGGTGAGAAGAGCAAGCCGCTCAAGCGCGTCGAGGTCATCAGCATCAAAATTGTTCCGCGCGATTCGGTGAAATAGTTTCATGGAGAATTCGGACCTTGCCAGGGTTCTCGTCACGCTCGGCTGTCCCGCCGAAAAATCCTCCGAAATGGCCGCGCAGTTGGACAAGCGCGCCCGGCAATTGGCCGAACAAAAGAGCCGCACTTACGATGAAGCGCTGAACCATTTGCTGACGCTGTGGCGCCAGGGCCAGGCGTCCCAAAAGAACGGTTGAAGCGTTTGAAAAAATACGGTGGCCCTGCCGTCTCTTCCTCTCCCAACCGCATGGCGGCGGTAATTATGAAAATGCCCTAATTTTTTCTCCGCCTCCTCCCGCGCTTGAGTTAAAGTTCAGCATGATTCAACCGTGGAAAAAAATCGGTTCCAAAATCGTTGGAGATTTTCGCATTTTCAAACTGCGTAGCGACATCTGCGTCTCTCCGCGCACTGGCGAGACGCATGACTTCTTTGTCCTGGAAAGCGTCAATTGGGTCAATGTCATCGCCATGACTCCTGACGGGCAAATGGTCATGGTCGAGCAATATCGCCACGGCTCGAACACGGTGGAGCTGGAAATCCCGGGCGGCATGATGGACACCGGCGATGCCGATCCGTTGGCTGCCGCCGTGCGTGAATTGCGCGAGGAAACCGGCTATGAAGGCGAAAACGCCCGCGTGCTCGGACGCATCCAGTCGAATCCCGCCATTATGAGCAACGTCACCTACACCGTTCTGATTGAAAATTGCCGCTTGAAACATCCCACGCAATTGGACCATGCCGAGGATTTGGCGACGCGGCTGGTGCCGGCCGCGGAAATCCCCCGACTCGTCGCGGACGAAAAAATCGGCCATTCGCTCGTCGTCGTCGCCCTTTATCATTTTGATTTGTGGCAAAGGGGGATTAAGAAGCTGTAGCGGCGACGCATCGGCCATTTTGACCCTCTCTTGCCTGAATTTTCTCGCCCGCCTCCGCATTTCACGTTTTAATTCCGTCGCATGAAACAAAAAGCCTACGCCGCTGCCGGTGTGGACATTGATCTCGGCAACCGGACCAAGGCCACCCTGCCCCAATTGCTCGCCTCGACCCGTCGGCGTGGGGTCCTCGGCCGCGTCGGCGGCTTTGGCGGTTTGTTCGCGCTCGACCCCGGAAAATATCGCGAGCCGGTCCTCGTCTCCTCCGTGGACGGCGTCGGCACCAAACTTAAAATCGCCTTCGCCTTGGACAAACACGACACCATAGGCGCGGACCTGGTGAATCATTGCGTGAACGACATCGCCGTGCTGGGCGCCGAGCCGCTCTTCTTTCTCGATTACCTCGGCACCGGCAGGCTCGAACCGCGCGTTTTCACCGAAATCATCAAGGGATTCGCCCGCGCCTGCGCGGAAAATCGGTGCGCGCTCATCGGCGGCGAGACCGCGCAGATGCCGGGCTTTTATCAGCCGGGCGAATACGACGTCAGCGGGACCATTGTGGGCGTGGTGGAAAAATCCCGGATGTTGAATGGTAAAAAGTCCGTCAAGGCCGGGGACGTGGTGATCGGGATCGCCTCCTCCGGCCTGCACACAAACGGCTACTCCCTCGCCCGAAAAATTTTCTTCGAGCATTTTAAATTGAAGCCTTCCAGCCGCCTGCTTGGCTTAAAAGGAACGATTGGAGAAGAGCTTTTGAAAGTCCATGTCAGCTATGGCCCGCTGGTGCAAAAGTTATTAAAACGCTTTAACCCACCGCGCATCACTCATCACTCATCACTGCCCGTCAAGGCCTTTGCCCACATCACCGGTGGCGGCTTTGTGGACAATATCCCGCGCATTCTGCCGAAGGCGCTCGACGTGATTATCCGAAAGGGTTCCTGGGAGCTTCCGCCGATTTTCCGCATCATCGCGGAAAAAGGCGGGGTGCCTGACGCGGAATTATACCAGGTTTTCAACATGGGCATCGGCATGGTGGCCATCGTCTCCGCCGAAAGGACTGAGGCCGTTCTTAAATTTATTCGCCGGCAAAGTCACGCGGCCTGGATTATCGGCCGGGTCGTCAATGGCCAGGGGCGGGCGCGGGTGGAATGAGATTTTTATTTGGCCGCCTTTGGACCGCGGACCTGTCAGACGGAGCAAGTTCGCCAAGGCCATTGCCGGCCCCGAAAAAGTTTCTCGCGTTAAGCCCGCGGCCCGCTTAAAATTGGTTTCCGTTTTTTATGAAGAAATATTTTTTGGTGTTGGTTGGAGTTTTGTTTGTTGCCGCAAATTTGCTTTCACAGCCCGCCAGCCCTCCCGTGCGCATCGCCATTGTCGGGCTGGTCCACGATCATGCCTGGGGCTTCATCCCGCGTTTTAACGGGCGGACAGACGTCCAATTGGTCGGCATCGTGGAGACCAACCAGGATTTGATCCAGCGTTACTCGCGGGCATTCCATTTGGATCCTGGTTTGTTTTATCCCAGCCTTGATGCGTTGTTCGCCAGGACCAACGTTCAGGCGGTCGCCATTTTTACCAGCATCCTGGACCATACGCGCGTCGTCAAAATTTGCGCCGCCCGCGGCGTGGACGTGATGATGGAAAAGCCGATGGCCACGAACATGAAGGAAGCCCGCGAGATCGCGGCCGTCGTAAAAAAAAGCGGCATCCAACTCGTTGTCAATTACGAGACCAGTTGGTATCCGGGCAATGTAGCCGCTTACCGGATGGTCCACGATGAACATCAAATTGGGGAAATCCACCGGATGGTTTTCCGGGATGGCCATTACGGCCCAAAAGAAATCGGTTGCTCGACCAATTTTCTGGCGTGGCTCACCGACCCCATTCTCGATGGCGGCGGCGCGATCAACGATTTCGGCTGTTACGGGGCGGATTTGGCCACTTGGTTCATGGACGGACAAAAACCTCTCTCGGTTTTCGCCGTCGCGCGGCATTTGAAGCCGGATATTTATCCCAAGGTCGAAGATGACGCGACCATCCTCCTCAAATATCCCGCGGCCACGGTGGTGCTGGAGCCTTCGTGGAACTGGCCGATGAACGTGAAGGACATGCGGATTTACGGACAAAGCGGCTACGTATACGTTCCGCAACCGAATTTGCTGAATGTGCGGCTCATCAAGGACGCCAACGAAACCAATGTCACGCCGCCACCATTGACCGCTCCCAATGACGATCCGCTCTCCTATCTGGCTGCTGTCGCGCGTGGAGACATCAAACCCTCCGGCCTGGCCTCGCTGGACGTGAACCTCACGGTGGTGGAAATTTTGGATGCCGCGCACAAATCCGCGCGGACGGGAAAAGAAGTCAAACTCTAATACCCGGTTGACTTTTTTGCGCGAACGCCGACATGTTGTCGGACATGAAAACATCTACCGTCACGGAACTGGATCGCCAGCCGGCGAACATCTTGGACACCGCGGCTTGGGCTGGTTTGAGAATCCGAAATTAAGCGATTATGCCCCCGGAATTTCTTGATGCCTGTAAAAAAAATGAAATCACGCCGACGCAATTTCTTTTGGCCGTCAGCATCGCCGATCAGACCGCCTCGCTCTTCCAACAAGACAAACTCATAAAAAAAATTCCCTGCTCCACTTCGCGTTTCGGCGTCGGGCAAGCAGAAGGGTCCAACTGCACGCCGCTGGGATTGCATCGCATCGCGGAAAAAATTGGCGACGGCGCGCCGGCCGGAACTGTCTTCAAATCACGCCAGGCCGTCGGCCACACATCGCAGCCCGAATTTTCCAATGCCAGAATCACCACGCGGATTTTATGGCTGGAAGGCCTCGAACCGGGCTTCAACCGCGGCGGCCGGTTGGATTCTCACGCGCGTTACATTTACATCCACGGCACGGCGAACCAGTCGAGCATCGGCAAACCCGCCTCCTGTGGCTGCGTTCACCTGGCTGACGCCGATTTGATTCCGCTCTTCGATTTGTTGCCGGTCGGGACGCTTGTTTGGGTTGGGCAGGGTTAAATTGGGAATGTAATGCCCCATCTGGATAATGCGCAGCGGGGCGTGGGCCTATGGAGCGCCCCTCCCACCGGCCGGATTCAGGCCCTGCCAAAAATTGGCAAATTGAGGCCAAATTACAGCTTGACTTTGTGAAATTTTTCACGAGAATAAAGCTGTGTTGGTCAAAGTTGGCAAATCCCTCCTCGTCCTCACGCTTGTAGCCATGCTCGGCGCGCAATGGACGTTGTTGCAAACTGTTGCCTGGACCACCATGCTTGCCAACAACCTGCGCACATATTCCTTTTCTGAATCCGTTAGCCGCACCTTCGATGGCCAACACCCTTGTCCGCTGTGCCGGGCCATCGCCGCCGGCAAAAAATCGGAGCGGAAAAACGACACTGTCCAGGCGCGGCAGAAGCTCGAGTTTCCATTGTTCGCGGAGCAGCTTGTGCTGATTGCGCCATCCAGCGCCGGCGTCTTGCCACGCCCGGCAACTTTCGCCCGTTCTCTCTCCCTTAAGCCGCCCACACCGCCGCCCCGCGCTCTCTTCGCCTGACTTATCGCGGTGGTCGCCCGCGCAATTGCTGGCGCGAGCAAAAGTTATTCATTTTAACTGGAGAACGCCATCCGGCGTTCCCGCAACTTTTGAAATCAAATAATGAAAAATAAAAGAGTAAAATCGGCGGTAAAAATTGGCGGCGGTTTTTTGGCGGGCGTTTTGGCGCCCGGCGTGGTCCACGGCTGCGCGTGCGGATGCGGTGTGTTTGACGTAGCGACAAGTACGATGCTTCCCCAAGGCCAGGGCGGCATGGCCTGGGTGCAATACGATTACCAGGACCAAAACCGGAACTGGAGCGGCTATTCGCAGGCGCCCGCCGCCAACAATGGCGACAAGGAAATTGTCACCGACTTCATCACCACCGGGATCCAATACATGTTCACCCCGGTCTGGGGCGCGCAACTGGAGGTGCCCTATGACTACCGTTCCTTCAAGACCACGAGTAGTGCCCCAGGCAGCCCCATAACGACAATCAATTGGTGGTCCCTGGGTGATATCCGTTTGGAAGGCATTTACACGGGCTTTTTTCCCGATCAATCCGCCGGCGTCAACTTCGGCCTCAAACTGCCCACCGGCAACTTCTCGCACGAAAATGCCTATGACGACGTTGACCGCGACAGCGAAATCGGTACGGGCAGCACGGACATTTTGCTCGGCGGATTTTACCGTGGCAACCTGGACCGCAACCAGACCTGGGATTGGTACGGGCAGGCATTGCTCGATGTGCCGACGTTGAGAGAGGCGGGCTATCTTCCGGGCATCGAACTCGATTCGGACCTCGGTATTGACTATAAGGGATTCACGCTCGGCCGGACGTTGATTGCGCCGCTGGCACAGGTGATCTTTTCCGAACGTTCCAGTGACAGCGGGAGGAACGCCGCGGGCGGTATCAACGATAACGACAATCCAATCCCCGGCTCCGACTCCGGCTACCAGCGGCTCATGCTTTCGCCGGGCCTGGAAATCCACATCCATCCGGTGGTGTTGTATGCCGACGCGGAATTTCCCGTTTTTCAACATTTCACCGGCAATCAACTCGTTGCCCCCGTGCTGTTCAAGGCAAATATCTCGTTTAGATTCTAGCTTATGACAAAGAGAGCTGATTACCAGGCGCGTCAGGACCAGAAGGACGAGCGGCTGTTTGCCATCGTCGCGGTCGTCGGTTCGCTGATTTTCGGCGCCGGCTTTTGCGGCCTGCTCTTCGCCTTAAACCACCACGAAAACAATCCTCCCGCGGCATTGCCCGACTTCGCGGAAAATTCCCCATCACGCCTGATTCCGCCCGATCACCCGCGGCAATTGGTCAATTTCACGCTGACCAATCGTGACGACCGCACGGTGACGCGGGCGGGCCTGGCCGGAAAAATCCTGGTCGTGAATTTTCTCTTTACCAGTTGTTCACTGACCTGCCCGGCGGTCAACAGCGAGATGTCCCAAATTCAGCAACTCACCACCAATGACCCGGAGGTAAGGCTCGTCTCGTTGACGGTGGATCCGGAAGACGACACGCCGGACGTCCTGGCCCAATACGGCCAGCGCTTTGACGCCGACACCAATCGCTGGCTCTTTCTGACCGGCGACCAGTCGCAGGTGTATCGCCTCATCGGCGCCAGCTTTTTGGCGTCGGACACGAATGATGCCTTCAGCTACATGCCCGGCAATTTTGCCAACACCGAGTACATCGCCCTCGTGGATGCCCACGGCCATCTGCGCGGCTACTTCGATGGCCTCAACCAAAACACTCCCACCGCCGTGGCCAACGAAATCAACCAATTACAAAATCAAAATCTATGAAAACAATGCTCGTAAAATCCCTGCTGTTCCTCTGCTCCCTGTGCCTCGCCCACGCCGCCCTGGCCGCGCCGGACGACGCCGGCCCAAACGTCAAATCCTATCCCGCGCGCGGGGTCGTCATAAAAATCGCGCCGGACCGGTCCAATGTCACCATTCATCATCAGGCCATTCCCGGTTACATGATGGAAATGACCATGGACTTTCCGGTAAAGGACACCAATGAATTGAACGGCATCATACCGGGCGACGAAATCACCTTCACGCTGGTCGTGGGCCAAAACGACGACTGGGTGGAACATATCCATCGTGTCGGCCATTCCAAGGAAGCCATGACCAACAGCATGCCCATGTCCATGGCCATGCCCGCGGATATGTCCGGCGGCATGATGCCGTCCCTGCTCAAACCCGGCGAATTTCTGCCGGACTATGCGCTGACTACCGAAGATGGAACCCAAGTCCGCCTCTCGGACTTCCGCGGCCAGGCGGTGGCGTTCACCTTCTTTTTCACCCGGTGCCCGTTGCCGAATTACTGTCCGCGCATGAACAATAATTTCAAGGAGACGCGGGAAATCCTGGCATCCGACCCGAAAGGGCCATCCAACTGGCAATTCATTTCGATTTCCTTCGATCCGGGATTTGACACGCCGGAAGTGCTGACCGACTACGCCGGCGCCTTTCGCGGAGCCGATACCAACCGCTGGCTGTTTGCCTCGGCCTCCCCCAGTGTCCTGGCCGATGCCGCCTTGCGTCTGGGATTGGTGGTCATGCGGCAAGGCAGCAATATCTCGCATAATATGCGAACTGTGGTATTGGATCCGCAGGGACGAATTTTCAAGCAATTCAACGGTAATCTCTGGACACCGCAGGCGCTTGCCGACGCCATGACCCAGGCCGCGCGCATGACCCACTGAGGCTAAAGACAAAAAAAGATTCGGGCGACAGTCGCCAAGGAGGTGGGGATGAAGAATCCCGCTGAAAAAACGACTATCCGCCCGAATCGAAATCAATCATGAAAACTGGCTTTGCCTTTGCTCGGTTCTCTCAAACTCGTTACTGAGAAAGAACGGTCACTACTTTCGCAACCTGTTGTGACTATGATACAAAGGCTAAAAAGGTGCTCACCATTTATTGGCTTTTTGTTTGTAAAAATTGCTGCCCGTAAAGGATATGATTTTGTGCGCCTTTGTGCGTCCGAACCGGTAATTTATCATTACCGGGTGATCCCGTGTTCCACGACAATTTTCAGGGAACTTTCGGTCGGCCTGCTCGCCAGGGCAACCGCATCGGCCGTTTGTTGCAGTGGAAAACGGTGTGTAATCAAGGGACGCACATCCAGCCGGCGCGAGAATACCAGGCGCGCCACTTCGTTTTGAATCGTGAAATCCGATGAGTAACTGCCAATCAAATCTTTTTCATCCAGACAAATGGAGGCAAAGTCCAGAGGCTCGAATACATTTCCGCTTTTCTCCTTTCTCTTTTCCCCTTGCTTCACGGGGTCTCTCCTCCTGGTATGCGCAAATAACAGGACCTGGCCGCCGCCCCGCACCAGTTGCATCGCTTGCGCCACGGCATCATTGGACGGCACGGCGATTATCCCTGCGTCCAATGCCTCCAGACTTCGCACTTCGGACTTCGCACTTTGAACCCGCGCCGTCCATTGCGCCCCGAATTGTTTTGCCAGTTTCAGGCGCGATTCCAGCAGGTCGGTCGCCAGCACATTGATGCCACGCAATTGCAGGATTTTAGTGAACATCAATCCAATCGGGCCTTGCCCGGCCACCAGCACGTTGTCGCCGCGCAGCAGGTTTAATCGCTTCACGGCTTTGAGCACCGTGTTGACGGGTTCGAGCATGGCCCCTTCTTCAAATGAATTGCTCGCGGGAATCTTCACCACACCGGGCAGGACGAAGTCCATGACGCGGACGTATTCGGCATATCCTCCGCCGGCCGGCTCGAATCCGGCGGTGATGCCGGTGCGTTTGTATGTTTCGCATTGGGCAAAGGCGCGGTGGCGGCAGAAATGGCAATCCAGGCAGGGCACATGATGATGCAAGGCCACACGGTCGCCAATTTTCAACGCCAATCCCCGATTGGCGACGCCCGAGCCCGTCTTCACAATGATCCCGGCGGTTTCGTGTCCAAAAATGCGGGGCGGGGCGACGGTGCCATAATGGATTTTTTTGATGTCGGTCGGGCAAACGCCGCAGACGGCGACCTTGACAAGCAATTCGTTGGCGCCAACGCGCGGCACCGGAACAGTCTCAAGGCGCAAATTGTTTACACCGCGATAAACGACGGCGCGCATGGTTTTCGGAATGGTAAACACTGAAAAATTTAACCACGGATAAACACCGATGGACACAGATTTTTTAACGGCGATCGGTTAAGAATTCCGTGAACCACTGCTCTGGTGCGTGGTAAAATTCCATGGCGTGGCCTCGCCAGCGGAATTTAATGGCACGGGCATGGAGCGCGTGGTTTTCAAAAATCAAGCGCGCGTGGTGGGCATCGGTCAGGCGGTTTTGCGCAAGCGCCAGATAGCAGTCTTCGTCGCCGCCGTAAAGCTTGTCGCCGACAATCGGATGGCCAACGTGCGCGAGATGTATCCGGATTTGATGTTTGCGGCCCGTGTGCGGAATGATCCGAAGCAGCGAGAAGGGCAGTGGCGGGGCGGCAATGGCACCGGCGGCTGGCGCGGCGCGAAGGAACCGGCGCTCGACGAAGAACTCCGTCAACGAGGGCGCTCCGCCGGCGCGCACGCAATCCTTGACGGCGACAACGCTGCCCTCGTCCTTGCCCAGCGGCGCGTCAATCAGGCCGTGATTTTCACGGACATGGCCGTGGACGATGGCGAGGTATTCTTTTTGGACGCCGCGGCCTTCCAGGATTTTTCCGAGTTCGCCGGCGATATCGGCGTTCTTGGCAATTAATACGATGCCGCTGGTTTCGCGGTCGAGGCGGTTGACCAGACGGGGCGTTTCCGACTTTGAAGCGTGGCTATTGATATTGGAATCGGCGCGTGAAAGATAGAGGCGGGCGCGGCCGATGAGACTGGACAATTCGCCATTCTTGGTCGGATGGCAAACCAATCCGGCTGGTTTGCAAACGACCAGCAGGCTGGCATCTTCAAAAATGATGTCGAACAGCTTCTCCAACTTGTCTTTGGACAATGCTGGCGTATCATACGCGCTGGTGAAAGAAAAACTGCACAAGTTGCTGCCGGGCCTTTTTATCGTGGTGCTGGCATTGTCGCGGATTCCGCATCTGTTGCCGCCGAATTTCAGCGCTGTTTATGCGTTTGTCTTTTGCGCAGGCGTTTATTTTCCGGGGCGGCTCGCCTGGTGGCTGCCCCTGGGGACGATGGTCGCCACAGACGTCGCGCTAAACGTTTTCTATTATCATGTCCAACCGCTGGGATTTTATCTGCTGCTTAACTACACCATCTACGCCCTGCTTATTGCGATGGGCAAATGGTTCGGCGCGTGCGCCGGATTCCTCAAATTGCTGGCGGGCGGACTGCTCGGCGCGGTTGTTTTTTATCTGGTCACCAATACGCTGGCCTGGCTCCAGGACGGCAGTTACGCCCGAAGCCTCGCCGGCTGGATTCAGGCGCTGACCATCGGGCATCCGGACATTCATCCCAGCACCTGGCAATTTTTCCGCAACTCTCTCCTCAGCACGGGAATTTTCACGGCGCTATTCGTGGGGGTGGAAAAATTGGCCGCCGCCGAATCACCGGCCGACAAAACAGCCGGCGCCAGCGATGAAAATGACGCGGAAACCGAATCCGAGGAAGCGGAGGCGTAAATCATTGCGAGTTGCCGAAGAATCACAACAAGTTTTCCGTGTGAAAGCAATTAACCTGCAACGCCCGGCCTTTAAGATGAAACTGGGAATTATTTCGGATACGCACGGGTTTCTTGATCCCGTCATCTTTGAGCGGTTCGCCGGCGTGGAACACATCTTGCACGCGGGCGACGTCGGCTTTGCGTCCCTCATATTGGAATTGCAGACCATCGCGCCTGTTACCGCCGTTTATGGGAATACGGACACAGGACTTCCCTTGCGCGAAACGGAAATCGTGGAACTGGCCGCGCGGAAATTCCTCGTCCGCCACATCGTTAACCCGCGCGCGCCCTCCGACCAACTGCAGGCGCGGATTGTCGGCGAAAAACCGGACGTGGTTGTTTTTGGCCACACTCACAAACCATTATGCGAAACGATCGGCGGGGTGTTGTTTTTCAACCCCGGATATGCCGGCAAGCCGAAATTCGGCGCCGACCGCAGCATCGCCGTTTTGCACTGCGATGAAAAGGAAATCAGACACGAATTTTTGGCGCTGTGATCTTCAACGGCGAATGGCGGCGTAATTATTGATAGGCCGGGATGGGGGGAACCAGCCGTCTGCTGCCAACGGTTTCAACCGGGGCAACCGGTTTGGGCGCCGGCCGGCAGACGCCGTGGTTTAGCGCAATACTCATTCCGAGGGGCCCGACGAAATAAACCATATCGGAAGACACGCCCAACCCGCCAAGACAACACAGATAGGAACCCATTTCATTGAAATATAGTAAAAACAACATGGCATTTATCGTGTACAGCTCAGGCCTTCCATATCTCATATTAAGATACACGACTCTCAAACCCGCGAACATAAACCACAACATGACGACGACTCCCCAAATGCCAAAGCTCAGAACCACAGAAATCATGCCATTATGATAATCGCCCGAGAGCGCCAGCGGTTGCGCGCTGGCATCAACGGACCTAAATGAAGTTTGTCCACCCATCATTTCATCATAATCTTCGGGAGAAATGGCGAACCCTTTTCCAAGTAAAAGATGTTGCGGTATTTGCGGCAACAATGCCTCCCACATCGCGATGCGCCACTCGGTGCTGCCCTCCGCGGACTGCTTGGCCACCGGATCCAAGTGCAACGGCAGAAAGGCCAGCGAGCGTTGAAACGTAAAGGGAAGTTTGTCCGCCAGCGGAAGCAGCAAGGCGACGCCCAGTGTTCCGCCCAGAATAAACACTCCCAGCATCTGCGTGCGGTGCAGTCGTTCGGCAAAAAACATGAAGACAAATGCCAAACCCGCGAGGAAAACCGAAGTGCGGTAGCCGCCCAGCATAATCAAACAGCCAAAAGCGGCTAACAGGACGGGCCGCCATAATTTGCCCTCGAGAAAAATTCCCCGCAAACCGTATCTGGCCAGAAACCACAGGAAAAGCACCACTGCGCAATTGCCAATGCCGCCGAGCCGTGATGTTCCCAGTTCAAGATCCCCTGTGCTTACCCCTGTGATAGCCCCGGCCGAAGGCGGAAAAAAATGAAAAAGCATATAAGACCAGCGAGGGGCATAGGGATAAAGATCTCCAATCAAGGTTGTCACGCCGCCTAAAAAATATAGTCCGGCATACAATCGCGCCTTTTCCGGCGGAATGGCGCGGGAGGTGAGCGCAAAATAGCCCGCAATTCCCAGGAACAAATACATGTATTTCCTGCCGCCGTAAACGTCCGAACCCAGTGCATGCATGCCGATTCCACCAGTCATCTTGGCGGTAATCACCGCCACAATTACCAGGGCCAACAGCGGCACCGTGACAGAAGGCACCCGGATAAAATGCCGTTGCGGATTCATAATGTGTTCCACAATGGAAAGCCCCAAACTGATGACGATCATGACCTGGCCCACATTGGGCACCCCTTTTACGAAGAAAAACATACAAACAGCCGACCAGCTAAACAGCAAGATCGGATAGTGCCATCGCGCCAGTACCGGAAAAATCAGCACAAATGCCACGGCCCCAACGAAAAAAAACGTCGAAACCGTCAGTGGATTTGTCAGCAAATAGCCGACCAGCAATGCCACAGGCACAACAATGGCATACGTAATCAGCGATTTTAACAGTTCCGCCGCGTTATTCATTCAGGAATCATTATTATGGCTTGCCATTTGCCTTTTCTCAAGTGGAAATCAATTGACAGTCGCCGCCGCGCTTCATTCAAAAATAATTCAATCATAAATCCAGTCGGCCGCCAAAAAGCAGAAACAGCAGCCGCGTCAGTGATATTCCTGGAGCGCCTTGACGTCGTAGCCGGATCTTTTCAGTGCGGCGATGCCCAGCGCGGCGGCTTGGGCGCCGCTTAATGTCGTCATAATCGGTGTGCCGGTATAGACAGCCGTGGTGCGGATTTTGATTTCGTCGCCCCGCGGCGCGGCGCCGCTGGGCGTATTGATGACGAGCTGGATTTCCTTGTTCTTTAGCAGGTCAATCACATTCGGACGCCCTTCGAGCAATTTCCGTGTTCGCTGCACTTTTAAGCCGGCGTCTTCCAGCACGGCCGCCGTGCCACTGGTGGCGGCCAACTCGAACCCCAGGTCGGAAAACTTTTTTGCCACCCCCGCCACCTGCCTTTTGTGCGCGTCACTGACGCTGATGAAGATTTTTCCCGCAAGCGGCAACGAAGAGTTCGCCGCCATCTGCGATTTGGCGTAGGCAATGCCTAAATCCGCGTCCAATCCCATGACCTCGCCGGTGGAGCGCATTTCGGGCGAGAGCAGAATATCCTGGCCGTGGAATCGGTTGAAAGGGAAGACAGATTCCTTGACCGCCCAGTATTTCGGCCATATTTCCTTGGTAAATTTCAATTGCTTCAACGTCTTTCCCGCCATTACTTTGGCGGCAAGCTTGGCGAGGGGAATCCCAATTGCCTTGGAAACAAATGGAACGGTGCGCGACGCCCGCGGGTTGACTTCCAGGACGAACACCTGGTCGCCCTTGACGGCATATTGCGCGTTCATCAAGCCGATGATTTTCAATTCGCGGGCCATGGCATAAGTGTATTCGCGAATGGTCGCGATGACTTTCTTTGAGAGCGTGTGCGGCGGTAAAACCATGGCGGCGTCGCCGGAGTGTACGCCGGCATATTCGATATGTTCCAACATGCCGCCGATGACAATGGAACCATCGTCCGAATGCTTGAAATGGCCGACGTCGGCAATGCAGTCCACGTCCACCTCCGTGGCGTCTTCAAGAAATTTATCCACCAGCACGGGACGCTCCGGCGACGCTTCCACGGCAAATTTCATGTACTGCGAGAGATCCCCGTCGGAATAGACGATTTGCATTGCCCGGCCGCCCAGCACGAAACTGGGCCGGACCAGGACCGGATAGGTCAATTTTTTGGCGATGGCAAGCGCTTCGGGCTCGTTCGTGGCGATGCCATTTGGCGGTTGCGGAATCTTCAATTTGTCGAGCATCGCGGCGAACAATTTCCGGTCCTCGGCGATTTCGATGCTTTGCGGCGAGGTGCCGATGATTTTGACGCCGTTCTTTTGCAGGCCGAGGGCAAGATTGAGCGGCGTTTGCCCGCCAAATTGCGCAATGGCCCCCCGGCAATTTTCCCGTTCATAGATATGCAGGACGTCTTCGAGCGTCAGCGGCTCGAAAAATAGCTTGTCGCTCGTATCGTAATCGGTCGAAACCGTTTCGGGATTTGAATTGACCATAAGGGTTTCAAATCCGTCTTCCTTGAGCGCGAATGCCGCATGGACGCAGCAATAATCGAATTCAATTCCCTGCCCTATGCGGTTCGGGCCGCCGCCCAGAATCATCACTTTTTTGGCGGAATTATTTTTGACCTCGTCGTCCCCGCAATCGTACGTGGAATAATAATACGGCGTGTATGCCTCGAATTCAGCAGCGCAGGTGTCCACGAGCCGGTAGCTGGGGACGAGCTTGAGCTTTTTGCGCAACGCGCGGACGTCGTCCTCGGTTTTCCCGGTTAAATGGGCGATTTGGCGGTCGGAAAAACCCAGCGATTTGGCTTTTCGCAAATGATCAGCAGTCAGCGGCATCGGCCGGAAAGTAAGCCGGAAAAGGTTTCCCATGTCCAGCGGGGAGTATTCACACTTGCCGAATTGCTCCCGGTGCGTTACTTAATTCGCGTGAAACGACTCGGGCAACGGCTCCTTTTACTGTCGCTGTTCCTTCCGTTGTTGGCGTCCGCGCAGATCGATCCCGTCTCGCGGAATCTGATTCAATTTGGGTACGACCAGGCATTTGAGGGACACCAGCCTTTTTCCGGGTACGCCTATTACTACCACAATCAACCGGACTTTTTGCGGACGAACCTGACATTGCGGCTGACGGTGGCGCCGACATATCTGGACTCGAACCTTGGATTCGTCGGCGGTTTGGGCCCGAACACGGACTTTGCCATTGGCGCTGCCGGCGGAGGCTTTGAGGACAGCTACAATGAAATCCGCGGCGGTATCTATTATCCCGCCGAATCGTTCGACGGTTACGGCGGCGAGGTTTCGTTTGATGTTTACCATTTATTCAATCCGAAGGACGAAATCCCGCTTAATCTGGTCATCGAAGGCACGTCCCATTATTCCATATACGGCCGAGACAATGACACCGCCTCGTCTTTTCAATTGCCGAATAACCACGACGATTTGAGCCTTCGCGCGGGTCTGCGCTGGGGCGGCGTTGAACCTGTGTTATTGCCGGCATTGGCGATGGAGTTGTCCGTCTGGTATGAGGGCCACTATCGCACCGATGCCGGCACTTACGGCTATTCCGGCGACCGCGCATTGAATGAGCAATCGCACCTGTTTTGGACGGAAGCCGCGTTGTCTTACACGACCACCAACACCGAGCAAAGTTTTGACGTGCGGTTGACCGCTGGCACCAGCTTGGATGCCGACCGTTTCAGCGCCTATCGCCTGGGCGGATATTTGCCCCTCATCGCTGAATATCCTCTGCCGTTGCCAGGCTATTTTTATCAGGAAATCAGCGCCCGGCAATTTGTGCTGCTCAACGGCACGTATCTGGTGCCCATTGACAAACGGATGCATTGGAGCTTGGACCTCAACGCTTCCACGGCGGCGGTCAGTTATTTGGCCGGCGAAGGCCAGCCGGGCAATTGGAATTCCGGCGTGGGCGGGGGCATTTTATATCATTCGCCGGGCAATCACCTGAAGGTGTTGCTGGATTACGGCTACGGTTTTAACGCAATCCGAAATGGGCAGCGCGGCGCCAACAGTGTGGGCATTCTCATGCAGATTGACCTGGGGCACAGGCCCGGAAAAACCTTCAATCCTGTCAAGCCGGGTCTTCAACGCGGTTTCCAGTGGTTGTTCGGTGAATGAAGAATTCAACTTGCGCGCGTGGCATCCATTTGCTTCATTATCTGCGCGCGCGGATATGGTGGAATTGGCAGACACGCTACTTTGAGGTGGTAGTGCCGCAAGGCGTGCAGGTTCAAGTCCTGCTATCCGCACCAGTTTTCCTTTGGAAAACGATGAATTGGCCGGACACACCGGACATTCCCCAATCCTTTCAAACGGATTAGCGCGATATGCAATTCGTTGTGCCGTTGTGATTGACGCCCGCAAATGTTCTTCGTATGTTTTTCCAATGAGCCAAAACAGGTTAGAAAGGGGCAAGCGGACATATTTGTGCGGCCGCCTGCTGCCGGAACTACTGTTACAGAAGGCACAAGCGCTGCTGGCCGATGGGCAATCCAAATTCAAATTTTAACTGAAAAAAATCATGATGACTCGACGCCAGGCGATAAAAGTCGGCGCACTTGCCAGTGCTGGACTGGCCTCAATGCCGAGCGCGGTTGCCCAAAACAGTTCCACAGCGCCGGTGACCGCTGCCAGTGCTTCAACTGCCGGGACTAATTCAGACGCCGTTGAAAATTCGGTCGTCAAGGTTTTCGCTACGGCCTCTTATCCTAATCCCTACCAGCCTTGGACGAAATTGTCTCCGGAAGAAGTCACCGGCAGTGGCGTGGTAATACGCGGCAAACGCATCCTGACCAATGCCCATGTTGTGAATTATGCCAGCCAGGTACAGATTCAGGCGAATTTGTCGGGGGATAAAAAGTCGGCAACCGTGGAGACCAGTGCCTTGGGCATTGATCTGGCGGTGCTCAAGTTGGATGATGAAAGCTTCTTTGACACTCATCCGCCGCTTGCCCAAGACCGGACTTTGCCGTCCGCCACGGACGAGGTCTTGACCTACGGGTTCCCGGAAGGGGGCAATAATCTTTCGATTACCAAGGGGATTGTCTCCCGCGTGGAGTTTGCCTTGTATAACTTTCCGGTCTCCGGCCTGCGCATTCAGATAGATGCGGCCATCAATCCGGGCAACAGCGGTGGCCCGGCTGTGGTGGGCAATAAGATGATCGGGCTGACGTTCAGCCGTCTGCAAGACGCCGAAAATATCGGCTACATCATCCCTAACGAAGAGATAGATTTGTTTCTTCAGGGCGTCGCGCGCGGGCATTACGATGGCAAGCCTGGGATGTATGACTCCCTGCAGACGCTGGAAAATCCTGCACTGCGGCCGTTTCTAAAATTGGCCCCCTCCGTTCATGGGATGGTGGTTCACCAACCATATAAGAATGATCCGGCATATCCGCTGAAACAATGGGACATCATCACCAAAATCGGCGACAAGCCGGTGGACGACCAAGGTATGATCAAGGTGGGCGACAACTTGCGGGTGCGTTTCGAATACGAAATCCAGCATACCGCCACCGACGGCACCGTTCCCCTGACCATTGTCCGTGCAAACAAGCAACTGGCGGTGAATCTGCCTGTCTCCGCACATTACCCGCGTCTGATTCCAGGATTAAACGGTGCCTATCCTTCGTATTTTATCTATGGGCCGTTGACCTTTTCCACCGCCACGGCGGAATATGTGGATGACTTCCTGCGCACAAAATACGCGGCGGATTTCATCGCGCGGTTGAGCAACATTGGCAATCCGTTGGTTACGCGCAAGTCGGACCAGCCGGCATTTCCGGGTGAACGATTAGTAGTCATCGCTTCGCCCTTATTTCCAAGCAAGCTGGCCGAAGGCTATTCTGATCCACAATTTCAAGTGGTGAAGGCCGTCAACAGTATTTCAGTCAAGAACCTCGAACATCTCGTAAAGATTTTGCGCGATGCAAAAGACGACTTCACTACTGTTGAATGCTACACCCAGTACACCGAGACAATGGTTTTCCCGACAGCGCAAATGCTCGCCGCCACGGATGAAATCCTCAACGACAATGGCATCCGCTCGCAAGGTTCGCCGGACGTCATGGCAATTTGGAACGGCAAATCCTAGCTGCGCCTCTGACAGCCCGTCAACCGGGCTTCAGGTCCGAACACATTTATGGTACCCTCCCGCTCGTGTATCGCGTGATATTCCATCTCGACATGGACGCCTTTTACTCTTCCATTGAGCAGAGGGACAATCCGGCACTGCTTGGCAAACCGGTGATTGTCGGCGCGCCGCCAACTCAACGGGGCGTGGTGTGTGCGGCCAGCTACGAGGCCCGCAAATTCGGCGTACGCTCGGCGATGCCCAGCGCCACCGCTGGCCGGCTCTGTCCCAAGGGTATTTTCGTTCGGCCACGCATGGACCGCTACCGGGACGAATCGCGGCAGATCATGCAAATCATGGCTGGCACGGGAGCGGTCGTGGAGCAGATGTCCATTGACGAGGCGTATCTGGACCTGTCGGCGGTCTGCCAGGCGGAAGATGCCGATGCGTCGCTGCTCAAATCCCTGCCATTGGCCCGCGAATTGAAGCAGCGGATCCGTGCCGGGCGCCTGTTGACCGCCACCATCGGAATCGCCGCCAACAAGCTGCTGGCCAAAATTGCCAGCGACCATCAAAAGCCCGATGGCCTGACGATGATTTCAGAAAAGGAAAAAGCGCAATTCCTGCGTCCGATGCCGGTGCGGGCGCTTTATGGCGTGGGTAAAGTGACCGAACAGGTGCTCAATGGCGCCGGGGTGCAGACGGTCGGCGATTTGCAGGATTATCCCGGTGATCTGCGGGCGTTGGTGGGTTCGTTCGCCGCTCAATTGAAAAAATATGCCTTTGGCGAGGATGACCGGCCGCTGGAACTGGGTGATGAGATCAAAAGCATCAGCGGCGAGGAAACGTTTTTGCAGGACACGGAGGATCGAAGGATATTGCGCGCGTGTCTCAAGGAACAGGCCGGTGACATTTCAACGCGGTTGAAACACCGGCGGCTGGGCGCACACACTGTGCAGGTGAAGCTGCGTTATGGGGATTTTACGACGCTGACGCGACAAATCACTGTGGAGGAACCCTTGACAGAAGCGCAGGACATCTATCGGCTCGGCTGCTTTCTGCTGGCATTGCGGCTGGCAGTCGGAGTTAATCTCAAGGTTTCCTGACGGAATCTTGGCATTTGACCCCTGCAGGGAACGGTCGCACACCAAGCAAAAAGGAGCGGATGCGCTTTGGTGAATCACTTGGCCGTTCC
>DATJSQ010000123.1:0-12348 GCA_035503995.1 Verrucomicrobiia bacterium | reverse complement strand
TTCGGAACGGATAATTACCATGCACAAACCATGAAAGGCTTTGCGCTCGTGCGAGGGGAAGGCGGTCAAATCGGTTGGGTCGCCGTTGTCGGCTGCCACGATTTCGCCGGGGCCGGATACGGCGAAGTGAAGCCAGTTTTGAGCGTCAGGAACGATTAATCCGTTCTTGTCGGTCACGGCCACGGTGACAAAGGACAAATCTTTTCCATCAGCGGCAAGTTTGTCCCGGTCGGGGGTCATCACCAGCTTCGCCGCGGGGCCGGTGGTCTCAAGGATGCTGGTCGCCCATTTCCGTCCGTTTTTGTAAGCCACCACTTTGAGTTCACC
Source organism: Verrucomicrobiia bacterium (assembly GCA_035503995.1). GTDB lineage: Bacteria > Verrucomicrobiota > Verrucomicrobiia > Limisphaerales > UBA11358 > UBA11358. The sequence goes on along the minus strand of DATJSQ010000123.1, from coordinate 12,021 downwards.
AGGTTGATATTTCACGTTGTTCCAACACAAGCGATATTGGTAGGGTCCCTTTTTCAGCAGGCCTTGTGATTGGCCGTTGAGAAACAGTTCAGCCGAGTCGCCGGACGTATAAACATAAACGGGAGTGATCTGGCCGATGCGATCAGGCCAGTTCCAATTTTCCGGGACGATATGGGCCATTGGAAAGTCCGGACGCCAATGCGCTTGATAGAGATAAAAGCGGTCTTTTTTGAATCCAGCCAAATCCAAGATGCCGAAATACGAGCTGCGGGAGGGGGCGTCGTAGTTGTAAGGCGTAGGCTCACCGAGATAATCAAAGCCGGTCCAGACGAATTCACCGGCAACAAACGGATTTTCATCCTGCCCCTTGAATTCGACATCGGGAATGGTCGCCCACGGCGGGGCGGAAAGGTCGTAGGAGCTGACTTGGAACCCGTATTTGCCGTCGTCCTTGTTGGTCTGGACTGGGAAATCGTATTCGCCGCGCGTGCTGATGCAGGAGGCGGTTTCACTGCCGAAAATCGGCAGCCCCGGATTGGCCGCATGGACGCGGGCATACTCAAACGGTTTATAATTGTAACCGAAGACGTCGAGATTTTTCTGGAAACCGTCGAAGCCGGACTGGATATGGTCGCATGCGGCGGTGGTGGGGCGGGTAGGGTCTTCTTCGTGCGCAATTCGTGTGAGGTCGGCGCCGATGCGGAGGCCGGCGGGCGATCCCTGGTCGGGCACCTCATTACCGATGCTCCAGAGGATGATGGAGGGATGGTTGCGGTCGCGGCGCAACTCGGCACGCCAATCCTTTTCATGCCAGTCTTTGAAGAGCAGGTGATAATCGTTCGGGCGTTTGCCGCGTTCCCAGCAATCGAAGGATTCGTCCATCACGAGCATTCCCATGCGGTCGCATAAATCGAGCAATTCGGGCGCCGGCGGGTTATGGCTGGTGCGGATGGCGTTGCAGCCCATTTCTTTCAGGATTTGGATCTGACGCTCCAAGCCGCGGGTATTGACGGCGGTGCCCAGCGCGCCCAAATCCGCATGATCGCACACGCCGTTGAGATGCACGTGTTCGCCGTTCAGGAAAAAGCCGTTGTCGGCATCGAACTTAATGGTGCGGATGCCGAAGGGCGTGTTATATTGATCGTCGAGTTGGCCGAGTTGCTCGACGGAAGTGACGACGACATAACGTTGCGGTTTTTCCAGGCTCCACAGGCGCGGATTGTTGACGACGATCTGGCTTTCGCTCAGCTGACTGGCATGGGGCGGAATCGCCAGACCGTCGGTGGTGACGGAGCCGACCCATTTGCCTTTCGTACTGTCGGCGTTCAATTCATAGATTTCGTTTTTCACGGACACCGTGGCGTCGGAATCCGAATCGTTGTCCACGGCGACTTGAATTTTTACGGTGGTGGCGGAAAGAGCGACGTCGGGCGTGGTGACATAGGTCCCCCAATGCCCGACATGGACGGGCGCGGTTTTTTCCAGCCAGACATTGCGGTAAATACCGGCACCCGGATACCAGCGCGACGAATCCGGGGGATTATCCAAACGGATGGCGAGGACGTTGTCGGCGCCGGGTTTGATGTAAGGCGTGAGGTCCAATTGCCATGAGGCGTACCCGTAAGGCCAGCCGCCGACGTATTGGCCATTGAGCCAGACGTTCGCGTACGACATTGCGCCGTCAATATCCAGGTAAATGCGGCGGCCCTGATCGGAGGCGGGAATGGTGAAATGTTTGCGGTACCAACCGACGCCTTCCCATGGCAATTTGCCGGTGTCGCCCGGGCCGTTTGGGTCGAAGGGACCGGCGATGGCCCAATCGTGGGGCAGAGTCACATGCTGCCAGGCGCTGTCATCAAAATCGGGGTGGGCGCAGGAGGCGTCGAGGTTGCCGGATGGGCGTGAGACGACTTGGCCATCCTTGACGAACTGCGACCCGGTGGACATAACCCAGGACTGGATGTTGGTGTAAGCGAGGAGGCTGTCCAAATACAGCGGCTCGCCTTTCGTGAATAACCAGTCGGAGTCAAAGGACAGCCGTTCGCGTGGCGCGGCCTGGGCGGCAAAATTCGAGGAGATCAAGAAGGCAGCGGCGCAAAGGCACAGGGGGACGAGGTGTTTTTTCATGATAATCCGGTCTTAGTCATTGGTTAAAATAGCTTAGAGAACTTCCCGCGGGTTTGTACACATGTGGTTTGCTTCAAATAGTGACAATCCATTGGCGCAGGTTTGCACAGCCTCACAAATGTATGGTTTTGGCATCAAGCCGCATTTTCTGATGCCAGGGCGTTGGCCGCAGGTGTAAGGTTGCGGCATATCCAAACATGTTGCCGCGGCGCACAAAAAGAAATCCGGCTGAATGAATTTTTGGCCGGGCGAATTTCGCAACAGAGATTTCATGAGCACGGTCCTAAACATAATGCGTGACAGTTTGATTGCGGTGTTCATTTTAGGCGCAGGGTGCGCCACACATCCAGTCAAAACCACCAACGCTTCGCCATTTTATCTGGGCGCGGACATCTCCACGTTGTCGCAAGTGGAAAAGCGGGGCGGCGTTTACATGGACGGCGACAAACCCGGGGACGCCCTGGCGATTTTTATGAAGAACGGCTGGACGTGTTTTCGCCTGCGGATTTGGGTGGATCCGACAGACGGAGTCAACGGGCTTGAATACACGACGAAATTGGCCAAACGGATCAAAGATGCGGGCGGGGTTTTGATGATTGATTTTCATTACTCGGACTGGTGGGCGGACCCGCAAAAGCAGAACAAGCCAGCGGCGTGGAAAGACCTGGACTTCGACGCCCTGGTGAATCAAATGCAGACCTATACCGCGCACGTGATCAAGACTTTGAAGGACGCGGGCGCCATGCCGGACTTTGTGCAAATTGGGAATGAAATCACCGGCGGCATGTTGTGGCCGGACGGACAGGTTAAAGTCCCGGTCTCGACGGTCAAAGTCTTTGAAGGGGACGTTCGGGTGATTCAGCCGCCTCAACCTTATGATGATGCCAGGCAGTGGGACCATCTCATCCGGCTAATCAATGCGGGCGTGACCGGGGTGCGGTCAGTAACGACGCCGGCAGACCACGTGCGCATCGTCATCCACATTGACTGCGGGGGCGATTGGCCGGTGACCCAATGGTATTTCGATCATCTCACGCGGGCGGGCGTGGATTTCGATGTCATTGGGCAGAGCTATTATCCGAACTGGCACGGGACCTTAAAAGACGTGCGTGATAATTTGCGGCATATGATCAAGCGTTATCATAAGGACGTGATGATTGTTGAAACGGCCTACCCTTCACGCGACACCCATCCGTCGCCAGCGGCGGCCAAGAACATGGTCTGGCCGATGACGCCCGAGGGACAGAGGGAATTTTTGGCGGACTTGATCCGGACGGTCAAAGCCGCGCCCGATGGGCGCGGAATCGGCGTGATATATTGGCATCCTGAGGCCACATACATTCCCGGCATGACGGGCCGTTGGGCGCGGCCCGATGCCAATTCGTTGTTTGATTCGAAGGGGTATCCGTTGCCGGCGATGGCGGTGCTGGATGAAGAATGAGCGCCTCCAGTTCCTCATTCATTCCGGGAAAACTTCCTTCAGAATCTTCCCGGCTTGCTCGTCTGAAAGCGCTGTGTCGTGAAAGGTCTCCTAAGCGTCCCGCAATTGCCGTATGCGGATTTGCGGGCGCGCCCCCAACTCCGGCTCGTTAAAATCCGGATCTGATGAAATTTTGTCGGCCTTCAACGGCGAACACAACATGAATTTAAATCCGGCGGCAAGATCGGCTGCGGAATAATTCAGCGGCACGGCGCGCTCATTCAGAAAGGCTTCGGTCTCCTACTTTATTCTGTTTTTTTGTTTTGGCGTGAGACGCCAGACGATGACGCCGTCGCTTCGCAACCCCGATTTCCACCTGGCGGAGTGTTGTTGGTTGTGGACCTGTGCCGGGCATGGGGTCAATGGTTAGGATCAGGAAATTGACGGCGGAGGGTATATGGCGCACCATCACCAGAGAGCCATGAAAGCGGCGATTTTCGTCATGCGACTCGCAACTTTGTCTCCGACAAAGGAATGACAAATGAATCCGGAGCATCATATTCCGCGTGAGACGGCGCACAAGTTGGCGCGGCGGACGTTGTTTGGTTTTATTGTGACGTTCGTGCTGGCGCGGGTGTGCGTGTTTCTCATCATGTCGCGGATGATTCCGAACATGTATTTTTTCCTGCGCGGGACGCACGTGCATCATTTGAATTACGGGATTTTTCTGCTGGCGGCGGTATGCGGATACAGCGTGTTCCGCCGACCGGTGGGCCGCGCGGCGGAAATCACGGCCTTGATTTACGGGGTGGCCATGGGCCTAACGTTCGATGAATTCGGGATGTGGCTGCATCTGGGCGGCAGTTATTGGCAACGCGCCAGCGTGGATGCGGTGATTGTGGTGGCGGCACTATTCGGGATGGTGGCTTTTGCGCGAAACATCCGGCGGTTCGAGAAACGCCATTTCTGGGCGACCGCAGCACTGGCCGCGCTGGTGTTCGGCTTTGGTTTTGTCTTGTACGCGGCGGGCAATCGGATTGGCAATGATGTGGGGCCGAAACTGGAAACGTTGGAGCAGGTGTCGTCGCCGTGAGTGCGGAAGAAGGCGAAAATGGAGGATTGAAGAAACGGATGGAATGGATATGCCTACCCCCTCACCTCAATCCTCTCCCCCGATGGGTTCGTCTGCGCTGCGCTTCGACGCGACAGGGGAGCGGAAGTTTTGGATGTGCGGACGCGCCATCCGGTTGGGTTTTTGTGGAGGGTGTTTGGTCAGGGGCGGACGATGACGCTGACGGAGCTTGGGAATTTATTCTTTGCCACTTTCTACAAATATGGCGCGCCGACGGCGCTGGGACAACGTGCTTGAATTTCGGACGAAATCGGATATGCCTGTGCCACAGGATGCGCTCTATTTTCATAACATTCGTTTCGGTGTTATGGCTGTTCTTCATTGCGAATTGGTTGATGGTAGCGCGGCCATCGTTTTTTGAGGCGGTCATTCCCGTATGCTGGAGCATTTTCATCCTTTATTGGCTGATTACGGCGCGGCGGGTGAAGGCGATTGCGGAAAAACAGAGCCTGCCATCGGCCCTGGCGCATCGCATTCCCGTGGGGCTGTCCTGGTTTCTTCTGGTGGATTGGAGATTGCACTATCCGATGAATATGGTTTTAATTTCGCGAGCGCACTGGGTACTGATGGCGGGGAACGTGATTTGTGTGCTTGGGCTTTTCGTGACGATTTGGGCACGGTGGACGCTCGCCGGGAATTGGAGCAGCGACGTTACGTTCAAGGAGGGACATGAATTAATCGAGACGGGTCCGTATCGCTTCGCGCGGCATCCCATTTACACGGGCCTTTTGATCATGTCCATCGGCACGGTGATTGAAATCGGGATGCTTCGAGGAATCATTGGTTTGGCGCTGATGACCCTCGGTTTTTGGATCAAACTGAAACAGGAAGAACGGCTGCTATTGCGGCATTTTCGGGAGGAATATCCGGCGTATTGTAAAAGAGTGAAGGCACTGGTGCCGTTTGTTCTGTGATAGGACGGATAGAATGGCGCAAGGGGCGGATTCCTGGATTGGACGGCAATTTCCATTTCACTACACTGATGCGGCCATGACCGCCCTGTTCGCCACTGTTCCGGTCGAAACCGACCATAGGTCCATTGTCCTGATTTTTGCGCTTACCTATTTCTGCATCGCCATGGGCCATGTGCCGGGGCTGAAACTGAATCGTCCGGGCATCGCGTTGCTTGGCGCGATTGCGATGATGATTTTCGGCGGCGTCAGCACGGCGAACGCGGTTTCCTACATTAATTGGCCGACGATTTCCCTCCTTTTCGGATTTTTCGTCATCTCGGCGCAACTCCGGTTGTCGGGATTTTACGATAAAGTGGCCGGCGCGATCGCCGCGCGGCTCGACCATCCCGGGGGATTTTTGCTGGTGCTGATGGTAACGACGGGCGGACTCTCGGCGTTTCTCAACCATGACATTGTTTGTTTTGTTTTCACGCCGATTGTCGGCGTGGCGCTGGTGCGCCAGCGAATCAATCCGGTCCCGTTTTTGATTGCGCTGACCATCGCCAGCAATATCGGCGCGGGAGCCACGCTCATTGGCAATCCGCAAAACATGATGATTGGGCAGCTTGCAGACTTGAATTTTGGCAGCTATCTGCTGTGGAGCCTTGCCCCGGTTATATTTGCAATGGGCGCGGCCTACGGAATCATCTGGTGGCTGTCGCAAAAGAATCTGCGTGCCGCGCCCGCCACGCCGGACGCGGTGGCGCAACAAGTTTATCCATTCAATAAATTTCACACGGTCAAAGGGATTGCAATCCTTGCGGTGGCCATCGGATTGTTTTTCACATCGTTGCCGAAAGAAATTATCGCGCTGGCCGCTGCGGGCATTCATCTGGCCAGTCCGAAATTTCGGACGGACGATTTGCTCGGGCTGGTGGACTGGCCGATATTGGTGCTGTTCATGGGATTATTTGTGGTGGCGGGCGCGTTTCAATCCACGGGCTGCGGCGAAGACGTGGTCCATTGGCTGGCGGGGAGCGGATTCAATCTCAATGCGCCGGGCAATCTGGAATTGACGACGGCGGTATTGTCCAACCTGATTGGGAATTCGGCGGCGGTGATTTTGCTGCTGAAGATTATCCATTTGGGGCAGCCGACGCCTTACTTGCTTGCGCTGGCGAACAGTTTTGGCGGCAGCCTGCTGATAGTGGGCAGTGTCTCGAACATCATCGTCGTGCAGCAAGCGCGGCGGATGGGGATCAGGATATCATTTTGGGATTATGCGCGGCTGGGGATTCCGGTGACGGCGGTGATATTGGGGGGATTGTTTGCGTGGGTGCTGGTGGCGGGGTTTGTGAAATAGGAGAGGCGACTTTAACTACGGATTCACACGGATGGTGAAGGGCGAAGGCTAAGGGCTAAAGGCTGAAATTGTCGAAGCGGGACGGGCCACGAAAGTACAAAAGGCGCAGAATAATCAGAGACTTCTCACGTCGTCTCCTACGAAGGTCAATGGGAGACGAAGGAAGCGAGAACGAAATCAGAACGGGGACGGAGTTGCTTGAATTCCACCTTTGGCTTTCCCGCGGACAAAAAACCAGCCATTCTGTTCACCGTGTCAAATTCAATCGCCATCGTCGGACGACCTAATGTCGGGAAATCGGCGCTGTTCAATCGTGTCGCCGGCCGACGCATCGCCATCGTCCATGACCAGCCCGGGGTGACACGCGACCGCGTGACCGCCGAGGCCGAATGGCATGGAAAAAGTTTCACGCTCGTGGATACCGGCGGCATCGGCCTGCTGTGCGGAGAAAAATCCGGCGACGTGATCGTCAAAGCCGCGTTCGAGCAGGTGGAGCTGGCGATCGAATCCGCGAACACCATCATCCTGGTCGTGAATGTGCAGGAAGGGGTTGTGCCCCTGGACCGGGAAGTCGCGCAAAAATTGCATCGCAGCCGCAAGCCGGTGGTGGTGGCGGTCAACAAGATGGACAACGAGCGCGCGGAAAAGGGCCTCGGGGAATTCGCCGAACTTGGCTTTCAAAACATATACCCCGTCAGCGCGATTCACGGCGAAGGAATTGAAAATTTAATGAATGTGGCGACGAAGTTGTTGCCGGAAGATCCGGCCGCCGCGGTCCAGGAGCCGGATGCGGAAAGTCCAGAATCAGAAACGGTGAAGGCGGGGCCATTGAAGCTGGCAATCGTTGGCCGGCCGAATGTCGGGAAATCCTCGATCATTAACGCGTTGACGCGGTCGCAACGGGTGATCGTTTCGCCGATTCCCGGCACGACGCGCGACGCGATTGACGTGCCGTTTGAGATTGAGACTGAAGGCACACGGCAAAAATATATTTTGATTGATACGGCCGGCATCCGCAAAACGCGGAGCGTTGATGATTCGGTGGAGTTTTTCAGCGTGAAGCGCGCGGAGGATTCCATCGCGCGCAGCGACATTGTGGTGCTGGTGCTCGACGCCGAGTCCGGGATAACGGAGCAGGACAAAAAAATCGCCGACCGTGTCGTGGAGAATCGCCGGGCGTGCATTGTCGTGGTGAATAAATGGGATTTGTTCGATGAAAATGTCCGGGAAGCACGCGAAGAGGAAATCAAACGGCGCGAGAAAAAAGTCCGGCGCGAGGGCCAGGGAAAGGAGCTGTCGACGCTCGCGGAATTCGGGGCGTGGGTGCAGAAAAAGCTGTTTTTTCTGGATTACGCGCCGGTGATTTTCACGTCGGCGAAATCCGGTTTTCACCTGGAGCGATTGCTGGAAGCGGTGCGCTACGTGGGGTCGCAATTGGAGAAAAAAGTTCCGACGGCGATATTGAACCGGACGCTGCGTACGGCGGTGGAGCGGCGCCAGCCGGTGAGCGCGAGCGGCCATCGGCTGAAATTCTTCTATGCGACGCAGGTGCGGCGGGCGCCGCCGACGTTTTTGCTGTTTGTGAACCGGGATGAATTATTTTCGGAGCCGTACAAGAAATATCTGGCGGGGGCGATGCGGCAGGCGTTTGGTTACGAGGGCTGCCCGATTGTGCTGGCGGCAAAGGCGCGGCCGAAGACGATTGAGCCGGTGCGAAAATTCAAGCCGCGGGAGAAGGTGCGTTTTAGAAACAATGGATGATTCTGAAGCGCGCCCGCATGAGTTGTCAAGCCCAGCGGGGGAAATTTATTCAAATTTTTATCTTGAGAAAATCGGCGGCGCGTCCGATAAGAGAGTTGAAGTAAGTTTGATCTTTGAGCCGGAAGAAGATTTCCCTGCCCTGTACGTGATTCGCGACAATCCTTGAACCGTAGTTAGAACGAATCCCGGGATGAGCTGGGGCGGTGGCCGACATGCCTTTACTGGAAGCCGAAAGCCGCGCCGCGAGTTCCACTTGTTACAAGACAAGTTCAAAGGATGATCTGTAGCACACGGCAATGGCGGGGTTGTAATTAAAGCCCGCGGGTCGCGCGGGCTTTTTTTGTTTTGGGCATTTCTTCGCACGATGTTAATTTTCCTTGATGCCGCGCGACGATTTATTTTCCGCCCCGGTTGAAGGCCAGCCGCCGGAGGCGGCCGGGGCGGAAAAGTTTTTGCGGAACCAGCCGCTGGCCGCGCGCATGCGGCCGCGCTCGCTGGATGAATTCGCGGGCCAAACGCATATTCTCGCGCCGGGACACCTATTGCGCCGGGCCATTGAAGCCGACCGCATCCAATCGCTGATTTTTTTCGGGCCGCCGGGGACGGGCAAGACTTCGCTGGCGCAAATCATCGCCCGCCAGACCCGCAGCAAATTCGAGCGGTTGAGCGGCGTGGAGTCCAACGTGGCCGACATGCGCCGTGTGCTGTCGGCCGCGGCGAATCGGCTGGCCAACACCGGCGCTTCGACGATATTGTTCATTGACGAAATCCATCGGTTCAACAAATCGCAGCAGGACGTCTTGCTACCGGATGTCGAAAGCGGGGTGGTGAAACTCATCGGCGCGACGACGCACAATCCGTTTTTTTTCGTCAATTCTCCGCTGGTTTCGCGGTCGCAGATTTTTGAATTGCGGCCGTTGGGCGAGGACGATTTGTACTTGTTGTTACAACGGGCGTTGAGAGACGACGAACGCGGCCTGGGTTATCTGAAAATTTTCGCCGACGAAAGCGCCTTGCGGCATCTGGCGAAAATTTCGGACGGCGACGCGCGCAAGGCGTTGAATGCGCTGGAGATTGCCGCGCTGACGACCGCGCCGGACCCGGACGGCGCCGTCCATATCACGCTGGCGGTCGCCGAGCAGAGCATCCAGAAGAAGGCGGTGGTCTATGACGATGAAGACGCGCATTACGACACGATATCGGCGTTTATCAAGGCGATGCGGGGCAGCGACCCGGACGCGGCGTTGTATTGGCTGGCGAAGATGGTCCATGCGGGGGAGGACCCGCGGTTTATCGCGCGGAGGATTGTGATTCACGCGGCCGAGGACGTGGGTCTGGCCGATCCGATGGCGTTGGTGCTGGCGAGCGCGGCGTTTCAGGCGGCGGAATTCATTGGGTGGCCGGAAGCGAGGATACCGCTGGCGGAAGCGACGATTTACATTGCAACCGCGCCGAAGAGCAACAGCGCCGTGGCCGCGATAGGCGCGGCGATGCACGACGTGGAGACGGGGCGCACGCTGGAAGTGCCGAAACACCTGCGGGACACGCATTACCGCGGGGCGGAGCGGCTGGGGCACGGGGAGGGCTACCAATACGCGCACGATTTTGAAGGGCATTTTGTTGCGCAGGATTATTTGGGCGTGGACAAAATTTATTACGAGCCGACGGAACAAGGGGTGGAGAAGAAAATCAAGGAACGCGTGGAAAAATGGCGCGCGGCGTTTGCAAAGCTGCGGGCGGAGAGCAAGGAAAGAGACGAAGACAAGCGTGAAGGGAAGGGCGGAAAATGAGCGGTCAAAATTCGAAAGCCGACTGGCGGAGAGAAATTTCCACGGTGCTGAAGAATCTGCCGCGGAAAAAGCGCCGGACGGACTCCGACACGCTGCGGGCCAGATTGAAGGAGCAGGATTTTTTTCGGGGCGCACGCTCCGTCCTGTTTTTTGCGCCGCTGCCGGACGAGGTGGATTTATGGCCATTGTTAGAGGAGACGATCAGCAGCGGAAAGGTGGTGGCGTTGCCCTGTTTTGACGCGGACAACCAGAGATACGCCTCGCGGCGCGTGGAGAACGTACGGGTGGAAATTTTGTCCGGGCAGTTCGGCATCCGGGAGCCATCGGTTGGTTGTATCGAGATGCCGCTGGACGATTTGGAATTGGTGCTGGTGCCCGGCGTGGCGTTCGATTTGAACGGCCACCGGTTAGGGCGAGGGAAGGGATATTATGACCGGCTGCTGGAGAATTTTACGGGAAAGAAGGTTGGAATTGCCTTTGACGAACAGATTGTGGAGGCGGTGCCGAGGGAAAGTCTGGATGTCAGAATGGATTATATATTAACGCCAACGCGAATCGTCCACGTGGTTTGAGAGTCGGAGAGTCGGATTCGAAATGGGGAATTTAGAATTTGCCTACTCTTCCCAGCCCCCTCAATTCCCATTGGTTGGAAGCCTGGGGACGGAAAGGACCAATAGGACGGAAAGGGCGCGCACCGGGGCCACGAAGGTCGAAACGGAAAACGAAACCGCAGGTTACGGAGATGGGAAAGCGGCAGCCGCGCCGCGGGAGGACTGCCGTATCAGTCCAAAACGCTGCGCGTTGATTCAGCCATTTGTTTGCGAAGCCAGCGGATCCGTCAGTCATGCTGCTCGTTCATCATCGGCATGCCGCCCTCCCAATCTTGCGGAGAATTCCAGGGGCGGGCGGAAGAATTGGACGGTGGATTGGTTTTGCAACCGCTGACACTGAAGAGGATGGCAGCCAGGGCGAAAAGCAAAAGGAATTGGCCCGGACGGATTTTCATTTCATGAAGCGGGATGAGCCGGTGTGACGATGTCGCCCTCATAAATATCGCCGAGTTGCCAGCCGGGCATGATGTTGGCGATAGACCGGTTTTTTTGAACGCTGCGGACGATGACCTTGGCAACGAGTTTACCGTCGCGGCTGACGAGCAATTCACCATCGTCGAGAACACCCTGGTCATCGCCGACATTCAAGACGACAAAGCCCCATTTGGGGTCAACGACGAGCACTTTGCCGAGGAGATTAGGTGGGAGGGTGACGACGTAGTTGGTGCCAATCAATTGAGCCAATTGATTGTTCAGCCGGGCGACCGTGCGGGTGAGGACGGCCTTTTCCTGGTTAATGGCATCAATTTCATCCTGATAACTTCTGATTGAGGCGACCAAGTCCAAGACATCCTTTGGGGATTTGCCGGTGGCGGTATAAGCGGCCAACTGAGCCTGCGCATCATCGCGTTGCGCGGTGACCTTGGTCAACTGGTCGGATAGATCGTCAGCGCGTTTCTGTTGGGCGGCAGCGGTGTCCTCGGC
>DATJSQ010000122.1:0-11339 GCA_035503995.1 Verrucomicrobiia bacterium | reverse complement strand
GCATGATTGATTCCATCTCCGATGTTTCCGGCGCGGCGCCTGATTTGAAAAAGACCCGCCGCCAAAAAGCGGCGCAACGGGCGCCGGCCATTGACCGTCTGCCGCCGCATTCGCCGGAGGCCGAGCAGGGGGTGCTTGGTTGCGCGTTGCTCTCGCCCAATGAGTGCATCGGCGAATGCATCGAGAAATTAAAGGATGATGGCCGGGAGGCATTTTACGATCTGCGTCACCAGACGATTTACGAGACGCTCGTGGAAATGTTCAACGGGGGCAAGACCGGCTCGGTGCGGGAGGCGATTGACCTGATTACCGTCCAGCAAAAGCTCAAAGACAAGCAACTACTCGAGCAGGTCGGCGGCATTGCCTATTTGTCCCAACTGCAGGACGCGGTCCCGAGCGCGGCGAACCTTTCGTATTACCTGGAGATCGTCCGCGAAAAATTTCTTCTGCGGAAAATGATCCAGACCTGCACGGGGGTGGTGGGGCGGGTGTATGATTACGAAGGGGAGGTGGACGCGCTGCTGGATGAAGTGGAGCGGGACGTGCTGCGGATCTCGGAGTCGCGCGCACAGGTCGGGGCGCTGACGACCAAGGAACTGGTCAACAAAGCGATTGGCGCGATCGAGAATTTTTTCAGCCGCAAGGGGACGCTGACGGGATTGGCGACGGGATACCCGGACCTGGACCGGATGACGGACGGATTGCACGGGAGTGAGATGATCGTGATCGCGGCGCGGCCGAGCATGGGCAAAACGTCACTGGCGATGAACATCGTTGAGCATGTGGCGCTGGAAGTGAAACTGCCGGTGGCGGTCTTCAGCCTGGAAATGTCCGCCGAAGCGCTGGTGTTGCGGATGATGTGTTCGATTGCGCGGGTGAATCTGCGCTCGATCCGCGAGGGGTTCATGAGCGAATCGGACTTTCCGAAACTGACGAGCGCGGCGGGAAAGCTGGCAAACGCCAAATTATTCATTGACGATTCGGCGGGGCTTTCGATTTTGCAATTACGGGCGCGGGCGCGGCGGCTGGCGCAACAGCATGACATCAAACTTTTTGTGGTTGATTATTTGCAGCTTTTGCATTCTACTGCGCGGCGGGCACAGGAAAACCGGCAGCAGGAAATATCGGACATCTCGAGCGGCCTGAAGGCGCTGGCGAAGGAATTGAAGGCGCCGGTGCTGGTGCTCTCGCAGTTAAACCGCGAGCTGGAACGGGACAAGAATCGCAAGCCGCGGTTGAGCGATTTGCGCGAGTCAGGCGCCATCGAGCAGGATGCCGACCTCGTGGGACTGCTGTATAAGCCCAGTTCTGGCGATGACGACGACCTCAACCAGGAAGAAGCCGATGGCCTTCCGGTGAATTTGTTGATCGCCAAACAGCGCAACGGGCCGACGGGCGATGTCAATTTAACGTTCTTAAAATCATATACACGATTTGAAAGCGCAGCAAAAGTCAGCGATGAAGACGTGCCGGAAGGCCGGTAGAGGATGAAAGTGTTTCTCCGACTCATCGGGGTCTGGTTGGTGCTGGCCTGCGCTCCCCTGGCATGGTCGCAGGAATCGCAGGAATCCTTCGGCCCGAAGATTGATCGGGTGGATATCCAATACGTGGGGCCGGCCTCGATCAGCGAGCAATTCATCCGCTCCAATATTCGCGCGCGGGCCGGCGGCACTTACACTGCCAATCTCACCGAAGACGACATCCATTCCCTCTACGGCACGGGACAATTTTACAATATCCGCGCTTCGGTGGAACCGGCCGGGGACGGCGGGGTGATACTCACCTACATCGTCCAGGCACGGTTGCGGATTACTGACATCAAAATCGTCGGGAACAAAAGACTGAGCCTTTCGAAGCTGAAGAAAAAGATCACCGTGAAGGTGGGCCAGCCCCTCGACGAGGAAAAATTGTTCACCGACGAACAGGAAATCAAAAAGCTATACGAAAAATACGGCATGCCGGGAACGACGGTCCGATATGTGATTGATTCGATGGACGAGGCGGCGGGCACGGCGTCGGTGACCTTTCAAATTGCCGAGGCGCCGAAAATCCGGGTGGTTGACGTGATCTTCGACGGGGCGCATGCGTTTCCGCAAAAAGTTTTGCGCCGGCAAATCAAGACGCGGAGGCATTGGATGTTTTCGTGGATTACGGGCAGCGGTGTTTACAAGGAGGACCAGTTTGAAGACGACAAGGATTCGTTGATTGACTATTATCACAATCACGGCTATCTGGACTTTCAAATACTGGATGTAAAATTCACGTATCCGACGCCGAGATCCATGGTCATTCATTTTGACGTTTACGAGGGGAAACAGTACCGCGTCGGCTCGATCGAAATGACCGGCGATAAAATGTTCAGCAACACGCAGATTCGGGCGGGCTTGCAGGGCGTGCATGATTACCAGCACTTGAAGAGCAAGCTGGGGCCAAACGGCCTGCCCATGGACGTGGGCGATGTGTTCACGCCGGACGGTTTGGACAAGGACCGGACGGCGCTGGAGGATTTTTACGGCAGCAAGGGGTATATTGATTATCTGGATGAGCAGAAAAACCCACCGATGTTCATCATCACGACGATTCCCGACGTGGACCGGGGAACGATGGACATCAATTTTCAAATTAACACCGGCCAGAAGAGTTATGTGGAGCGAATTGACATCCGGGGCAACATCAAGACGAAGGACAAAGTGATCCGCCGCGAGTTGGCGATATCCCCCGGGGAAGTTTTCGACATGGTGCGGGTGAATATCAGCAAGGAACGGCTGGAGGGGCTGAATTATTTTGACAAGGTGGATATGGACCCGGTGCCGACGGACCCGCCGATTGCGGGGAGGAAGAATCTGGATGTGAACGTGGAGGAGCAAGACACGGGCAAATTCACGCTGGGGGCGGGATTCAGTTCGGTGGACGCGCTGGTGGGCTTTGCGGACATTGAGCAGGACAATTTTGACCTGTTCAATCCACCGTATTTCACGGGCGCCGGGGAGAAGCTGCGGTTGTTCATCCAATTGGGGACGGAGTTGCAAGACTACGAATTGGACTTCGTGCAACCCTGGCTGTTTGACCGGCGGCTGGCGCTCGACGTCTCGTTGTACCGGCGCGACTGGGAATTCGACAGTCCCAACAATATTTATGATGAGATCCGCACGGGATTCCGGGTGGGTCTGACCCGCGACCTCCCGCGTCCGGTATGGATGGACGACGTTTTCGGGCCGGGCGACCTCACTGGCAGCGTCGGCTATACCCTTGAACAGGTGGGCATCAGTTTGAACAGCGGGTGGCATGATTACGAAGATGTGTTGAATGGCAACAATCCTGGCCCCCCGCGCGGGCCGTCCCTACCCTCACAGACGGTTCAACCCAATGTGCCGTCGGCCATTCTGGAGCAAGAGGGCTACCATATATTCCAGCGAGTTGACGGCTCGCTGGCCTATGACACGCGCAATGACGTGAAACTGCCAAATCACGGCCAGCGCACCGAATTCGATCCGCAAATCAGCAGTGGGGCGGACGTCACGTATTATAAACTGGAAGCCAAAACACGGTGGTTTTTCCCCGGCTTTTTCAAAGGTCACATCGTGGAGGTGGACGGAGATATTGGCACGGCGAAAAGCATTGACGGCGGGGATGTTCCCTTTTACGACCGTTATTATCTGGGCGGCCTTTATGACTTGCGCGGCTTCAAATATCGGAACATCGGCCCGCGCGATCCGACTTATAACGCGGGACCGATTGCTGGCAATCCGGCGATGCCGAACGAACCCATTGGCGGTGACAGCCGCTGGTACGGCTCCTTGAATTACAGTATTCCGATCATTGAAAAGGACCAGGGGCCGAGCATCCGTTTTGAATTGTTTTATGACGTCGGCGCCGTCGGCGCGGGCACCTATTCGTTCTCGGGGAATTTCGACGACAACTGGGGCGCGGGCATATTACTGGATATTCCGCATCTAGGCCCGTTGCGTCTTGAATACGGCATTCCCATCACCCATGATCAATACAACAGCAGCTCCGGCCAGTTCCAGTTCGGGGTCGGTTATCAACGCGAATTTTAAAATGTCATCCGCCGCAACCCTATTTCGGTTTTTGAAAACAAACCTCGCGTTTGGGACTGTGGCGCTGACGGGTTTGAATGCCGCCGCGACGCTGGCGACAATGTCACGGGCAAACCTGCCGCTTTATTTCGAAGCAAACCGCGGGCAGACCGGCTCATCGGCGCCATTCATCGCACATGGAAACCGTTCGGAATTTTTGGTTTTTCCCGATGCCGCCGAACTGGTTCTTGGCAAATCGGCGGGCACGCATTCGTTCTCGTCACGTGTCGTGCAACTGCGGTTCGTCGGCGCAGATTCCCAGGCCAAAATATCCGGCGTGGACGAATTATCGGGCAAAATCAATTATCTCATCGGGAACAATCCCTCCAAATGGGAGACCGGGGTGCCAACGTTCGCCAAAGTCCGTGTCACGAATCTTTATCCGGGTGTGAATCTGGCGTACTACGGCAACGGCCGGGAAATTGAATACGACTTCACGCTAGCGCCCGGGGCGGACCCGAATTTGATGGCGATTCATTTTGACGGGGTGAGCCAAATTACCATCAACGCCAACGGCGATTTGGCGTTGAACGTGGGCGACGGGCAGATTTGCCAGCCCGGACCGGTCATTTACCAGGTTGTCCAGGGAATGCGCAAAGAGATCCGCGGCGGATTTAAATTGTTGGACGCGCACACGATCGGGTTTTCCGTTGGCACTTACGACCGGACCGTGCCCCTGGTGATTGATCCCATTTTGAGTTACTCGACTTATTTCGGCGGAAATGGAAATGACGCGGCTGCGGCGCTGGCGGTGGACACCAATGGCTTCGTTTATATCGCGGGCCAGACGACTTCCACGGCGGTTCCACCCGGAAA
This sequence comes from Verrucomicrobiia bacterium, assembly GCA_035503995.1. Lineage (GTDB taxonomy): Bacteria > Verrucomicrobiota > Verrucomicrobiia > Limisphaerales > UBA11358 > UBA11358. Next base: position 6,426 of record DATJSQ010000122.1, on the reverse strand, counting down.
GCCGTTCGCGACGCCGGGTGCATTTCAGACCACTTACCCGGGCGGCTTGTTCACGGCATTCGTGGCCAAGTTTGACAATTTGGGTACCAATTTAATTTACCTCACCTACCTCGGCGGCGATGTCAATGACTACGCCTCGGCGATTGCAGTGGATGGTCCGGGCAACGTTTATGTGACCGGCGAGACCGAGTCGCCGAATTTCCCTGTCACCACGAACGCGCCTTTTCGGCATATCGGCGGGACCTCCGCTCCGACGACTGGCTATCCGATTGACGCCTTTGTGACTAAGTTAGCCTCCGGTGGTTCAAATCTGGTGTTTTCGACGTTTCTCGGCGGGTCGGCATCGGATGCAGCCAACGGCATCGCCTTGGATTCCGCCGACAACGTTTACGTCACCGGTTTTACTTTTTCGACAAATTTTCCGGTAACGACCAATAATGCGTTTCAAACGCAATCGGCGTTTACAAACTGGAATTATCAGCCTGAATATGACGCCAACGCCTTTGTGACCGAAATTGGCGCGAGCGGCACCAATCTGCTTTATTCGTCCTACTTTGGGGGAAACTATTTTGACTTCGGCGAAGCCATAGCCGTTGACGAGTCAAATTATATTTACATAACCGGTTACACCCTCTCGACGAATTTTCCCGTCAAAAATGCCATCATGCAAACGATTGGCACCAACTTCGTCAACGGGAATTTGCTGAATGGCCGCACCAACCAGTTTCCATTTTTCGGCTATGACGCCTATGTTGCCAAGTTTGCGCCCGGTTTCAGCAATCTGATTTATTCCACGTATCTGGGCGGCGGCGATGATGATGCGGGATATGCGGTGGCGGCCGACGGCGCTGGCAATGCGTATGTTGCGGGCTGGACGGATTCCACCAATTTTCCCGTTACCGTCACAAATTTGCCGCCCATCCAGAACGGGCTTACAAACAATGTGGTTTATGGCTTTCTGATCACGAATGCCTTCGTCGTACAAATCGTTTGGAACGGATCGAATGCGGCGATCGGCCATTCGGTTGTTTTTGGCGGCACGAATGAGTTCAGCACGGACATCGCGAACGGCCTGGCGCTCGACGCTTCGGGAAACATCTTTGTTGACGGTTCGACCAGCTCGACGAATTTCCCGGCGGTTGATACCGGCCCGGATTTTTTGGCGGCAACGAATGCCGGTCAGGACGACGCCTTTGTCATCGCGTTCAGCACGAATTTCTCCAGTGTGATGTATTCGGGGTCGCTGGGTGGCGCGGCGGACGATTCCGCTTACGCGATAGCGGTGGATCCAGCGGACAATGCCTATATCGCGGGACAGACTTATTCGGCGAATTTTCCAACGAACAACGCGCGCCAGACGGTGCTCAATGGCGCGGCCAATACGTTTCTTGCGAAACTTATTTTAAACACCAATCCGCCGCCGCTTTCGATTTCGGCGAACAGCGGGCTGGACCAGGTTGCCTGGAGATCGGGGATGCCATTTGAACCGGAAATTTCGCGGCTTTACGCCCTTGAATCCAATACGAATCTGCTCTCGACGAACTGGACGGCGGTTTCGCCGGCGCCGATTTTGAGTAATAATTGGTATTCCGTTGTCTTTAACCCGACGAATAGCGCGGGCTTTTTCCGCCTGGAGGCGGTCCACCCGTGACTTTTAAATTGGCTGGGAAGACGAATTCTGTTTTTTTAACCTGATGAAAATGATGTTACGAACCATAGTACCGGCAATCGCGGCGCTTGCCCTGTTGGGCAATACCGCGATGGCGCAAACCAAGATCGCCACGGTGGACGTGGCCAAACTTTTCAAGAATTATTACAAGACCAAACTGGCGCAGGCGGATTTGGACCAGCGGAAGGCGCAAATTGACCAGGACGAAAGCAGCATGTTGGCCGATTTGAAGAAGGGCAACACCGATTATGAACAGCTTTTGGACGATGCCAATAACCAGGCTCTTTCGGCTGACGACCGCAGCGCCAAGCAACTGGCGGCCGATGCCAAGCTAAAAGAACTGAATGATTCCAAAGCGGCGTTGGACCAATACGATCGCTCGGCGCGCGCCAATTTGGCGGATCAGGTCCAGCGGATGCACGATAAAATCGTGGCTGACATTCAGGCTGCCGTCACCACCACGGCCAAATCGGACGGTTACACCCTGGTGTTGGATGCTTCCGCCCAAAGCGCGGCCAACACGCCGGTCCTCATTTATAACAGCGGCGATGTGGATTTGACGGCCCAGGTGCTCAAGCAATTGAACGCAGGCGCGCCGATTGACACCACCTCCGCCACGTCAAGCCCATCGGATTCCTTATTGACAGCGCCGCCGCCGTTGCTCTCGAATCCGGGCAGCCCGTAGTTCGGGATTTGTCCGGACCCGCCCATCACGCTAAACCAGCTGCGGAGCAGCGCATGACGGCATGCCCATAGCGTCAGCCATGGGATTGGCGTGCAAAGATTTTTGAAGCAGGAGAGGCAACAAGTATGAGCATTTTGCTTTACTTGCTTATGCGCGCCCCCTCCCCACGATCCTCTCCCCCGATGAGGGTGAGGTGAGGGTCCCCATGGTCATGGGGAGGAAGTTTGAACGGCGCTGCTATGGGGTTCCCGGGGAGGGGGGAGCAATAAAAGAGGTTGACGATTTTGGAAAATAGGCGTTGGTTTTCACCATTATGAAAAATATGCTTCGTGGCCTGTCCATTACGGCGGCGGCCGGCGTCATTGCCTTATTCGCCATGGTTGCTTCCGCGCAGGAGTCGAGCGCGCTGCCTGATGCCGATAACGGGTTTGGCCTTGATTTGCTGAGGCAAGTGGCGAGCGGGCAGCCGGGCCAAAACATTTTCATCTCGCCCTTCAGCGCGGCGACGGCGTTGCAGATGGTCGCCAACGGGGCGGCCGGCCAAACCAAGACGGAAATGCAGCGAGTGTTGCATACCGCCGGCATTGCGCCGCCGGAATTGAATGCCGACTGCAAGGCATTGAATCAGTCGTTGAATTCGCAAAAGGATGTCATTTTGGATCTGGCCAACGGCATCTGGCATCAAGACAATTTTCAACTGACGCCGGCGTTCATCTCCGACAACAGAAAATACTTCGACGCGGAACTGGCCGCGGTGAATTTTCTCAGCCCGGCCTCGGCGAAAACGATCAATGACTGGGCGGACAAACAGACGCGCGGCAAAATCCAGGGGGTTGTTTCATATCCTTTTCCCCCGGCGACCGAGGTTGTTCTGGCGAACGCGATTTATTTCAAAGGTAAATGGGAGGAGCAGTTCGAGAAAAATCTCACTTTGCCGCGGAATTTTCATTTTCCAGACGGGAGCGTGAGACAGGTGCCGATGATGTCGAAGCGCCATCGCTTTAGCTATGAGGAAGGGGAGGGTTATCAGGCGGTGGAATTGCCGTATGTCGGCGACCGGTTGGAAATGATTTTATTTTTGCCGGCGACGGGTTCCAGTCCGCAACAGTTGCTGGAGAAATTCAAGGGCGAAACGTGGCGCGACAAAATTCTGCCCGGCTTTTCCCTTTATGAAGGGTTTCTCGCCTTTCCGAAATTCAGATTGGATTATGACGTGACGCTGAATGATCCGCTGAAGGCGCTGGGAATGCCGCAGGCATTTTCCGACCAGGCGGATTTTTCGGCGATGGCCAACCGGCCCGTTTGTATCAGCGAGGTGCAGCAAAAGAGTTACGTGGACGTGGATGAAGAAGGAACGGAAGCAGCGGCGGTAACGACGGTAACGGTGACGGCCCTGGCCATGCCGATGCGCCCGGCAAGGAATTTTACAATGATTGTGGACCGGCCGTTCTTCTTCGTGATTTCCGACCGCCGGACGCGAACGATTTTATTCATGGGTATAGTGAATGATCCAAAGACTCCTTGAGAAGGAATAACCGCGGAATACACGAAAAGGTTTTGACGCGAATTGGCGCGAAGAGACGCGAATTAATGGCTGCAAAAATGCGCAAAAGGCCCAGCGCGGCAGAAGACCAAAAATCTTCAACGGGATATTTAGAGTGAGCGGACTCACGTCCGCTGCTACGAGGTGCGCGCCGGGCGTCAACTTTCATAGGCGATGGGACTCTTTCATCCTTGTTTTGGGCATTTTCTCTGCTATTCAAAATGCGTGAGCAACTCATTCAGACTCGGAGTTCTCGGTTCCGGCAAAGGCTCGAACTTTGTCGCCATCGCGGACGCCGTTGCGGACGGAAAAATCCCGGCACAAATCGCGGTGGTCCTGAGCGATGTGGAGACCGCCGGGATAATCGCCCACGCGCGCGAGCGGAGCCTTCCGGCGCAATTCATTCCGCCGGGACCTTTTCGCACCAAGCTTGGCGAGGAAGCGGAGCGCGCATTTGTGGACGCGTTGCGGGCGGCCGAGGTGGACCTGGTCGTGCTGGCCGGCTTCATGCGCGTGCTCAAAGGCGATTTTCTTCGCGCATTCGAGAACCGCATTATCAACATTCATCCCTCGCTCCTGCCGTCGTTTCCGGGTTTGGAATCATGGAAACAGGCGCTGGACCATGGCGTCAAGGTGACCGGTTGCACGGTGCATTTTGTTGACGCCGGGGTGGATGCCGGTCCGATTATCGGCCAGCAAACCGTGCCGGTGCTGGACAACGATACGCCCGAGAGCCTGCATCAGCGGATTCATGCGGCGGAACATCAGCTTTATCCCGAATGCATTGCCGCCATCGCGCGAGGGGACATTTCTGTTGTGGGCCGCCGGGTGAAAAGGAAGTGAAGGGAGAAGGGGCGGGGCCATTCGGATAGGACGAAGGGGACGAAAGGGACGGAAGGTACGAATGGAGGAATAGTTGAGAAAGGAAGGCAGTGGGTGGCCATGCACGGACGATGACGCTCCGGAGCTTGGGAATCTATTTTTGTTGGGTTCTACAAATATGGCGCGCCTACGGCGCTGATAGCGGCATGCTCCTGAAACAAGGGAACGACGATAACGGGTTTCAAGGGCAGAAAAAATAACCGCGAATACACGAAATAAGCGAAATAAAAAACCACGGATTTACGCGGATTTTCTTACCGCGAAAGACACAGACCGCACGGAATTTTAATCGCTGATATGTTTGCGTTTTGTCTGAATTTAGGGAAAGGTCAGAGCGGACTCACGTCCGCTGCTACGAGGTTGGCGGTATGGGGATCAGGATCAGGGAAAATGCGAATTTCGGAATGTTTCTCTTCATTGCGTTCCCGTGCCGGAATTGGCAGATTATCCGCCGGCCCTGAAATATCAGATGAGCAGAAAATTAAAATTCGGCCTGCCAAAAGGCAGCTTGCAGGACGCCACCATCGAAAAGATGGCCAAGGCGGGCTTTAACATTTCCATCAGCAGCCGCTCGTATATTCCCACCGTGGACGACGACGAGATGGAAATCCGCCTGATTCGCGCGCAGGAGATCAGCCGCTACGTCGAGCACGGCTACCTGGATTGCGGGATCACCGGATACGACTGGGTGATAGAAAACGGGTCGAAGGTGCATGAGGTGGGCGAATTTCTTTTCAGCAAAGCGACGCGGCGGCCCGCCCGGTGGGTGCTGTGCGTGCCGGAAAATTCACCGGTGAAATCGGTGAAAGATTTGCGTGGCAAACGGATTGCCACCGAGGTCGTGAATCTCACCAGGAGATATCTGAAAAGGAAGGGCGTGAAAGCCGAGGTGGAATTTTCGTGGGGCGCGACCGAGGTGAAGGCGCACGAACTTGTGGATGCCATTGTGGAAGTCACCGAAACCGGGTCATCGCTGCGCGCAAACAAGCTGCGGATTGTGGACGAACTGCTGGTGTCCACGCCGCGATTAATTGCCAACGAAGCATCGTGGAAGGATTCTTGGAAGCGGAAAAAGATTGAGACGCTGGCGATGCTGCTGCAAGGCGCGCTTGAAGCCGAGGCGAAAGTGGGGTTGAAGATGAACATCGAGGAGAAGAACCTGAAGAAATTGCTGAGGGAACTTCCCGCGCTGCGGAATCCAACCATCTCCAGCCTGAGCCAGACCGGTTGGGTGGCCGTTGAGACAATCATTGACGAACGCATCGTCCGGGAGCTGATTCCCCAGCTTAAGGCCGCCGGGGCGGAAGGGATCATCGAATACCCTTTGAACAAGGTCGTCTATTGAGCGAGCGCGGGAACTGGAGTGGTGGAGCGAGGTGAGGGAAACGGAAACGCAGAGCGGGAAAATGGCCGCGAAAATGCACAGAACAATTTATGAACGTTCAAACGACGCTAAATTTCCACGGGCGCACTGAAGAGGCGGTCAAGTTCTATTGCAAGACGATTGAAGCTGAGAGTCTCTTCTTGTTGCGGTTTCGCGTCTGTCCGGACCGTTCCCAATTGAGGCCGGGAATGGAGGAGAAAATCTTTCACGCAAAATTTCGCATCGGTTCCGTTGAGATCAGGGCGTCAGACGTCGGTTGCGAG
>DATJSQ010000121.1:0-8700 GCA_035503995.1 Verrucomicrobiia bacterium | reverse complement strand
CGTCCTGGCGAATAATTTCATCGAATTGTTTATTTATTGGGAATTGGTCGGCGTGTCCAGCTACCTCCTCATTGGGTTTTGGTTTGAGCGTCCCAGCGCGGGCGATGCCGCCAAAAAAGCGTTCATTGTGAACCGCCTCGGCGATTTCGGGTTCCTGCTCGGCATCTTGATGGTTTGGGGCCTGCTGGGCACGCTGAATTTTTCCGATTTGGCCAGGCAACTGACGGCAAACCCTGACGCGCTCGGCATCTCGGCCACCATCGCCGGACTCTTGGTTTTCTGCGGCGCGGTCGGAAAGTCCGCGCAATTCCCGCTGCACGTGTGGTTGCCGGACGCGATGGAAGGCCCGACGCCGGTTTCCGCGCTCATCCATGCCGCGACGATGGTGGCCGCGGGTGTTTATATGCTTTGCCGGATTTTCTTTTTGCTCAATCCCGGCGCGCTTCACGTCATCGCCTATATCGGCGGATTCACCTCGTTGCTCGCCGCGCTCATCGCCATTCAGCAGGACGACATCAAACGTATCATCGCCTACTCGACGCTTTCGCAACTCGGTTACATGGTCATGGCCGTCGGTCTTTCCGGCCCCACCGCCGCAATGTTTCATCTGACGACGCACGCCTTTTTCAAAGCCTTGCTGTTCTTGAGCGCCGGCTCGGTCATCATCGCCCTCCATCACGAACAGAACATTTGGAAGATGGGCAACCTGCGAAATAAAATGCCGATCACGTTCTGGACGTTTCTCGTCGGTGCCCTCGCGCTTTCGGGCATGTGGCCGTTCGCCGGATTTTTCAGCAAGGACAGCATCCTCGCGCAAGCCCTGGCGCAGCATGATTATATCCTCTTTGCCGACGGCGCGCTCGTCGCCGGACTGACCACGTTTTACATTTTCCGCCTGTTCTTCGTCGTTTTCCTGGGCAGGGAAAAATCCGGGGACGTTTCGCATGCGCACGAATCGCCGACAGTCATGACCCTGCCCCTGATTGTCCTGGCCGTCTTCAGCTTCATCGGAGGGTTCATCGGGATTGAACAGGTTTACCACGGCATGTTCGTTGGAGAAACTGAGAATTCCGCCGGCTTCGCCCGCACTCTGTTCGGGCCGTTCGTTCAATCGCCTGTCGGTGCGTCCCTCGGGCTTTGTTTGGTGCTGATTGGCTTTTTTGCAGCCCTTTCGCTTTATGCCAGGGCCGATAAAGACCCCCTGCCGGATAAACTCGGCGCGCTGGCGACGGCGATGAAAAATAAATTCTATTTCGACGAACTTTACGAAGCCACGTTTGTCCGCGCGCACGATTTTATCGCGGCGGTGATGGATTGGATTGACCGCTGGCTGGTCGAAGGATTTTGCATCGGCCTCATTCGCGGCGGCACGGATTTGACCGGCCGCGCGTTGCGCCTCGTGCAAACCGGCAACCTCCAGACCTACGCCTTTTTCTTCGTCCTCGGCGTGGCGGTGGTGCTGTGGCTCGTATTGAAATAAGATGTCCATTTTAACCTATATTTTCGGCTGGCCGCTCGTGGCGGCGCTGGCGCTGATTTTCGTGCCGCGCAATTATCGGGTCGTCGTCCGCGCCATCGCCGTGCTGGCCACGTTGATCTCCGCCGCGCTGGCGGTGAGGATGTTTTGCGAGTTTGTGCCGGGCGCCAACGGCTACCAGTTCGAGCAGCAAATCCCGTGGGTGGATTCTCTCGGCATCAGTTACCACGTCGGCGTGGACGGCCTTAACGTCGGCCTGATTCTCATGGGCGCCATTGTCGCCTTCGCCGCCGCCTGTTGCTCATGGGAAATCCAGACCCGCGAGAAGGAATTTTACATCCTCCTGTTGTTGATGAGCGGCGGCATCCTCGGCGCGTTCGCGTCGCTCGATTTATTCTTCTTTTATTTCCTGCACGAATTGGCGCTGGTGCCGACGTTCATCATGATTGGAGTGTGGGGCCGCGGTGAACGCAAGAATTACGCGACCTTCCAGATCACGATTTACCTGAGCATCGGCGCGTTGCTCGCCCTCATCGGCCTGATTGCGCTCTATCTGCAATCGGGCGCGAATACCTTCGATATCCCGGCGTTGATTGCGCACGCCAAAACGAACCCCATGACGGTCCACGCGCAAAACATCATCTTCCCGCTGTTGCTGTTCGGCTTTGGTATTTTGGTCTCGCTTTGGCCGTTTCATTCATGGGCGCCCCTCGGCTACGGTTCCGCGCCATCGCCAACCGCGATGATTCACGCCGGCATCCTTAAAAAATTCGGCCTGTACGGGTTGATCCGCATCGCCCTGCCCCTGTTGCCGCAGGCGGCGCATAGTTGGATGAATTTTGTCGCCTGGCTTTGCCTGGGCAACATTCTCTACGTCGGATGGGTCGCCATGCGCCAGCGCGATCTGAACCTGCTCATCGGCAATTCCAGCGTCGCGCACATGGGCTTTATTTTCCTCGGGATCGCCAGCCTGAACCTGATCGGCGTCACCGGCGCGGTCTTCATCATGGTGGCGCATGGGTTCCTTGCCGCCCTCACGTTCGCGTTGAGCGGCTATATCTATCAAAAAACCGGCACCCTCCAGATAAGCGAACTGGGAGGGCTGTGCCGCAAGCTGCGCTTCATCGGCACGGCGTTGCTCATGGCGACGATGGCCGGGTGCGGCCTGCCCGGCTTCGCGAATTTCGTCGGCGAAATCACCGTGTTCTTCGGCGCCTGGAACGAATTTCCCGTCGTGGTCGTCCTGGCCGTGTGGGGCGGCCTGGTCATCGGCGGCATTTACATGACGCGCGCCGTGCGGACGATTCTGCACGGCCCGCTGCCGGCAAAATATTCCAATCTGGCCGATGCCACCAATTCGTGGCGGAGGCTGCCCTACGCCCTGTTGCTGGCCGCCTTGCTCGTCTTCGGCTTTTTTCCGAAATTGCTCACCAATCAGATTGAGCCGGACGCCGGCAAAATCGTGAGTATGGCCAATCCCATGCCCGGCATGGCGGTGCTTTCCGAAACGCAAACTCCCAAAGCCGACAGCCGAAATTGATGAATGCCTCTTTGATGTTTTTGGAAATCTGGGTAATCGCCCTCGGCATCGTGCTGATGCTCGCCGATTTCTTTTTCTGCGTGACGCCCGAACGGAAAAGATTTCTCGCCTACCTCGGCATCGCCGCCCTCGGAGTCATGCTCCTGGAACTTTTGGGAAGCAGTGTTCCCACGGGAATGGCGTTCCACGGGGCGTTCATCGAGGATCCCATGGCCATCTTTTTCAAACGGTTCTTCATCATCGCCGCCATTCTCGTCCTGTTCCTGTCCGCGGAATTTTCGGAAAGCATCCCCGGCGGTATCGTGGAGTTTTATTCGCTCATTATCTTTGCGCTTGCCGGAATGCTCTTCGCCGCCTCCTCCAATGATTTCGTGATGCTGTTCGTTTCCATCGAGCTTATCACCGTCACCTTTTACGTCTTGGTCAGTTACCAGCGCGCCAGACTCCTGTCGCTCGAAGCCGGGGTGAAATATCTCATCATCGGCGCATTGTCATCCGCTTTTATGGTTTTCGGCATCGCCTTGATTTGGGGCACGGCCGGAACCATGAATTTCACCGAACTGGCGCGGGTGGCCCCGCAGTTCCTCGACAACAAAATCTTCCTGACGGGCGTCATCTTTTTGCTCGCCGGTCTGGGCTTCAAGATCGCCGCCGTTCCGTTCCAAATCTGGGCGCCGGACGTTTATCAGGGCGCGCCGACGCCCACAACCGCCTTTCTGGCCGTTGGGTCCAAGGCGGCGGGATTCGTCCTGCTGCTGCGGGTCTTGTTCACGGCGATTCCCGCCGTCACCGCCCATTGGGCGGATTTTCTAATCGTCGTTTCCGCCCTCACCATCCTTTACGGAAACCTTTGCGCGCTGCCGCAGCGCAATTTGAAACGATTGCTCGGCTATTCCAGCATTTCGCACGCGGGCTATATGCTACTGGGCGTCGCGGCCATCAGCGCGACCGGGCAATCGGCCGTGATGTATTACCTGGCCGGTTATTTGTTCACGGTCGTCGCGGCATTTACCGTCATCACGCTGGCAATGCAGCATTTGGACCACGAGGATGTCTCCGCGTTGGCCGGTTTGAACCAGCGTTCGCCGCTCCTGGCAACAACGATGACCCTCTCGATGGTTTCGCTTGCCGGTGTTCCGCCATTGGCGGGATTCTTCGGGAAATTCCTCCTGCTCAAGGCGGTCATCGAACAGGGCTTTTCCACGCCCAACCACGGCTATTATTGCCTGACCTTTGTCGCCCTGGCCGGCGTGCTGATTTCGTTTTATTATTATTTCGGCGTCATCCGTGCGATTTATTGGAGCAAGGAGGCGCGGGACCTTTCGCCGATTCCTCTCTCCGGCGGCGCGAAATTTCTGGCCCTCCTTTGCATCGCGGGAATGTTCTGGATTGGAATATTCCCAAACACGGTTCTCAATCTCGCCAACGCCGCCGCCTTCGGATTAAAATGACCGCGGGTGGTTGCTTAACAGATCCAAGACCGGACATTGCTGGCCAAAATTACCAATGCACTGAACCAGCATTGGCAAAAGAAAAATGCAGGCAAGAAAACCCCGGGGTGAATCGTTCTTTGAACAGGAGTTCTTCGGAGATTAATTAAGGGCGTCAGATTTTAGGAAGCGAATCGGAACTTGACTTTTAATAGAGAAAAAAACTAATGTGTAAATATCGTTTGTGAAGTGGTTCGCCAAACTTTTGTTTGTATTCATATTGATGTCGCTCGCCAACATCTACCGTGCAGTCGCGCAAGACTTAACCTTCACGACCAATACCATCAGCGTGGGAGGAGAGTGGTCAACTACGGTTGTGGCGACGGATATTAATGGTGATGGCAAACTGGATTTGATCAGCGCGAATTACAGCGCATCCAGTCCCTACACACTGACGGTGCTGACCAACAATGGCTTTGGCGTCTTCGGTTCTAATGCCACACTCAATGTGGACGATTTGCCGCTTTCGATCGCGGCGGCGGACATAAACGGTGATGGCAAAGTGGATTTGATTGTTGCAAATTCCGATTTAGTCGGTCCCAGCACGTTGACGGTGTTTACTAATAATGGGAATGGCCTGTTTGGATCGAATGCCACGGTGATGGTAAATGGGGTAGCGGATTGTGTGATCCCTGCAGATGTCAACGGCGATGGAAAAATGGATTTGGTTGTGGCTAATTTTGGCAACAACACATTAATGGTGTTCACCAACAATGGTAACGGTGTTTTTGGATCGAATGCCACCCTTAATGTCGGCAATGGCCCGCTTGTGGTCCTGGCCGCGGACATCAACGGCAATGGCAAACTGGATTTAGTCAGTGCCAATTCTGATCTGGGGGGTCCCGGCACGCTGTCTGTGTTCACGAACAATGGCTGTGGTGTCTTTGGTTCCAATGCCACGCTCAATGTGGGTGAGCATCCCGTTTCCGTTGTAGCCGCAGATCTCAGCGGCGATGGTAAGATGGATTTAATTAGCGTGAATATAGGTGATAACACGGTGACGATATGGACCAACAATGGGACTGGCGGCTTCGGCTCGAATGAATCGCTCTCCATGCCTGACGGCGCCGTTTCTGTGGTGGCGGCGGACATGAACGGTGACGGCAAAGCGGATTTGATCTGCGCGAATTCAAATACTAATGCACTAACTGTGTTCACGAACAACGGCAGCGGTGGTTTTGGCCTTAATGCGACACTAAACGTTGGGTATGAATCTTCCGTTATTGCTGCGGATCTTACTGGCGACGGCAAGCTCGATTTAGTCGGCGCGAGTCCTTTTGAAAATACGCTAACAGTGTTGATCAACACTTCAATTAGTCCTGCACCAATTTCCAAACCATTGCTGACTATTAATCGTCAGGGCGACGTAGCGCGCGTATCGTGGCCATCAGCTTCAGCGGGTTGGTCTTTGCAGCAGAATCCGGATTTGACGACCACATATTGGGGTCCGAGCGGCTACAGCGGCTATACGATTGCCGACGACGGGACGAACAAGAGCCTCATCATCCCGCCGCAGCCGGGAAATTTATACTTCCGTCTGTTACATCCGTGACGATTCGGCTGTCGTCGCCAGCCGTTTTTACTTTGCAAGCTGTTCGTAATCTTCTAGTGATGAAATTTTCATCAATGCCCGTTTCGCATAAGCGCAATGTACCGCCTTCTTCCGGCGCGCAAAGGTCGCATGCAGGGAATCGTAAATTCCCCCGCCCATCACTCCCCGGCTGTGCGCCTCCCGAATCGCAGTTTCGTAGTCCGCCAACATCAATGCCTCCACCCCGACACTGGTTTTACAAGGTGCCGACGGATGCGGCGACCGAGTTGACGTTGAGTTTGCGGGAAAGATTCCCGCCAATGCATGGGCGTTGGTGAACGGACGCTCGGAATCTTCCAGCGCCGCGAGACAAACCCCATGTTCGGAATGCGACTTCAAGACCGCCCCGACCAGGATTCCAGTGTCAAGGAAGGTCATAGGATGTAGTGGCGGGTGTGTTCGACGGCGTCCTCAATCGGCGTGGCCGGGACCGCGCCCGTCCAGACCTTTAGCTTGCCGCGTTTGATGATGCGGCCGGAAGCATTGGGCTCCATTTCCAAAACGATGCGCCCCGGCGGCGCGGAGACCAACAGTTTTTGCCTCCGTGGAATTCCGGCTGCCCGGCGCAGCTCCCGCGAAAGCACGATTCGGTTTGAGGCATCAAGTGCAATTGTAGTTTTCATGCCATTTTCATGGCGCGGTGATGGCGTGTTTGAAAGATTTCATTCACTTGAGCACCCGGAACTTGTGCGTCCACGGATCAATCCGGCAGGCGGGGCCGTAGTCGCAATAGCCGCACGGCTTCTGGTTCCCTTTGCGATAGGGATCCACGTTTGCCACCCCCGCAAAAATAGCCTTGCCGAAGTCACGCAACTGGATTTCCACACGGTCGAGCAATTTCTGAAACGCCTCATGCGGCAGCGCTTCAATTGAATTCGCGTACAGCTTTCCCTCGTCCGTTAAACGATAATGGAACTGGTCCCGCGCGCCTTTGCCGTCCAATTTGTCCAACGCCGCGGCGTCAAACCTCCCAGTGTGGCGATAGGCCGCCCGCCGCGATTCATCGCGCCCGGCCAGCACCTCGTCGCGCGAGTCCCCATTCTCAAATTGTCCGCGAAGGTTGACGTAAAATACGCCCGCGGGATTCAGTTCTTTCACGCCGAAAATGTCCCCGGGATTTTTCCAATGCCGAAGCACGCTCAAGTACGCCAGCAATTGCAATTGAATTCCATGCTCCACCAGCAGCGGCTCCAGCTTCTTCTCGCTGGATTTATAGTCCAAAACGATTGCCAGTGCGTTCCCGTTGTCATCCCGGCACAAATCCACCCGGTCAATGCGTCCGTTCAACGCCAATTTTCTGTCATTTCCCAAATCAATTTCCCACGCGGTCTCAGGCGATTCTTTGCTCCCGAAACTTAATTCCGCGGCAACCGGTTCAAATTCATTTTGCTCGCGCAGCCAGGTCACGGTCACGGCCACAAAGTCCTGCAACGATTCCGCCAGGGCGCGCGCCGCGAAACGCGATTGCGCGGTCTCGTTGAAAAGCCCGAGGCGGTATTCCTCAATCACTTTTTCAGATATTCTGGCGACCCGGTCACAGGCCTCCGGGGGCGTCAAATCGCGCCAGCGTTTGCCTTCGGCGGCGGTTTGATCGTGAAACGTTTTCAAAATGTCGTGCTGAAAACTGCCCCGTTCGCGCGCGTCCAACTCAAAAATCCTCCTCTCTTCCGCGCGCAAACCGCTGCGGACGAAAAATCGGAACGGACATGACGCGAATTCCTCCAGCCGGCTGACGGAAGTCCGCAGAACCGGCCCATAAAGTTTGCCGGCGATCGGCGGCGACAGGTTTTCTTCGCCATCAGGCTCGCGCAACTGCTTCAAATTTTCCACCAAACGTTTCAAGGCGGGCAAATCGAGCAATTCAGATGCGCCCGCTGTGTCTCCCTCTCCCTCAATTCCTGTTGGAGGAGCGGGCCGGGGAGAGGAGGTGATCCCAAAAAATCCCTCCATTTCAATTCCTCCGCGCCCTTCCGCCCCGTCCATCCCTTTCGTCCGTTCCGCTCCATGGAGAAGCGCGGGATTAAGAACGCGCTCCGAAGACTGGCGAAGGAGATCGCGCCCGGCCGCCGCAAATTCGTTGACGCTCTCGATCTCCGCCAAACCAGGTTCGTTTTGGAATTCCTCAATCTCCAGGCCGGGGAAAATTTTCCGCAGATGCGTCACGAATGGCGATGGATTCAAGATGGAGTCATCTCCCCCGCTGCGCGAAAATGTCAACGCCAGCTTCTCACTCGCGCGGGTGCAGGCAATGTAACCGTAAAAGCGCTCGCGCGAAATTTGCCCGCGCAAATCCGGCCCAAGTGGAATTTGCAATTCGGCGCGGTCGGTCTCGGTCAAAATTGCCGGCGCCGCCGGCGCCGCCGGGAAAACGGTTTCATTGACGCCCAGGACGATTGCCAGTTTCAAGTCCGGGTTTCGCGCCCGGTCAATGGCGCCGATCAAAACCTCATCCAAAACGGGCGGGATGACGCCGACGGTCAGGTTGGCCAGGCCCGATTCGATTATCGGCAGCCAATCGCGCAAGGGCAGGCCTTCATTCGAAAAACCCAGTTCGAGGTTGTCGAGCAGGGCATTCATTTGTTCCAGGACCGATGCATGAATT
>DATJSQ010000120.1:0-3507 GCA_035503995.1 Verrucomicrobiia bacterium | reverse complement strand
CTCGACGGATTCGTGGCCGGGCGGTTCCGATGCGGCGGTCTTGAACTTCGACAAGTTCAATAAACCGTCGCGGTCCATTGATGTCTTCAACAAAGGCCGGATGCCATTTGATTTTTCGGCCCAAACCAGCGCGCCCTGGATACTGCTCAACCCAACGGGCGGCGGCGTCCAAAAAGACACCCGCCTGCTGGCCAGCATTGACTGGGCGAATGCGCCCGCCGGTTCAACCCATGGGTTTGTGACGCTCTCGAGCGGAACGAATACCGTCACCGTCCAGGTGAATGTTTTCAATCCGGAAACGCCGGACATGGATTCCATTCAAGGATTCGTCGAAGCCGACGGTTACGTCTCGATGCAGGCGGAAGATTTCACGGGGAACGTTTCGAAGCAGGCGAAAGATTTCACCGGGAATGGTTTGCGGGAAAACGCAGCCTGGGCGCCGATTCTAAACCTGGGTCGCACCGGTTCGGCGATGAGCATCTTCCCAGTGACGGCGCCGAGCGTCACGCCTCCGGAAAATTCCCCGCATCTGGAATACCGGATGTATTTATTCGACACCGGGACCGTCCACGTCGAAACGATCATTTCCCCGACGCTGAATTTTGTTTCCGGACGCGGGCTGCGATTTGCGCTGTCATTTGACGATGGGGCGCCGCAAATCGTGACGGCGGTTCCGGCGGACTATACCGCCGGCGACGGCAATTCCGATTGGGAAAGAACCGCCCGCGACAGCGTCCGCAAGATCACGACGGATTTTGAGCTGAGCCATCCCGGCGAGCACACATTGAAAGTCTGGATGGTGGACCCCGGGGTGGTGCTGCAAAAGATTGTGGTGAATTGCGGCGGCGAAAAGCCCAGCTACCTGGGGCCGCCCGAAAGCTTCCATCGGTTGCACGTTAGTCTCCTGGCGCCTTTGCGTTAGGTTCCTCAGGCTCTCAGGCCGCCGGGTTCATGAATTTCAATTCGATTTCCGAACGGGTCTCGCACGAAGAAGCGCCGCCATGGCGCCGGCCGTCCATCCTCGGTTGTGACACCCGCCGCATGGAGGCTGGCCCGAAGGCCATCCACGTCCTCATATTCCAGTCCAAAATGCCGATAAACATCCGGTTTCGCTCGTTGTTCCTCCACCGAAACATGGACATCCAACCCACCCGCATCAAACCAGACTCCGCCGCGATTGCGAATCTGCTGCGGCTTGGGAATCTCGCGCAGTGCCAACAGGCCGCCGTAGAAAGACCGGGCCATTTCCTCTCCGCCCTTCGGCATGGTGATATTAATATGGGAAAGTCTCATTCATGTAATCATGCCGGGCCAACCGTTCGGTGTCATCAGACAAGTTTGCGCGTAACTTCCCAAGGCGTTTCCCGTCTGAATATCCGTAGAAATTCATTTAAAATCACCTATGAAGAGAACTATTTTCATCGTCCTGTTGACGGGCCTGATCGGGACGGCGGTCGCACAGGACCAACGACCAAACGGCGGCGATCGCGTGTTTCCCGGGATCAACAGGGTACTGACCGACCCGCAGCGCGAGTCGCTGCGGATGGCGTTAAAGCCCCAATTTTCTGAAATTCGGGCGCTCGAGGAAAAAGTGCGGGTTTCGCGGCAGGCGTTGCTGGACGACGCCACCGGCGGCAGCTTTGACGAAGCCTCGGCGCGCCAAGACGCCGATGCGTCGGCGCAGGCTGAGGCGGAACTGACGGTTATTTTCGCCAAGGCGCTGTCGGAAGTGAACCCGCCGCTTTCAGCGGGGCAAATTCAGCAAATTAAGAGCTTCCGGCCCGACCGTCTTGGCGGCGGAAGGGATGCCGCGCCGGCCGCGCCAGCCGCCCCGGAGACACACCTGCCATTGCCGCCGGAATTGCCTCGCGATTCGAACGGGTTGCCCATTGTGAATTGAATTTCGCGGCAACACCGTCTTTGGCAAACTCCGCCGATGGAACGAACCGAAGCGGAGTTGATTGCCGCGGTGCTTAAAGGCGACGCCGCGAGCTTCGAGCCGTTGGTTCAAAAATATTCACCGCGTGTCTTTGCCACGGCGCGCCGCTACGCCCGCCGCGAAAGCGAAGTGGAGGACATTGCGCAGGAAGTGTGGCTCAAGGCTTTTGAGAAGCTAGGCACGTTTCGCGGCGAAGCGCCATTTGAGCATTGGCTGATGCGGATGACGGTCCGCACGTGTTATGACTTTTTGCGCGGCCACCAGCGCAATCGCGAGGCTTCGTTCTCCGACTTGAGCGATATGGAGACCGACTGGCTGGAGCGCTTTGCCGCCGCGCCGGAGACAGCCGGCGAGGAAGCGGAGGCCGCGAAACTGCTTATTGGCAGGATCATGGAGAGGCTCTCGCCGCAGGCGCGGCTGATCATCACCCTGATGGAAATTGAGGACCGCTCGGTGAAGGAAATCGCGCAATTGACCGGTTGGTCGGCGCCGCTGGTCAAAGTCCGGGCGTTCCGCGCCCGGTCGGAGATGAAAAAAATCCTCGCCAAAATTGCAAAGGAGAAATACTTATGAATGTAACCCGCCGCGGCGATGCGGCGTCTAAAAACTCGAACGACATGAATCTGGCTGAACTTCAAAAGAAATTAATCACCGCCGCCCGCGCCGATGCGCGGGGCGACCACGTGCCGTATGCATTTGAAAAGCGGGTGACCGCGTTACTGGCCTCGCGGGTGCCGCCGCATTCCTTGGACGCCTGGGTGATCGGGCTTTGGCGCGCGGCGGTTTCATGCATCGGCGTTGCGCTGGTTTGCGGCATCTTTGCCTTATGCACTTCCGCTTCCACGGGCGGAACGAACGACGATCTTTCCCAAAATCTGGATAATACGCTTTTGGCGTCCGTGGACCAAAGCGATCAAGCGCAGTGAACGTATGGAAAGTCATTCTCGCGACGATTGTGATTTTCGGCGCGGGTGTCTTCACCGGCGGTCTGCTGGTTAATTACGTCAACCATTCCCATGCGGCAAATCGGCGCCCTCAGAATCAGGCGCCGCGCGCATTGGAGGATTTTGTCGCGCGGCCGGAGATATTGAAGACAAATTTTGTGGACCGGCTGGACGCCGCGCTGCACTTGACGCCGGAGCAGCGCCGGACGATTGAAAAGATCGTGGCCGAGGGGCAGCAGCGGAACCGTGAAATCTGGCAGGTGGTTGCTCCGCAGATGCGGGGCGTCCTGCAGGAAACCCGGCAACGAATCCGCCAGACCCTGACGGAAGAGCAGAAACAACAATTTGAAGAATTGCTCCGCCGTCCGCGCCGTTTGCCGGAAGGCACGAATGCGCCGCCGGAAATTCCTTCCACCAATTCTGTTCCGACCAATTCGCCCGCGGGTTAGGCCATTTCCACCAAGGCTGTAGCCGCTGAGCCAGGGATCCATGAGACCGCGGTTTTTGCGGCTTTTGGCGGCGTTTCGGCTCCCGCCTTCGCCAACACCAGAAATCTCCCGCCGCGAGCGTTTATTTTTCGGCCAACAGCGCGCCGATTTTTTTTCGGAGTTCTTTCGTGACGGA
>DATJSQ010000119.1:0-10120 GCA_035503995.1 Verrucomicrobiia bacterium | reverse complement strand
CGGCGACGATGCCGTCCACTATTTCGGCCCGCGAGGGCGCGGCGGCGGCGAGGGCCAGGGCCAAGACTAGAATGAAACGCGACAATTTCATCGAACGGTGGCGATTTTAGCAGCAAACGAATGGCGGTCAACGGGCAAGTGGTGGAATAGAGAGAGGATTGGGTTGACCGCGTTTGCCGACCCGTGAGCAGTGAATGGCCAACACCGTTGCCAACGGCTACCAGTCGCAATTCCTCAATTGTCTTTTCCGTGGCTGGCTGGGATGGTGGATGAGCGTGACGATTTCGTGATTTCCACTTCCCGCTCGAAATCAATAATTTGCTTTTTGCAAGCTTTCCATTGCAGTAATCGGGTCAGTTTCCGTTTTTTCTTCCGTCTTTTCCAATTCGATCAGCCCGAAGGTGTTTGGCGCCGGTTTGGTGAAAATGTTCCCCTTTCTCACATAATTTCCAAGGGAACCGCTTAACGAGACTTTATTTGCCTTGTTTGGGTCTTTGTTTATGCCCTTAAGAATCTCCGAGACGTGTTGGGGACAACCTTTCGATCTGATGAAATCCCTGGCTTTCGCCAGGTCGCTTTCAGGGCGCAGAACCGGAGCGGCATCGCCATCCTTAGGCAGCATTTTCAAGGTATCCTGCAATGCTGCCAAATAGGATTCGGCGGCATGGAGCTGCTTTTGCAGCTCGGCGATTTCCTGCCGTTTTTTTTCGGCCTTCCGTTCGATTTCCCTTTGAATTTGCATGGGGAAAACATGGAATATGGAAAACCGGGTGTCAATAGGAAAAATATGGAAATTTGCGAGCCATTATTTTCTTCATTTTTCCTTTCATTTTCTGCTAACGGTCGGCTGATCGTTTCGTCTATCTTCAAGACAGCGCTAATCGCCGCCGGTCTCTAAAATGAAACAAGCACTGCCACTGGGTTTGACTCCTTATTATTTGAGGGGATCGTGTGCCCTTGTGGTATGGAGAGGCCGCCAATCAAACAACCCCGGCAATCCGGCATGGCGGTAGCTGCGATTGCCCCGATGAACTTATGAAAACGCTAATGCCAACCGTGGCCTTTTTGGGGCCGGAAGGAACTTTCGCACACCTTGCCGCGCAAAAACGCTTTGAGGATCAAGCCCGATTATTGGCCCAGCCGACGATTCCCGATGTCTTTGAAGCCGTGACGATGAACCGCGCGTCCTTGGGAATTGTTCCAATTGAAAATTCATCCGGCGGAACGATCTATGAGACACTGGACCAGCTTGTTAACGAGAAAAACAAACTGATTGTGCAGGAGTCGTTGTCAATCAATGTCCGTTTGGCCTTGATTGGCAAGGACAAGACGGAGATTCGCACAATTTATTCGCATCCAGCGCCTTTGCATTATTGTGGCGAATGGCTTAAAGAGAAA
This sequence comes from Verrucomicrobiia bacterium, assembly GCA_035503995.1. Lineage (GTDB taxonomy): Bacteria > Verrucomicrobiota > Verrucomicrobiia > Limisphaerales > UBA11358 > UBA11358. Next base: position 8,722 of record DATJSQ010000119.1, on the reverse strand, counting down.
TTCCCTCAGGTTGAAATTGTGGAGCAGCTCTCCACGACAACCGCTGCTCAAAAGGCGGCGGCAACACCTCATTCCGCGGCAATTGCCAGTCGGGATTCCGCCAAGCGCTATGGACTCAAGGTCCTCGAATTTCCAATTGGTGACGGAATGAAAAACGTGACACAGTTTTTTGTTTTAGGACGGGACCACGTAGTTTCCCCTGAAAACACAAAGACGAGCATCGTTTTTACATTGCCCAACCGGCCCGGCAGCCTTTACGATATTTTGACGCCTTTCAAAGAGGAGGAAGTCAACCTGACGCGGATCATATCCCGCCCGATTGAGGGACACCCGGACAGCTATATTTTTCTTGTGGATGTGGCCGGAACGCAAAGACAGGCGAATGTCAAGGGAGCCTTGGAAAAGGCGTCCAAAATCGCCTCGATGATAAAAAACATCGGCTCATATCCGGTCCGAAAAGCATACGATTCATGATTTAAGTTTTGTCTGTTTGGTGTGCGGCGCTCTGTCAGCCGGGCGGGGAGATATAGACCGGTGAATTCAAGATTGCATTCAGCAATTGACTGGCAACAACCAGCAAGAAGCCGATGAAGAGCAGCCAGCCGCACCAAGACAGCGCATTGACTTTGGCGTCGTTCAAGCGCGCGTTCTGTTCCCTGGTTTGCAAGAGCATATGGACTAGCGCCTCTTGAGCCGCCTCTTCCGGGATATTTTCCGGCTTCAAGGTCTCCCAGAGTTTGTTGCCGCGCGGATAACTTGCATAACCTTTGCCCCCCATTCCGCGAAAGGCGAAAAGCAAAGCGACGCTCAAGACCGCCAGTGACAGATAATATAAAATGTCGGTCCAATGCGCCCCCAGCACATTGTTCGCGTCCAACAATTGGAAACCTGTCACAATGATGGTTCCCGCCGCAAGTATGTCCGCCTTCCTCAGCAAATGCGCGGTTCTTTCAAGCTCGGCGGCAATGGCCTTTTCCGCCGCCTCTTTGACAATTGAAATTTTGCTCATACAAACTCACGGTATTTTATCTTGCGGATAAAATACAATATTTCTTTCAAAATGGACGGTGAATCAGCCGTGGAACGGCACGACATTGCCATCGGAATTCGCCGGGATTGGCAGCTTGTTTTTTCCATTGCCTTGTGTTATTGGTGGATTGACATTCCATGTTCAATTTTTCAGTCGAATGAATTTATTTTCCCGAGCTGCAGCCTTTGCGCGGCGGCGGACTGGCGGCGACGAATGGCGGAGAGGCGGGCGGTTGCTGCTCTGCTTTTGCGCGGCGGCTCTGCCGCCGGTAATCAGCATGGCCGAAAATATTCCCGTTGCAAACGCGACTTCGGTGGCCGGGTTTCGAGAGGCGGTTTTTGAGCAGGCGAATGCGGTCCGCTCAGTTCAGTTGAAAGGAGTTGTCTGCGCAATGGTTCGTGGACGGAAACTTCTGGCGCTTCAGGACCCAACGGGAACGGTTCTGTTGCAATTGCCCACGGTGAGCAACGCCTTTCGAGTCGGCGACGAGGTGAGGGTGGAGGCAACCAATTGTTGGATCACGCAAACGCCCCATGCCTATCGAATTACCCCATGCCCGCTGGTGGACAACGACGGAATCCACGCTGCGATTACCAAGTCGGGGCGCATTTTTCTGAACGCTGGTTTTCAGCCGGTTCGTTTGGAATGGTTCCAGTACAATGGCCGGGAAGCTTTGAGTCTGGAATACGATGGTCCAGGAATTTCGCGGCGAAAAGTTCCGGAGGAGGTGCTCTGGCACAAACCGCCTGGCGCGAGGGGATTTCAACCGGGCCTGGATTTTTCCGCTTACAACACATTTCCGGCGGGACAATTGCCGGAATTTGAGGAAGAGTCTCCCGTGACGAACGGCGTGGCCGAGCGTCCTGATTTGTCCTACGCCGCGCGCGCCGACTACACGGCGCTGGTGTTTTCCGGCTTTCTCAGAATCCCGGTCACAGGGGAGTACACCTTTTATTGCACGTCCGATGATGGCAGCCGGCTCTACGTCGGAAAACCGTCCACGATTGCCTGCACTCTCATTGGGACGAATTCCGCACGGCGAACGATTCCATTGGCGCAGGCGCTGTCCAAACCGAATGGCAGCCAATGGGTGGAAGCGGAAGGCGAAGCCATTTTTGCCGGGGGCGACGGTGAAAGCCTGGAAATTGAAATGGCGGCGAAGAACGGCAGCGTGCCGGTGACGGTATTGGATGCTGGCGCGTTAGTTTCGAATAATTTGCTTCACCGGCGCATTCGAGTGACGGGCATTCGCGAATATCCAGAGGAAGCGGCGGGAGGAGAATTTTCCGGCATGATTGTTCCCAGCATGGACGAGGTGGAGATTCTCCCTTCGACGGACACAGGATTTCGGAATTATTCAACGAACGATTTGCTGACAACCGCGGCGCAGGTGAGGCGGTTGAGCCATGCGCAAGCGGCGCTGGAAATTCCGGTAAAAATCACGGGTGTTGCGATTGATCAAAACGTGCTGGAGGACGCTTCGGGTGGCGGGGTTTACATCCATTACGATGCGCTCAATCTGGCTGATCCGCCACAGGTGGGACAGATGTGGGAGGTGGAAGGACGAACGGGTCCGGGGGATTTCTCCCCGGTGATTTATGCCGACAAGGCGAAATGCCTGGGCGCGGCCGCGTTGCCGGAACCGATCCTGCCCACATGGGACCAGTTGATGGACGGCAGTCTGGATGCCGAATACGTGGAATTACGCGGCGCAGTGACGGCGATTTCGCCAACCGAGATGGCCTTGCTGACGCCCGATGGAACCGTAACGGTGGAAGAAGGAGCCGGGGGGCGACCGTGGCCAACGATGACCATGGGGACCGGCGGTTCGCTGATTGATAGCGTGGTGAGAATCCGCGGCTGTTTTACAGCCGATTGGAATTGGGACACGCGGCAAGTGTTTCCCGGCAGATTTCATTTATATCCGCCGAACATCGAAGTGGAAGAGCCGGCGCCGCAGGATCCATTTTCCCTGCCCACGACCGATGCGGCGGACCTTCTGGAATTTAACGCCCGAGCCGACCCGCTGCAACTCACCAAAGTAGCCGGCCAAATTATTGGCACCCGGCCCGACGAGTACTTTCTACGGGACGGCCAAGCCGGTATCCGCGTGCTCACAGCTCAACCGTCCCAAAACCTGGGATTGCGCGTGGGGGACCTGGTGGAGGCGGTGGGTTTTCCAAAATTAGGCGGACCCTCGCCGGTTTTCCAGGACGCACAGATTCGGGAAACGGGTCATGCGCCGCTGCCGGCGCCGGTCCTGGTGGCAGAGACGAACGTGCTGGACCGCAGCCTCGATGCGACGTTGGTGCAGGTGGCGGGGTTGTTATTGAGTGACACGGTTCACGGCGACGAGCGCGTCCTGGAATTGCAGAGCGGCGCGCAACGCTTCGCCGCCGTCTTGAAATGGGACCCGCGTATCCGGGCGCAGCTTGCTTCGGGAAGCCGTTTGCAATTAAGGGGCGTTTATGCCAGCGAAGAACAGCCCCCCGTCGGCGGCAGCTTTTATCCGTTCGAAATTCTGTTGAACAACGCCGCCGGGATTGTGGTGTTGCAACAGCCCTCGTGGTGGACCGTGCGGCGGGCGGTCACGGTGGCGGCGGGGCTGGGTGTGACGCTGGGGCTGTCATTCATCTGGATCACGCTGCTGCACCGCAAGGTCGAGCAACGGACGGCACAACTGCAAGAGGAGATTGAAGAACGACAAAGCGAGGAACGAAACCGCGTTCTGGAACAGGAGCGCACACGGGTGGCGCGAGACCTGCACGACGAACTCGGGGCGGGTTTGACCGAGTTGAGTATTTTGGGCGAGCTGGGCAACAACCCGGCGATTCCCGCGGAAGAGAAAGAAAATTACCTGCAGCAGTTGACGGCGTTGACCCGCGCATTGGTGTCCGGGCTGGATGAGATTGTCTGGGCCATCAACCCGCATTATGATTCGATCGCTTCCGTCGCAACGTACTTTTCCTTCTTCGCGGACCGATTTTTGAAATTGGCGGGCATTGCCTGCCGCCTGCGGCTGCCGGAATCCATGCCGGAATTTCCGCTCGACTCCAGAGTCCGGCACGGCATTTTTCTGGCATTCAAGGAGGCGCTGAACAACGTCGTTCGCCATTCCCATGCCAGTGAAGTCGAGCTGCGGATGGAGGTTGCGGACAACGAACTGGCGATTGCAATTCGCGACAACGGGCGGGGCCTGCCGCTGCCCGAAAGCGCTCCAGGAAGCGACGGCCTGGCGGGAATGCGCCAGCGTTTGGAGCAACTCGGCGGTGACTGCCGCATCACCAGCCAGCCGGGGCGGGGCACGACCGTCGAGTTTTGCCTGCCCCTCCTTCCAGGCGCGGTAGCGCCAAACACACACAACCATGACCAAAATAGCCATCGTCGAAGACAGTCGGACCACCCGGTTGGGATTGGAACGGATCATTAATTTGTGGCCCGGCTATCGGTGTGTCGGCGCCTGCGAAACGGCGGAGGAGGCCTTGCGCGTCCTGCCGCGGGAGCAGCCAGATATTGTTTTGATGGACATTCAACTGCCCGGCAAGTCGGGCATTGAGTGCGTGTCCAGTTTGAAGGAGTTGCTGCCGGCGGCGCAGGTGATCATGCTGACGGTTTATGAAGACCCGGATCGCATCTTCAGCGCGATTCGTGCGGGCGCCAGCGGTTACCTGTTGAAGCGGGCGACGCCCGATCAGGTCTTCAGCGCCGTGCGTGAAGTGCAGGAAGGCGGCGCGCCCATGAGCGGCCCCATTGCCCTCAAAGTCTTCGCCCATTTCCGCAGCCAAGAGGCGGCAAACGCGGAGGTTGAAACGCTCTCTGCGCGTGAAGCGGAAGTGCTCGAATTGATCGTCCAAGGTCTTTCCAACAAGGAAATTGCCGGGCGGCTGAACATTTCAAATGAAACGATTCGCTGGCATTTGAGGCAGACATACAAGAGGCTTCACGTGCACACCCGAACCGAGGCGGCCTTGAAATTCCGTCCGCGGAAGTAATGAGATCCGGCACCATCACCGTTCAAACTCCGCGCTGTCCCCAAGGCGCGCTGTGGAAATTTGGCAATTGCCCTCAATTTGAAAGGCGGTTGGTGAAAAAAAAGACTTGTAACCCTGTGCAGCAGGAAGAAAATCACGAAAAAGGCCCACGCCGGTCGTCGGCAAGAAACCAAATGGGAAATCCCAGCTAAACTTTTATGCACAGTAGCAAAGGCAGCATGTTGAGAGTAAAATTCCGCAGGAAGTGCGTTGGAATTCTCATCGCCGCGGCACTGACCTCGTCCAGCCACGCCCAAACCCCCGCGACGCTCACCGATATCGGCGCTGCTGCTCCCACGCCGGGACCACTGGATATTGTCCAATTAAGCACCTCCGGAGACACCACGTTTCCCGACGGATTGAATTATTACACGGACAATCAAACGGACCATGGCGCCGGCGAACCGGGACAGACCTTCACGACGGCGGGCAGCACGAATGGTTTTACTTTGACATCGCTGGCGCTCAAGAGCGCCGGCCTCGATTCGGGCGGCGGTTCCCCAGGTGACAACATCAATTACCTCCTTCACATTTATTCGGTATCGGGCAACGATGTGACGCTGGTGGCCAGTTACATCACCGCCTCACCCATCAGCTACACGGAAGGCGACTGGTTGCGGTGGACCGGCCTTTCGGCGGCACTATCGGGATCCACGGCTTATGCCTACTCCTTTGGCAAGGCAGCCAGTGGTGACGGCTGGGATGCCGTCGGCGTTGCCGGCGGTAATCCTTACCCCGGGGGCCAAATAGCGCTGATCCCGCCGGGAGGCGGCGCAATGACGTTTGGCAGCAACGATAATTATGATGCGACGTTCGACCTGGGGTTGGTTGCAGGCGCTCCGCCCGCGCCTGTGGTAACGAACGGCAGTTACATTATCACCTGCCCATCCGGCGGCGGCTATGCGCTGGACGATCCCAACGGCGACGCCACGGAAGTCAACCAAGTGACGTACGCAGACCAGGCCCAGCAGTGGGTGATTACACTGGAAAAAAGCAATGAATTTGAAATCGCCAACGTCGTCAGCGGCTTGGCCTTGACCGGAACGAATATCGAATCGCAACTTGCATTGCAACCTTATGCCGGGACGTCCAATCAACTTTGGACCTTCACGGCCGATGGTGAATACTGGAACATTTACAATGTTGGCTTTGGAGACAACATGGATGACTGGGGCGGCGGTTTCGGGCAAATCGTGGGCGAATGGGACCCAAGCGCCAGCAATCAGAATCAGCAATGGACGCTGACGCCGGTTCCGGTGGTTCCCCCCGGCTCCCCGGTGGTGACGAATCTGCCGGCCGGCGGTGTTCAGGCAAACGCGGCGGTGCTGAACGGGCAAATTATTTCGTCGGCCGGAAGTTTGCCGGACGTGACGATTTATTATGGCACGACGGATGGCGGGACGAACGCGGCCAATTGGCAATATGCCGTCGGCATCGGCAGCCAGCTGGCTATGTTCTCGCTGACGGTGCCGGATCTTTCCGCGAATACGACATATTTTTACACGGCGTTTGCCGTCAACAATGCCGGCGGCGCGTGGGCGGCGCCTTCGCAAAGTTTCACCACTCCAGCGTCAAATCCTGCCCCGACTTTGACGTCGGTCTTGACGTACCATGACGACAATACGCGGGACGGCGCGAACACCAATGAAACCGGGCTGACGCCGTCGAATGTCAACGTTAACAGCTTTGGACGTTTGTTTTCATATCCCGTGGAAGGTTACGTGTATGCGGAGCCGTTGGTGGTGACCAACGTGAATATTCCCGGCAAGGGCGTGCATGACGTGGTTTATGTAGCGACCGAACATGACATGGTCTATGCGTTTGACGCCGACGGCAATCAGGGAACGGACGGGGGGTTGCTTTGGAGCACGAATCTGGGCGTTTCCGCCCTCAGCTCAAGCGGCGCTTTTGGCACCCGTTACCACAATGGCCAATACATTGACCTTGTTCCTGAAGTGGGCATCACTGGGACGCCGGTGATTGACCCGGCATCGGGCACGATGTATCTCGACGCCTTCACGCTCGACGGCACCAACAACGGCGTCGCAATTTACAATCATCGGATTCATGCGCTGGACATCACCACCGGCGTGGAGCGGCCCTACAGTCCGGTGGTGGTTGCGGCTTCCGTTCCCGGCACGGGCGTGGCGGGTTCGAATGGCGTGGTGGTGTTCAACCCGGAACAGCAATTGCAGCGGCCGGGGCTGACGCTCGCGGGCGGAATGGTTTATGTTGGCTATGGAAGTTACGCAGACACCGATCCCTATCACGGTTGGGTTTTGGGCTTTCATGCCACGAATCTTCAATTGGTGTCGAGCGACGTCTTCAACACCACGCCCAATGCCACGGTGGCGGCGTTTGGAGCAAATGCCGGCGAAGGCGCGCTCTGGATGGGCGGAGACGGACTATGCGTGGATGCGGAGACCAATCTTTATTATGAAACGGCCAATGGTTCTTTCAGCGAGAACACCAACGGTGACGACTATGGCGACAGTTTTATGAAACTTTCAACCACCAACGGATTGAAAGTGGCGGATTATTTTACTCCCTACAACCAAGCCGCCCTGCAAGCCGGCGACGTCGATCTGGGATCGGGCGGACCGGTTCTTTTGCCGGACGACGTGGGTAGCGCAACGCATCCTCATTTGATCGTCGGGGCGGGCAAGGAAGGGACGATTCACCTGGTGGACCGTGATAACATGGGCGGTTACAACCCGGCGAATGACAGCCAAATCGTCCAGGAGTTGCCCGGCGCGATAGGAGCGAATTTCGGCGCGCCGGCTTATTTCAATCACTTGATCTTTTATCAAGGCATCAGCGACGTGATGAAAGCGTTCAGCATCAGCAACGCCGTCATTGCCTCCACGCCCGCGTCAGCGTCCGCTGTCACCTTTGGTTTCCCCGGGGCGACGCCGGCGATTTCGGCAAACGGTGCCGCAGACGCGATTGCCTGGGCGATTCAAGCCGATGCTTACGGCAGCAGTGGGCCTGCAGTGTTACATGCTTATAATGCCACCAATCTTTCGCAGGAACTTTACAACAGCAGCCAGGACCTGGCCCGCGATAATCCCGGCGGCGCGGTGAAAATGACAGTGCCCACCATCGCCGGCGGCAAGGTCTATGTGGGAGCCGAAGGCGAACTGAGCGTGTTCGGCACCGGCATTTTTCTAAGCGCGCCGGCGATTGAGCCTGACGGCGGCATCTTTGGCGGTTCGGTGACCGTGACTTTGTCCGCGCCGCCCGGCGTCAGTCTTTATTACACGTTGGACGGAACCACGCCGACGACCAATGCCGTTCCCTATATCCGACCATTTGCCTTGACCAATAGCGCGGTCGTTGCAGCCATTGCAGCCGCGCCCGGCGCGGTGAACAGCGGCGCAGCCAGTGCATCCTTTGACGTGCTGCCTCCCGTCTTCTTTACCTCGGAAGGCTTTCTGGCGAATGGGCAATTTCAACTGGGTTTCGAGGGCGTGGTGAGCGACACCTACATTCTCGAAGCCACAACCAACTTCCTTGACTGGGTTCCGCTCGACACCAACCTGTCTTCCACCAGCTTGTTTGATCTGTTTGACCCTAACGCGACGAATTTCCCTTATCGCTTCTATCGCGTTTTGCAACAGTGAAGGGAAGAGAATTTTCCGCGCATAAATTACCGGCCAAA
>DATJSQ010000118.1:0-10386 GCA_035503995.1 Verrucomicrobiia bacterium | reverse complement strand
CATATTACTTACCAGCACTGGAGTGATTTGTTGATTGCGGCATTGTTGCTGGGGCTGCTCAACGCCTTTGTCCGCCCGATTTTGCTGTTGCTGGCGTTGCCGCTGCTGATTTTCACGCTCGGTCTTTTCACCCTGGTCATCAATGCCCTGCTGCTCTATTTCGTCGGGGTGCTCATGGCGCCCTATTTCCAGGTGGACAGCTTTGGCTTTGCGTTTCTCGGCGCGCTCATCATCAGCATCGTCTCCATGGCATTGAACGTCTTGACCGGCAACGCCCGCGTTTCGGTCCAGCGTCGTCGGCCACCGCCGAAAAAAGACGACGATGACGTGATTGATGTGTGATGGAGGGGAATGACCAATGACTAAACCATAATGACGACGGAATCTCCAATGACGTATGCCAGTTGGCGACAGCCGAATAATTGCCAATCGCCGATCGTCACTCTGCAGTCACAAATGCAAGACGCAGGGTTTGGATGCCCTTTGAATTGAAGTCGCGTTCGAAATCGGTGGGCAATCCGGCCAACGCGGGTGGCGTTTCAATTTCACGGAATTTTTCATCGGCGGCGAAAACCTCCACCATCTGCGAAAGATAATCCGCATCGTCCGTTCGCAAATAGACGGCCCCGCGCGGGGCGAGGGCCGCGCGGGCCAGAGCCGGAAAACGCGAGTCAATGAGGCGATATTTGCGGTGCTTCTTTTTCGGCCAGGGATCGGGAAAATAGATGTGCAGCGCGGAAGCCGAATGCGGCGGCAGAAGATATTTCAGAAAATAAGACGATTCGATACGGACGCCGCGGAGGTTGGCCAGACCGGCGCGACGGCCTTTGCGGTCCAGTTTAGACAGGCGGCCGAGCAAGCGTTCGACACCGATGAAATTGCGTTCGGGATTGCGGCGGGCCAGTTCGACCAGGAACGACGCGTCGCCGCAGCCCAATTCCACTTCCAGCGGTTGGGCTTTTGGAAACAGCTCCGCCAACCCGAGGGGCTTGACGATGGATTGCAAAGGCACGACCAGGTTTTCCGCGTTCAACATGGAGGACGAGTGTGTATCATCGCCGTGTGAAAGACAACGCGGCGCGCGCGGCGCGCAATTTGGTGATGTATTCTGGTGCGACAGCATTGCCGCCGGTTCGCCGACGCACATGGGAACGATCACCTGGCAGATGAAGCGGTGGTGGGACACCGAGGCGCAGCCTTTGGCCGATGGTGGAGGGGAATTTGCCAACGTCCCGAACATGATCCGCGGGTAGCGACATATAAGAGGCTTTTCTGATCACTGAAAGCTGGTCAAAAGCAACCCGAACAGGCAATTTAATGCTTTGATGATACATTGAACACAATTTGAAAAATGATCACCCGGTTCCATGTTGAGAATTTCAAGGCGTTGGTGTATTTCGACCTGCCGCCGACGCACTATCGTCTAGGCAAATTCACCTGTCTGATCGGCTTGAATGGCTCCGGTAAATCCACGCTGCTGCAAGCCTTTGACTTCGTGGCACACATCGTCAGCGGCAAGGTGGACACCTGGTTGGAACAGCGGAATTGGAACTCCTCGGAAGTGGCGTCAAATTTGGGCAAGTGGAATCCGGTGGTGAATTTCAAGGTTGGTTTCCAAGATGAAAAAGGTGTCGAGACGACGTGGGAGGGGCGGTTCAATCTGACGCATCTGCGCTGCACTTATGAAAAAGCGGAAAGCGGTGGTCAGCCCCTGCTGGAGCTGGAAGCGGAACGGCTGGGACTGGCGGCCCCGGACGGCGAACTGAAGTGGCGGGAGGAAAAATTGAACCTGATTTACAAGGGTTCCGTGCTCTCGGTTTTGCAACTCAGCGATGCGCATCCGGCGCTGTCCTTCGTCAAGGAATCCTTGCGGCAGTTGAAGTCACTGGAATTGCTGTCGCCACAACTGTTGCGGCGGCGGTCGTACGCCGCCAAAGACATCGGCGTAGGCGGTGAAAAACTTTCGGCATTTTTGGCGGGCCTGCCGGTGGACAGCCGGCTGCAACTGCTCAAGGCGGTCAAACAATTTTATCCACATCTCTCCAGCTGGAAGGTCAAATCCCTGCGCGCCGGGTGGAAGGATTTGTGGTTTGGTGAAGATTATACAGGTTCCGGTAGCGTGCAGGCCGCACACATCAATGATGGACTGTTGCGCATCATGGCCATCTTGGCGCAAGCCCACAGCCCCTACACGGTTCTGTTGTTTGACGAGATCGAGAACGGAATCAACCCGGAACTGGTGGAAAAGCTGGTGGATTTCCTAATCCAATGCGGCAAGCAGGTAATCGTTACCACCCACAGCCCAATGATTCTAAACTATGTCCCAGACGACATCGCGAAAGAGGGCGTGATTCTGCTTTACCGAACCGGAAGAGGAGAAACGAAATCGGCGCGGTTTTTCGACCTCTCGGCCATGCAGGAGAAACTGCGGGCACTCGGCCCGGGCGAGGTGTTCGCCGACACCCGGCTATCTGATTTGGCCGCAGAACTTGAACATTCTGGCAACGGCAACTTGAAATCGGCAACGTAAAATGATCTTGCTGCTTTCTGGCGAAGGTTCCAGCGACATCGGTTCGTGTCAAACGGCAACGGGGACATGTGAAGGGGCTGATTTCAAACCCGGCCCGATGACATTGCTGATAGACAAACTGGTGGAACCACATTGGGATTATTCACCCCTGAACGCATCGAGTTGCGTTTTCATATCCGAGGACGCGCTGACTAATTACTGTCGCAGTCAGCGGATGGGCACGACTTTGCCTGGAAAGAAAAAGGCGGTGGACACGGGATATTTTTTCAAGAATGCACGTGGTTTAGCGCGATTGGCCAAGGATCGTTCGGCTCGTGACGACTGTCCTGTCGGCGCAGTGTTGTTCCGTGACAGCGACGGCACCGTTGCCAGCCATCGCAGCCTGTGGAATGACAAAGTAAGATCAATGGAGGCGGGCTTTGCTGCGGAGGATTTTGATCTCGGTGTGCCAATGGTGCCCAAACCAAAAAGCGAGGCTTGGTTGCTCTGCGCCGTTCAGGCGAACCAGTATCAGAACTGCGCTCGATTTGAAGGCTTGTCCGGCAACGATGCCAGCCCCAAGTCGGCAAAAAAGGAATTGGCGAGTGCATTGGCGGCCAGAGACTACGACTACAATGATGTCTGTGAAATGGTCGAGAGCGGCGAGATAAATCCACAGCAAATTCAGATGCCAAGTTTTAATTATTTCAAAAATCGTCTCGAAACCGTGGCTCAGCAAATGGTGGCAAGATGACCATGGGCATTGGAACAAACAACAAAGGCAGAAATGATATCCAAAGCCGAAAATGCGGTTTTTCAGGATACGCAATCCGTCGAATATAAGAGATTCATTAGTTTCGTGTTCCCCACCTGGAACATTTGCGCGGAAGGGGTGCAAATCCGATTTTGAACGGAATAACACGGCGCTTGAGCGCGGTGAAGGCCGCATCCGAACCCCAACCGTTTCGACGGTTTCTTCGCCTCATCGCGCCCGCCGCGCCCGAAAGCCGTTAAAACGGCTGGATTCCGTGGTCAGCGAGGCCCACCGTGCTAAAGCACGGTGTTAATGAGAGCATTCAAAATCAGATTTGCGCCCGGCTGAAAAGAACCCGGCGAGACATCAATTCCGCCCGCCATGGGGCATGTATGGCGCACGGCACGCGGCATTGTAGCGAGAAACATCGTTATCACCAATGTTTTCAATGTTGATTGAATGGTCGGGGCGGTGAGATTTGAACTCACGACCTCTTGTACCCGAAACAAGCGCGCTAGCCAGGCTACGCTACGCCCCGACATTGAGCATGGGAGTTTGCCTTCGAGGGCGGGGAAAGGCAATGAAAAATGAAGGATGAGAAAGCAGAAAATTTCTGATTGGCGATTGGTGATTGCCGAACTTCGGTCAGAGACTCGTTGCCCCATCTCACGGTTTGGCGGTTTGGACGCATTGTGGTTCATTTGCGGTTAAACCATCATCTTTAAGCAACTTTTGCTTTTGGGCGGTGATAAAGTGTGAGACGATTTCACTGTGAAGTTTTTATCCAACTTCTCGAGGACGTTGCTGCTGGCGTTGGTGTTGCACCTGACTTCCACTCGCGCCGGGGCGCAAGGCGTTGGGCTTCTGGCCGCCGCCTCGACCAATACCATCGCCATCAGCAATTTGGTCACCTACACCATTGAAATCACCAATACCAATACGGCGTTCCCGACCGTTTCGGTCACCAATACTTTTACCGGGGCATTGCCGGTCATCTTCAGCTCACCGACCTCGACCGGGGCGGGCACGGTGACGAACACGACCAACAGCGTCACCTTTTTTCTGGAATCAGTGGGCGCCCCCGTCGAAGAGATGAGCTTCGCCGTTGAGCCGTTGGCGTTGGGAACCTTGACGAATACGATTGTTGTTGTTGTCAACAGCGGACTGTCCACGAACACCATCGAGTCAACGAATGTTGTGGTGTCGGTGATCAACACGAACCTCTCGGCTTTGGGGGTGACGATGAGCGGGTTTCCGCCCATTGCCTACACCGGCGATTGGGTGACGTATGACGTATTGGTGACCAACGCCGGGCCGGCCGCCGCGACCGACGTGATGTTCACCAACAGCCTTCCCACCAACGGGGTGGAATTGACGAATGTCTGGCCAACCAACGCAAGTTACCAAATGAGCGGCAGCAATCTGGTTTTCAACCTGGGCACATTGGCGGCGGGCAGCTTTGATTACTTTCAAATTACCGTTCAGGCGACCAATACGGGGGTGTTCGCTTTTTCCGCGTTGGTGGGCACGACAAACCAAATGAACCCGAATCCGACCGACGAGTTCTTCACCACGAATCTTACGGTGACAAATTTTTTGAAGGCCAATTTGACGGCATTCATCAGTTCAACGCAATCGTTCGACTATCTGACGCGCCACGAGGAACAAACCATCACGCTCTCGAACGGCGGCCCGGCGACGGTCCCGGCGTCGCGGGTGATAGTGACCGGGCTGACGAACTGGCTTTCGAACGCGGTGGGCACCAACAACGGCAATCCGTACGTGCTTTACGATGTGCCGCTGACGAATGGCCAAACCGCGAATCTTACGATGCAGTATTATCCAAATTACACGGGCTTTCCATTTACGAATTCCCAGTTGACGGCCGTGGGGATCTCTTCGGTGGATTTGTCCCCGGTGTTGACCGGCGTCACCTCGAGCAACCTTGAGGTTCTTATAACCAACGTCGCCGGCCGTTACCTCGTGGAATTTCCAACCATGACCAATCGCACCTACGCGATTATTTACAGCGACATGACCTCGACCAATTGGATGGTGGCGCAACCGCTATTTTATGTCCCCCCTGAATCCGCGAATTACGGTTTTTGGATTGATTATGGTCCGCCTGAAACCTTGAGCAACTCGCCGGCGCGGATGTATCAGGTTTACATGTATCCACCAATGCCATGAACCTGCGACAATCATTCCAGAAACCTGCTCGGGGCGCCGCGGGCGTTACCCCCGGCTCCGATGGTTTGGCGCTTTCGGCGCGATCAACTCATCTTCGAGAGTACGCATTAAAAACGTGGCGGCGCTTCGGACGAGGGTTGGTGTGTCTGGGTTTCGGGATGGCTTTGAATGCAGCGGCGCAGATGTGGCCGGGAGCCACTCAACCGTCGCAGACGCCTTCGGCGTCAACTGTGCTTTCTCCACCAACGACGGGAACGAACCGTGTGACGGCGGCGCAGCAGCGCGGCGCCATCCCGTTTTCGCCGGCACGGGGAACAGGGCAAACATCAGTCACCAATCAACCGGCGACGGTTGCCGCGAGTCACGCACCCGCGGTCCCAAGCAACTGGGAGACTCACGAATGGAAGCTTCAAAAAATCAATCCGGCATACGATTGGACCCGGCATTTTCGAATGGGAATGCTGGTTGGGTTCAACATCAAGGCCAACTTTACGATGTCGGGGACATTCAACACCGCCAACAATACCCCGGGGGTCTATGACGACGGCTATGTGCTGACCGATTCACGGGGCGCAGCCGGTGATAACGCCGTCGGGACAGGCAATTTTGGATATGACAATGCGTCGCAAATTGGCAATGGCGGAACGACTTTGACAATGGACCAGACGACGGGATTTACCGTCGGCAACGGCAATTCCAGCGGCAATGATTCGCCATACGTCGGATTCGATCTGGCTTACGGGGACAGTTATTGGTATTGGGAGCACGCCAAACTGGGCTGGGAATTTGGCTTCGGATTGCTGCCGATACGCATTGAGGGCGAAGCTTCGGTCACAGCGAACCAGAACTCTTATACTTTCGACACTGAGCCGGGGGGGATCAACCTGTCCTTGCTGCCGCAACAACCCACTTACCAGGGTGGTTACAATCAGAACGGCCCGGGTTCGGGTCCGGCCCTCCAAACCGTTCCAGTGTCCACCAACAGCATGTCGGTTGCCGGGAAAACCGGCGAGACGTTGAGCGTCATGCTTTATACGTTTCGCCTGGGACCGACGCTGTATTGGAACCTGACCCGGCGGATTGGGTTCTACGCGGGGGCCGGGCCGGCGGTGGGGCTGGTTTCGGGCGATTTAACCCCCAGCGGCGTTGTCACCCTGGCTAACGGGACGAGCGCCCATTACAACGCTTCTTCCGTCGCCGATACGGATTTTATTTATGGTGGTTATGTGAACGCGACGTTGGTTTATCATGCGGTGCCGGGGGGCGATTTTTATCTGGGGGCGCAATACATGCCGATGGGCGGCGCGAACTTCAACGGCAACGGGATGAGTGCGCACCTGGATTTGAACGGGCAGGTGTATGTGACGGCGGGGATTAATTGGCCGTTTTGAACAGATCGGGAGAATGATTAAAAAGTTTGCCGCGGATTTCGCAGATGAAATATTTTACGTCCCGGTAGGGGCGGTGGAGAACGTACAGGCCGTCTCCGCCGTCCTTTCGGGACGAATTATTTGTGCCTGACGCCCGATTATCGTGTTCCGCTGAATGCCGCTCCAAAGGCTGGCGTCGTGACATCGTTTTTAAGTTCGGGGCGACTCGCAAATGGGCAACGCCCGGCCGAACTCCAACGCCATTCCCAAAGCGGCGTCCCCGAAGGCCTTCGGGGTTGCCGCCGCACTCCACGACGACAAGCGAGTTGGGGAATGGACCGGCATATTGCTGGCGTTTTGGAGGCGGTGGCCGGGGGAACAGGGCTGACACCGCCTTTTGAGTGACCACGCCATTATTCCAAGTCGGGCTTGATGCACTGTTCGAGGCGTTGAAGGTCCTCGAGATCGGCGGCAGAATAAGCGGGCCAAAAGGGTCCGTTGTAGATTTTAGGGGCTTTCCATTGCCAGTGCTCGACGTGACCGTCGGCAAATGACAGGTTGGCGCCCTGGTCGTGCCGGTCGGCGGGCAGGTCCAGCCAGTAATCCGCATAGAAACTCTCTGGACCGTCCGGTCCGAAGATGCCGAAGGTGCCGTCGAAAATGTCCTGCTCCTGCGTATCAATGAAGACAAAGAGGTTGCTGGGCTGTGGAGCACGGATTTCCGTGTATTTATAGTAAACGTTAGTGGTGAGATCAATGCAACCGAGGCTGATGTCCATGCAATAGCTCCGGGTGCGCAGCAGATTGGGGTAGCCGACGACGGTGGAGACGTCGGCCGGGCAATGATAAATGGCGGGCGATTTGTTGTAGGGAAACAGCAGGCCGATTTCCACGTTTGTCGGCGTAGCGTCATACGGCGCCAAGCCGGGGCACCAGGAATCGGGATTCGCCACGGAATTCGGCGCATTGGTGGATGAGGGGGCGGAAACGAACCCGCCGACCTGGTTGGGCACAAGGTAATCATTGAAGTCGGTCGAGTAGAGGTGGCAGCTCATTTCAAGCTGATTAAGGTCGTCCAGGCAGGCGGCGGTTTGGGCGCTTTTCCTCGCGCGGCTCAAGGCCGGCATTAAAAGCGCAGCCAGAATTGCGATGATGGCGATGACCACCAGCAATTCAATCAACGTGAAGCCGGCAACTGTCCGCCTTCGCGTGCCTGTCGAACGGAAACGCATGATGAACCGACAACCGCGCTGGCGGCGCGGCCACGCCGCCGTTCCACCTTCTGTGCGACCGCCGTCGGGGCGGAGCGACAGATTTCAAGGTATCAATACATCGTCTTTGACGTTTTTCAATTTAATTTTGGGTGATTTGAAACGAAGGAGGTGAGGTTTCTTCGATGGTCGGCAATAATCAGAAGCCGGGACGAAATCCGCATCAAGCCGGACCAGGATTGAGGGCATTCGAATTGCCAATGTAGGACCCGCGTCGCGCTTCGGTGGCCGTGGGACGTTGTTTAATCATCATAGGGTTGCTTCATGGCATTTTGGACGCGCGAGTAATCGGGCATTTCCGCGGAGGGAACCGGCTGGACCCATTGATAAAAGATTTTGGGCACGCTCCATTTCCAATGCTCAACGTGGCCATCGGCAAAGGAAAGGTTTGCGCCCCGACCATGCCGGTCCGATGGCATGTCCCACCAGACATTTGGTTCGAAATAAGGCGAGCCGACGGGCGGATTGCCGAATTCAGCATCCACAATCGTGGCCGCGTTTTCATCAATAAAAACGAACAGGCTACCCGGGTCAGGGCGGCGCACCGCGGTGGATTTTGTCCAGGCGGGAATGAATGGAAAGTAATCCGGGTCGCCCTGTGGGTAACCATTCACCGATTGGCTCATATTGTAACTCCGCCAACGCAATTGCGGAAGGGGCTGTCCCTGCGGTGTCTGAAGGGTGGAATAATCCGCCGGGCAATGATAAATGCCCAACGACCGGTTGTAGGGGAACAACAGGCCGTTGATGATATTGGTGGGACTGATTTCCGTGTCCGCATCCGTATCCGGGAGCCAGGACAAACCGCTGATGTCGGCGCCGGGGTCGTCAATGACCGCGACTGAATTGTTCGGCACAAAAAAATCATTGTTGTCGTGGACGTAAAGTTGCAGGCAAAGCTGCAGTTGGCTTAAATTGTTCATACAGGCGACGTTTTGCGCCTCGCCTTTGGCGCGGCTCAAAACCGGCAGCAAAAGCGCGGCCAGAATTGCGATGATGGCGATGACCACCAGCAATTCAATCAACGTGAAGCCGGCAACTGTCCGCCTTCGCGTGCCTGTCGAATGGAAACGCATGATGAGCTGACAACCGCGCTGGCGGCGCGGCCACGCCGCCCTTCCACCTTCTGTGCGACCACCGTCCGGGCGGAGCGACAGATTTCAAGGTATCAATACATCGTGTTTGGCGATTTTCAAAGTAAATTTTGGGTGAAGGCGGAAGAGCAATCCTCGAACTGTTTCCCGTTCCATGAACCGGAGCGGTGTCGGCCCCATGACGGACGCGCTCACCAAGCCGCTTGCCGTCGTGGAGTGCGGCGGCAACCCCGAAGGCTTTCGGGGGACACCGCTTTGGGGAAGGCCCTGGAAGTTCGGAAAGACCTTGAAATGCGGAGGTGGATCCCAGCTCGAAAGCGGTGTCAGCCCCATTCCCCGCCAGCCACCGCACTCCACGACGCTATCGCGCTTAACGGAGCATTTCGCAGGTTCATGGTTCAAATGCTCGGCAAATTGGCCGTGGAGGCTCATGAATCCCGGGGACCCTCACCTCCCTGACCCTTTCTACTCCCATGATAGGAGCGGAGAGGGAGATGACAGGGGCGTTATTGCAATGTGAGAATTTCGGGGGGCAATTGGCCGATGTAGGCGGCCGGCAAATTGGGGTCAATGGAGCCAGGCACGGGCTTTTCCGCGCCGATGT
Organism: Verrucomicrobiia bacterium; assembly: GCA_035503995.1. Taxonomy (GTDB): domain Bacteria; phylum Verrucomicrobiota; class Verrucomicrobiia; order Limisphaerales; family UBA11358; genus UBA11358. The sequence goes on along the minus strand of DATJSQ010000118.1, from coordinate 594 downwards.
GGCCGTCGGCGAAAGCCACGTTTGCCCGTTGGTCGTGACGGAAATGGCCATTGGGATAATTGTTGGGGCTGCCATAGTTGGTTTCCAAATCCACATAATACCACTCTTCCAGCATGGGATTGGAGCGGGAAGCGGGCGCCTGGAAATTATTGACCTGCGCGGCATCGGCGAACAAGGCGATATCGGCCGGGTGACGGATTTTGTCGTCGTTCACCGCGGTTTGTCCCGGTCCGCCGAAGAGGTATGAATTGCAGCCGTAACTGAAGATGAGGTTGGTGCCTTTCAATTTGAACGGCGCCAAAGCCGCCGCCAATGCCGGACAGAGGCGCACGTCGCTGCCGCGCAGATAGGGGTAAAGTGCGCCGCGGGACAAATTGAATTGCCGGTCGCCCTCGGCGCCGGGACCAATCCAGCCGAACCAGTAAATTTCGCCGTAATTGGTGGGGGCGAAAAGGTAGGAGAAACTGTTTCCGTGGTAATCGTCCCAATACAATTGCGCGGCAAGGTCCAGTTGGCGGAGGTTGCTCACGCAATCGGCGCGTTTGGCGGTGCCCGAGGCGTTGTTCAGCGCCGGCAAAAGAATGGCGGCGAGAA
>DATJSQ010000117.1:0-9316 GCA_035503995.1 Verrucomicrobiia bacterium | reverse complement strand
AAGGAAATTGCTTTCGTCCAATAAATCTGTTTCAACCTCGACGATGGCAATCTTGCCCTTGCCTAAATCTTTTGCCGTTTGAAGTGCGTAGTAAGGCCCGTAACACAGGCTCAAATATGGGGAACAGCAATCAAGTCTGTAAAAGATATTACGTTCGGGACGTGAAAAAGGCCGACTGTGACAAATTTTGGGGGTTACGTCCAAAACCCTGAGCCGCTCCCAAACAAGAGAAACCTCCCCAAACGGGAGGTTTTTTGTGCGTCATCGGTCAGAAATTCGTTTTGTCAGAATTGTGTCAGAAGAAAAAGAATATAAAAAGCACGGATTCCCTCGTAAACCCTTGATTTTGAATGGTGCCCCCGTCCGGAATTGAACTGGAATCAACGGTTTAGGAAACCGCTGCTCTATCCATTTGAGCTACGGGGGCAAAATGACCATGCCAAAATAGATGACGGCCATTGTTTTTCAAGCCTGCAAAAAAGCTGAAACAAAACCCCCTTTCCTGCTATCTTATCTATATGAAGACAGCCTTCAGAAAAATCGTTTTCATCGGTTCCGTTTCCACCGCCTTCCTCATTGCCGCACGGTTGACCGCGACCGCCCAAACCCAACCCGCCCCGGGCCAGGACACCGCCATCGCCGACACCACTCCGATCCAATCGGAATTGCCGCCGGACGTTGACCCGAATGGCCCGCTGGCCCAAATCATCACCCTCGCGCAATCCGGCGTGGATGAAAGTGTCCTCATCAGTTACGCCAGCAACGCCGCAACGCCGTTCAATTTGACTGCGGACCAGATTATTTATTTGAAGGACATCGGCGTGCCGGACTCCGTCGTCCAGGCCATGATTCAACGCGACCAACAACTCGGTGTCACCGATAATACGACTCCCTCCACCCAGGCGGCTCCCGAGATGCCGCCATCCACCAACGACGTCAGCGACAATTATTTCTATGGTGCCCTCGCGCCTTACGGCGGCTGGGTCACTGTCGGCGGTTACGGACTTTGCTGGCGGCCGTCCGTCGTTATCTACAATTCCGACTGGCAACCCTATTGCGACCACGGCCGTTGGGTCTATACGGATGATGGCTGGTTCTGGCTCTCGGATTATTCCTGGGGTTGGGCGGCGTTTCATTACGGCCGCTGGTTTCATGATTCGCATTGGGGCTGGTGCTGGTGGCCGGACACGACGTGGGCGCCGTCGTGGGTCTGCTGGCGGTATTCCGATGATTATTGCGGCTGGGCGCCGTTGCCGCCATTCACCGCTTTTCAGACCGGCATCGGGCTTGCCTTTAACGGCGTCGCCGTCACCGCCGGATCCGATTTTGGCATCAGCCCCGCGCTCTTTTCCTTTGTGCCAATACGGGATTTTTGCGACCCGCATCCGGCCCGCTATCGCGTGGCGCCCGCGGACGTTCCGGCCGTCTATAATCGGACGGCCGCAATCAATGGCTTTGGCGCTGAAAGCGGTGTCATTGTCAACCGGGGTATTGATCCGCGGCGCATCGCCGCCGTGACCCATGCGGCGATCACTCCCGTGACCATCCGGGAGGCGTCGTCGCCCGTCGCGCGGGGCGCGGCCCTGGGACCCGGTCAAACGCTGGTCATCAACCGTCCAGTCTTCACCGGCTCGGCGGTCGCCACAATGCACCAGGGCGTCGCGCCGCAATTCGTTCCCCAACCATCCGCCCCTCACCCCTGGTACACGACCCAGCCTCGGCAAAATGGTAATCAACCGCTTCCGGCAGCGGGCCGCCAATATCCCGCGTGGACCGCGCCTCAACAAATACCCCAGGCGCCCCGGGTTGAGACGCCGGCCGAACCTCAACCCGTCTATCGGGAAAACCAGGAGCCGATGCCGGAATACAATGACAGCCCCGGCGAACGCTACACCTCGCCTCGCTCGCAACCCTCCGGCCAGGAACAGCAACCGTCGCGCGAGGAACAACAACCTGCGCGTGCGCAGCAATCGCCCTCGCGCGAGCAGCAACAGCAGACGAGCTCCCAGCAGCAACCATCCGGCCAGCAATCGCCCGGCCGCGGCAACGGCCGTTGACCTTGGGCATCCGGTAGAAAATTGCAACCGACATCAGTCGGCTCTGACTTGATCGAATGTTCGGACGTATTTGCCCCGGCTCACGCTTGCTGCTGCAAAGGGTGGACTCTTTGCCATCGCCGAAAGACCCGGGAAGCCTTTTGAATTCTGTCTTTCCCTCTCCCCTGCCCGCGGGCAAAATGGCCGCGTGGGAATTTCGCTTCGCCAGTTCGAGCAGATGAAGGAACGCGTCGCCGGCAAAACGCCGCGCCCCATCGCCTTCGTTTCATCCCGCGCTTCGGGCAGGGCGCCCCCAATCATTTTGGGTGTTGACCCGTCCCTGCGCGCCACCGGGTTTGGCATCATTCAAACCGCAAATCCGCATCCTCGAACTCTCGCCTTTGGGACCATTTCCTGCCCCCAAAATTGGGAGCGTTCGCGCTGCCTGGCCAGAATCTCCGAAACACTCCGCTCGGAAATCCGAAAACATCATCCCACCGTAAGCGTCGTCGAGGGGCTGTTTTATGCCCAGAATTTGCAAACGGCGTTGATTATGGGTGAAGCCCGCGGCGCCGCCCTGGCCGCCATCGCCGAAAGCGGCATCGAGATTTTTGAAATCGCCCCGCGCAAAGTCAAGCAGGCCGTCGTCGGCTACGGCGCGGCTCAAAAATCCGCCGTGGCCAACATGGTCCAGCGCCTTTTGAATTTGCCCAAACCGCCCGCGCCAGACGCCGCCGACGCCCTGGCGCTCGCCCTGGCGCACGCCCTGGAAAATTCGCGATACAACCTGTCGCTGCCGAACAGAATCTGATGATTACCTTCCTCCACGGCAAACTCGTTGACGCGCTGCCCACACAGGTCGTCGTGGACGTCGGCGGCGTCGGCTACGAGGCCCTCATTCCGTTGTCATCGTTTGACAAATTGCCGCCGCCGGGCAGCGAAGTGAAATTGCTCACGCAATTGATTGTACGGGAGGATGCGCACGTGCTCTATGGCTTCATGTCCGGCGCGGAGCGCGATTTGTTCCGTCTGCTGGTCAATACTGTTTCCGGCATCGGCCCGAAAATTGCCCTCAACATTTTGAGCGGCATCTCCGTCGCGGCCTTCCGCGGCGCGGTGGCCAATAGCGACGTGAAATCGCTCTCGCAAATCTCCGGCGTCGGCAAAAAGACCGCCGAACGAATTGTCGTCGAATTGCGCGACAAAATCGGCGCGGCCGCCGCCTGGGAGGCCGCCAGCGCCCAACACGGGCTGTCGCCCGATGCCCAAAAACTCAACGACGCCGTCCTGGCGCTTATGGCCCTCGGCTTTAAGCAAATCGAAGCCCACGAGGCCGTTCGCGCCGCCCAAACTTCCCTGGGGCCGAAGGCCACCGTTGAGGACCTCGTGCGCGCCTGTTTGAAAAAAGGAGCATGATGGCCGCGGCAAATCCGAAATCCGGGACGCCAAACCCGAAACCGGCTGGCGTCGTCATCCCGCACCAGCCCAAATGGCATCAGCGGCTTGCTGCAACCCTCATTTATCTTTCTTTGCGGCTTCTCGCCGCCACCATCCGCTTCCGGTTGGATGACCGGCCCGGCTTTTTCACCGGCCCGCCCAGGGAACAGATCATTTTTGCTCTTTGGCACAATCGCCTGGCCCTCTCGCCCATTATGTACCGCCGCTTCGTCGTCAGGTTCGCCCCTGAACGCCGGATGGCCGGCATGGTCAGCGCCAGCCGGGACGGTGGATTGCTGGCGCAAATCCTGCAACATTTCGGCATCGAACCCATCCGCGGCTCCTCCTCCCGCCGCGGGCCGCAGGCGTTGTTTGAGATGACCACCTGCGCCGAACGCGGTTACGACCTGGCGATCACCCCCGACGGCCCCCGTGGTCCCCGCTACGAAGTCCAGGACGGAGTATTGGCCACCGCGCAACTCACCGGCCTGCCAATCGTGCCGGTCTCCTATCATCTCAATTGGAAAATTCAGTCGAAAAGCTGGGACAAATTCCAGGCGCCGCTGCCCTTTGCCCGTTGCGAAATCACCGTTGGAAAAATATTCCGCGTCCCGCGCGAAATCACGGACGCCGGACGCGAGGATCTGCGGAAACAATTGGAAGCCGAACTGCGCGCGATCTCGCGCGACTGAAAATCCGCCGCCTTGCACGTGTAATGATTGCCCGCGTCAGCCTTGAAATCGCCTTGCGGAAGGAATTTGATTATTCAATTCCGCCGGGACTGGCGGGGCAAATCGAAGTGGGGACCCGCGTCCAGGTGCCGTTCGGCCCGCGAAAAATATTCGGAACGGTCACCGCTCTCGCCGAGGAGTCCGCCCACGCCGCCCTTAAGCCAATCTTGAAGACGATCGGCGCGCAAACGCTGGTAACTCCGAAAATCCTGAAACTCGCGCGCTGGATCGCCGATTATTATTGCTGCGCGCCGGAAACCGCCTTGAAATCCGTCCTCCCGGAAGCCGTTCGCAAAAAGGAAGAAGGCTGGAAAAAACAACTGTTCGTGCGCGCGATGCCCCCCGTCGGTGACTTCCCCCGATTGCCCAAACGCCAGCAGCAGGTTTGGAACATCATCGAAGAGCGCCGTGAAGTCCTGCTGACGGAATTGCTCGAGCTGGCCGGGACGACGGCGGTGACCGTTCGCAAGCTGGAGGACCGCGGTTTGATTGAAATCACTCCGGAAATTTCCGAACGCGATCCTTATGCCCGCGAACATATCCTGCCGTCGCAACCCCTGTTGTTGAACCCGGACCAATCCACTGCCTTGGAGACGATCAAGTCTGCCATGGGCGGCGCCTGCGTCCCGCAAGTTGAGCCGGGCGTCGCACCCGGCTCCGAGCCGAAAAAGGCCCCGGTTTTTCTCCTGCACGGCGTCACCGGCAGCGGCAAAACCGAAATCTATCTCCAGGCCATCGCGCATACCTTGGAACAGGGGAAGGGCGCCATTGTCCTGGTGCCGGAAATATCGCTCACGCCGCAGACCGTCGAACGCTTCAAGGCCCGGTTCAGCTCCGGCAAATGTCAGACCCTCGTTGCCGTGCTGCATTCCCACCTGGGCGCGGGAGAGCGCCATGATGAATGGCACAAAATCCGCCAGGGCCGCGCCCGCATTGTCATCGGCGCGCGTTCCGCCATCTTCGCGCCAGTCGAGCCGCTCGGCCTCGTCATTGTGGATGAGGAACACGAAACCAGCTACAAACAGGAGGAAGCCCCGCGCTACCATGCCCGTGACGTGGCGATTGTCCGCGGCCGGATGGAAAACGCCGTTGTCATTCTCGGCTCGGCCACGCCCTCCCTCGAAAGTTATTACAACGCGAAGAATGGAAAATACACCCTGCTCGAATTGCCCGAACGGGTGGACAACCAAAAGATGCCGCGCGTCCGCGTGGTGGATTTGCGCCAGGCGGCCTCGAAGGAAAAAGCGAGTTTAATCTTCTCGCCGCAACTCAAGGAAGCCATCCACCTGCGGCTGGACCGGCGGGAACAAACGATTCTCTTTCTCAACCGCCGCGGTTATTCGACTTCGCTGCAATGCGATAAGTGCGGCTACGTCGCCACTTGTCCGAATTGCAGCGTCTCTCTCACCTACCATCGCGTCGAGCAAAAGGTGGCCTGCCACATTTGCGGCTTTGTGGACAAGGTGCCGCGGGTCTGCCCCAATCCGAAATGCAAAAATCCGGCCATCCGGTTCTCCGGCACCGGCACCCAGCGCGTGGAAGAAACGCTCGCGAAGCTTTTCCCCCAGGCCCGCGTTCGCCGCATGGACTCCGATGCCATGAAACGCAAGGATGATTATCGCAAAACGCTCGGTGATTTTCGCGCCGGCAAAATTGATATCCTGGTCGGAACGCAAATGATTGCCAAAGGTCTCCATTTTCCGAACGTCACTCTCGTTGGCATCATTCACGCCGATTCCGCCCTCCATCAGCCGGATTTCCGCGCCGGCGAGCGGACCTTTCAGCTTCTGACGCAGGTCGCCGGCCGCGCCGGCCGCGGCGACGTGGAGGGCGAGGTTTTCGTCCAGGCCTTCGCGCCGTTCCATCCAGCCATCCAATACGCCCGCCGCCACGATTTCACCGGCTTTTACGAGCAGGAGATTGAATTCCGCCAACAATTGAAATATCCGCCCGCCAGCCGCGTGGCGTTGCTCACGCTCAAAGGCCGGAATGAGGACAAAGTGAAGTTTTCGGCCGAACATTTGCGAAAGGTCATCGAGTCCGCAGTCCACAGCCGGCAAACGGACTTCCGCGATTTGATTCTTTCCGGCCCTGCGCCGGCGCCGTTGGCGCGGGCGGAACAGTTTTATCGCCATCAAATCATGCTGCGCACGCGCGCGATGAGCAAATTGAGCGCAGCCCTGGCAAAAATTGCAACGTCGCTCGTCCTTCCCGACGACCTGACCCTGTCCGTGGACATTGATCCGGTGGATTTGTGCTAGAGCGTTTGAAGAAAAACTGTAGCCGTTCGGCAGCGAGAGATTTTGGGTTTTGGCGAGGCTGAGTGAAGGAGCATGCCCGCAGCGGCCTGTGACTGGGCGAAAACGAAGCGAAAAGCCAAAAGATCCGCTGCTTCTTTCCCCAACCGAATGGCTACAGCTTTTCTGAAAATGCTCTAGCAGCCTGTCGGACATCAGAAAAGATTTTCAGAAGGGCGTGTCTATATGCTCTCGGACCGCTGACTAAAATTCATTTTCGTTGTTGCCATCCGGTCCCGGATAGACACTGGCAAAACCTTCACGCTGATTTTTGCCCAAATCTGCGGGTTTTGAGCGCTTTTATCCCGCCAGCGCCGCGTTTTTGAGCGCGAAGAGCCGTTTGAGGTTGTAACTCAAGCACACCAGCGTCCATTCCAAACTGACCTTCGCCCGGCCTCGGAGCAAAAATCTCCGAAAGCCCATCACTTCCTTGATGATCCCAAACACCGGCTCGACGGTCTGTTTGCGCAATTTGTAAAGCGCCTGGCCCGCCGCCGTTTTTAACCGGTGCGCCATCTTCTCTTTAGCGCTGGCTTGGGGTCCGGGCAGGGCCGGTTCAGCCCGGGGCAATAAATCTTCCACCGTCTTGTGGTGGGAATGTTTTTCCACCGCCGCGTAAACCGTCCGGCCGCTGGGCGTGCCGTCTTCTTTTTGCTCCACCGACGCCACCGCCACCTCACTGTAAAAGCCGCTGTCCGCCAACACCGCCTGGAGTTCCCGGCTCACCACCGGGCTGATCGCCGCCACGCTCGGCGCCAGTTCCTCTTTGTCATTGGGCGCATCGCTGAGGCGCGCTCCCACAATCAGCATCGCGCCGTCCACCACCGCCTGTGCGTTATACGCCTGCTCGAAATGCTGTCCGCTGCCCGCTTTCATGATCCGGCTCTCCGGGTCCGTGAAGTTGTATTGCGCCTTGGAATCCGGCTCGGCGCTGGGCGGCTGCGGTTCTTTGCCGCGCGGCTTTTGGCCCGCCTCCCGCTGTTGCTGGCGCGCCGCCACTTTGGCCTCGTAGTCGGCTTGTTGCGCCCCCGCCAGCTCTTTGGCGCGTTCTTCAATGACTTGCCGCGCTTTTTGCAGCGCAGCTTTGCGGCTCTCCCGGCGCTTGAGTTCGGCAGGGATGTCCAGCGGTTCCTGGCTTTCCTGCGCTTCGGCTTGTTGAGCCCGCTCCATCAATTGCTGCACTTCCAGTTCCAGTTGCCCGATCAATTCGCCGGCGCGCTGGTAACTCACCGCCGCGTGTTTGCTGGCGTTGGCCTGGATCTTGGTGCCATCTACGCTGACCGTCCCGACTTTGAGCAGCCGCAACTGTTGCGCCAGTTGCAGTACACTCACAAACGCGGCGCGCAAAGCCACCTCGTTATGGGCACGAAAGGCGCAAATCGAATCATGGTCCGGATGCGTGTTGGCACATATATAACGCACTGCCACGTCACTGTAAGTAGCTGCCTCTATCCTGCGCGAGCCAAAACGCCCCGTCGCGTAGCAGTAAATGAGCAGCGCCAGCATCATGGCCGGAGGATATTGTTCGCTGCCAGTGCCCCGATGGTTGACGTGGAAATGAAACAGCGGCAACTGTTCGACCGCCTCCACAATGAAATGAACAAGGTGGTCGTCGGGTATCCATTCGCGCAAATCGCAGGGCAGAAACATCGGGGTTTGACGGTCCAGATTGATCAATCGCGCAGGCATACCCTACTGATCGGCACGCCCTCGTTTTCATTCAAAACTTTTTCAAAAAACTTTCGCCTAAGTCCGACAGGCTGCTAGCCCGGATCTTTCACAGGCAATCCTGTATCGCGGGTTTCCCAACCCGCAAAGGTTTTGAACGACAAGGTAACGAAGTTAACGAAGAAAAAAAACGAACCGCAAGTGCGCTTTCCTTTTGTGTTCTTTGCGTTCTTTCGTGGCTAAAAAACCCGTCCCGCTTCGCCTGTTTCAGCCGTCAGCCTTCAGCCGTCAGCCGTCAGCCTTCAGCCTTTTCTTCCCCCCTTTGGTCCGCTGCAAATGAAGTCAACGCGGCGACTTTCAAATGAAAGTCGCAAGTGTCCCCCAAATGGGGAGCGCGACCGTCCCGGTCGCAGTTTTTGGCGTCCCGCCAAAAACCCCTCTTGACCGTTCCCTCCCGCCATCCCATAAATTGTCTTGTGACCCTATCCGAAGAACAACGTCTCAAACGCAAATTGAAAAAGCGCATCGAATTCAGACTGAGCAAAGGTGAACCCGTCCAATTGCCTGTCCGAGAGAAAGACCGGAGTAATGGGGTTGACGGCAATCAGGTTTCAGGAGCATGATGGCAAAAGCATGATGGCAACACTCAATTTGACCCCGCTATCACACGCAAGGCAGCGAAGCGTAAGAAGATGAAAACCGAAAATTCCAAATTTGCAAAGGGAAGGCAAATTCCTTCGGCTCACGATTTCTGTCTGAAAACACCATTGTATGAGAAATTTCAATTCGACTCAAATAAACGTAATGCTCTGGACCAAATTGAATTCGCGACAAACACATTAGACTGCTATTGTCACGGCTGTGGCCGACAGGGCGTTCTCATCCCAAAAACTGTTCATTGGAACGACCGCATTGAATATAAAAACCATTATTTTGCCCTGACTTATTTTTGCAGTCGCGAGCACGAACACATAACGTTTTTTTTGTTTCGAGCGCACGATGACATTATTGAAAAAATCGGACAATTCCCGTCCCTGAGTGACCTCGCTCAGCCTGAGCTTCACAAATACCGCCCCGTTCTCAGTGATGAATGCTACGGCGAACTGGTGCGGGGTGTGGGCCTTGCCTCTCACGATGTCGGAATAGG
>DATJSQ010000116.1:0-12122 GCA_035503995.1 Verrucomicrobiia bacterium | reverse complement strand
CAGAAGGGGATGGAAGAAAAGAGCAAAGAGTTTGTGGAAAAGGGCGCCGAAGTTTACGCGAAGGTGTGAGGCGCGCGGTGTCTGCCGCGCATTGTGACCATGAACCTGCGAAATGCTCCGTTAAGCGCGATAGCGTCGTGGCGTGCGGTGGCTGGCGGGGAATGGGGCTGACACCGCTTTCGAGCTGGGATCCATTTCCGCATTTCAAGGGTCTCCCCGAACTTCCAAGGCCTTCCCCAAAGCGGCGTCGCGCTACGCTTGCCGCCGCACTCCAAGACGGCAAGCGGGTTGGTGAGCGGTCCGTGATGGGGCCGACACCGCTCCGGTTGATGGAAGGAGCGCTTGGGTTTGCAAGGAAATCATTGGCAAATTGAACAAGTGAAATTTTTCACAAACTTTTCTTGCACTGTGCGGAACAATTTAATTAGTATCTGCGCCCGACGCGAAAGGGCGTCCTTTTTAAAGTGTGGTTTGGCCTTCGGGCCGTTCGAAATGCCAGCAATTTTTCCGAAATGGACAAATTGGTTGCCGTTGTGGATCGTCATTGTTCTTGCCTTGGCGGGCGGAGTGGTGACGGCGGCGGTGACTTACTATTTTACGCCGAAGTACACGCGAGTGGGCTACGAGCCGGTTCAGCCGGTGCCATTCTCGCATAAAGTCCACGCCGGCGATTTGGGCATTGATTGCCGCTATTGCCACAATGGGGTGGAACGGTCGTGGTTCTCCAATCTTCCCGGCGCTTCCACGTGTATGAATTGCCATAGCACGGTTCTGAAGGATGATCCCCGCCTGGCCATCGTCCGGGAGAGCGCGGCGACGGGCAGGCCCATCCCCTGGATCCAAATTCATTACGTGCCGGAATACGCTTATTTCAACCACTCGGTCCACGTCCGGCGCGGGATCAGTTGCGTGGAATGCCACGGACGGGTGGACCAAATGGACACGGTCTATGAAACCAAGCCGTTGAGCATGAGCTTTTGCCTGAACTGCCATCGCAATCCGGCGGCATATATTCGTCCGGTGGACAAGGTCACGGATTTGGGATGGACGTGGAGCACGAATTCGCTGGAGGCGGCCCATTTGCAAAAAGTTGAAGGTCAGGAACTGGTTGACCACATGCATGTGCAGTCGCTGGAAAACTGCTCGGCGTGCCACCGATGATGAAATTACGATTTATGATTTACGATTGGCGATTGGCGTCCCGTAACGGACGCCCCACGGATTTATTTGCGGCTCATAAATTGCATCGCCCCGTTCTCAACGCATGACCCATTCTTTATCCAATTCGAATTCCGCGAGCGGCCGCCGTTACTGGCGCAGCCTGGATGAACTGGCGGACACGCCGGAGTTTAAGGAATGGCTTCATCGCGAATTTCCGAAAGGCGCCAGTGAATTTACCGATGACGTTTCACGGCGGCATTTCCTGAAGATCATGTCCGCCTCGTTCGCGCTGGCTGGTTTGGGACTGGCCGGAGCGGGGTGCCGGCGTCCGGTCGAGAAGCTTGAGCCGTTCGGTCAGCAGCCGGAGAATTATACGTTTGGGACTTATGAATTTTACGCGACCGCCATGCCGACCCGGACCGGCGCGACGCCGCTTGTCGCGAAATCCTACGATGGCCGTCCGATAAAAATCGAAGGGAACGGGCTTTATCCCGGCAGCAATGGCGGCACGGACCGCCATGCGCAGGCTTCCATCCTGAACCTGTATGATCCGGACCGGGCGCGGCGATTTGCCAAAGAGGGCCGGACTGTTTCGCGCGAAGAAGCGTTGAAATTTCTCGACGGATTTCCGGCGCGATTCAGCCCGACCCAGGGGGAGGGCCTGGTGTTCCTGGCCGAAAGCAGCACGTCGCCTTCGCGGGCGCGGTTGCAAAAAATCATCGCTGACAAGTATCCGAAGTCGAAATGGTTCACTTATGATCCGGTTGATTCGGGCATTCATCAGCGCGCGGCGAGCCAGGCGTTCGGACGGCCGCTCAAGCCGATTTTTCATTTCGACAAGGCGAAGGTGATTCTGTCGCTCGATTGCGATTTTATCGGCGGCGAGGACAACGCGCATGAGAACATACAAAGATTTGCGGCCGGACGCAGGGCAGGGGAGGGGATGAGCCGGCTTTATGCGATTGAATCCCTGTTCACCCTCACGGGCGCGAATGCGGACCATCGGTTGCGCGTGCCGGCGAGCCTGGTTGGGCGGATTGCCGGGGCGATCGCCCAAAAGGATTCTGAAATTGAAACACGGTCGTTTTCGTGGGACTCAGTTCTGCCTGCCGGAGTGGATGGAAAATGGATTTCCGAATGCGTCAAAGATCTGGTTGCGGCCGGAAAAAATGCCCTGGTGGTTGCCGGCCAGCGCCAGCCGATTGAAGTTCATTTGCTGGCCTACGCCATCAATGTGACGCTGGGCGCGATTCGCAACACGGTGACTTTCATTTCGGCGGAGGAAACTGCCGGCGCCGATTTGAAGGATTTCGATCTCAACACCGCCGATACACTGGTGATCCTGGGCGGCAATCCCGCTTACAATTCATCCCTGCTTGACACGATCCAGCCGCTTTCGTCATCGTCGGAATCTCATCGGCCAAAGGTGGTCCGGCTCGGCTATTACGAAGACGAAACATTTGAGAGGAGCGACTGGCATTTTCCGGCGGCGCATTACCTGGAATCCTGGGGCGATGCAAAGGCGAGCGATGGAACGGTTGTTCCAATCCAGCCGTTGATTCAACCGTTGTTTGGCGGAATGACTGAATTGGAATTTCTCGCGCGAATCGCCGGCGAGTCGCAAACGAACCCTTACGAAATCACCGGCGCGACGTTTGGCCAAATGCTTGGCGCCCTTTCGGGGCCTTTCACGGCGATACCAGCGCCGAACGAGCTTTTCAGGCGAGTCGTTGGCAATGGAAACGCGGATGAGGAGTACCGGAAATTTTTGACGCACACCTCATCATTATGGCCAAAGTTTCTTTTCAATGGATTTCTTGCAGGCTCTTCCCCGGGACCGGCGATTTTGCCGTCCGACCAGTTGATGGCGATTCCGCGGTTGCCGGCCACTCCGGCGCCTTCCGCCGACAATCTCGAAGTGGTTTTCCATCGCGATTCGAAAGTGGACGACGGCAGCTACGCCAACAACGGCTGGATGCAGGAGTTGCCCGACCCCATCACGAAAATCACCTGGGACAACGCCGTGCTGGTGAGCCGCAAAACCGCGCGCGCGCTGGGGGTCCAAAACGGCGACCTGGTGGAAATCTCCTTGAACGGAAAAAAAGTCACGGGTCCCATCTGGACACAGCCCGGCATGGCGGATTATTCGCTGGGCCTGGCGCTCGGCTATGGGCGGGAAAAGGCGGGGCGCATTGGAACCGGCGTTGGCTTCAATGCCTACAAAATTTTCTCCGGCAAATACATTGAAACCGGCGCGACCCTTCTTAAAACGGGCCAGAGCTATTTGATTGCCACGACGCAATCGCATTGGTCCATGGAAGGCCGTCCGGCGGTGCGTGAAGCGAATTTGGAAGAATTCGTCAAGAACCCGCATTTTGCCCAGGAGATGCACGACAAAGAGCCGCCGGTGGTCGCGCCGCTTTATCCGAATCCATTCGACGAGGCGAAGAAGACGGCGCTGCAACAGTGGGGCCTGGTCGTGGATTTGAGCGCGTGCGTCGGCTGTTCAGCGTGCGTGGTCGCCTGCCAAAGCGAGAACAACATTCCGATAGTCGGCAAGGACCAGGTCAGCCGCGGCCGCGAAATGCACTGGATGCGGATTGACCGTTATTACACGTGCGATCCCAAAGACAAATATGATCCATCGCTTTTGGATCCCGGCGCGAATGAAAACCTGGATGACGCCGAGCAGCAATTTGAGAATTGGATCGAGAACGTCCAGGCAGTGACGCAGCCGATGCTTTGCCAGATGTGCGAAGCCGCGCCCTGCGAGAATGTTTGCCCGGTCAACGCCACCTCGCATGATGCGGAAGGCCTGAACGTGATGACCTACAACCGCTGCATTGGCACGCGGTATTGCTCGAACAATTGTCCCTACAAGGTCCGGCGATTCAATTATTTCGATTATAACAAGCGCCCGATCAGCGCGCTGCGAGGGCCGTTTTATCCGACGCCGATTTTGCATGAAACCGGCGGCAAATGGGACCTTGCCACCTGGTGGAAGCATCGCGACCTGAGCGGCATGCGCGAGGAGGATGAATGGGATTTGATCGAGATGTCCAAGAATCCTGACGTCACCGTGCGAATGCGGGGCGTGATGGAAAAATGCACGTATTGCATCCAACGCATTCAACACGCGGAAATCGCCCAAAAAGTCAAAGCAGGCCCGTCAGGAGACGTGCGATTGAAGGAATCGGAAGGCACCATTCCCCGAACAGCATGCCAGCAGGTTTGTCCGGCGGGGGCGATTGTCTTCGGCGACATCAGTGACCCGGACAGCACCGTTTCCAAGTGGAAGGCGCAGCCGCGCAATTATTCGGTGCTCGGGGAGTTGCTGACCAAACCGCGCACGACTTACCTGGCGCGCGTGCGCAATCCGAATCCGGCCATGCCGGATTATCACGCGCCGTACAGCACGGAGGAATATGAAAATCGCGGTGGCGAATTTCATTCTCCGCCGAAAGGAGACAGCTAATGCCTGAATCCGCAACCAATCTGGAATCGCTTGCGCCGCCGGCGGAACTGCGGCGCATGGCTCCGGTGCCGCCCAACCGTAGTTTCGGTTGGCTGACCGACAAGCTCACCGCGTTCAACGAAGGCAAAACGCCGTTATGGTGGTGGATTCTATTTTTACCGACGGCATTTTGCGCGACAGTCGTGCTGCCGGCGATGCTGACGTACAAAATCTCGGTCGGCGTCGGCGTCTGGGGCAACAATATGCCGGTCATGTGGGGCTGGGACATCATCAATTTCGTCTGGTGGGTTGGCGTGGCGCACGCCGGGACGCTGATTTCGGCCATGCTGTTTCTCACCCGCCAACACTGGCGCACCGCCATTGGCCGCGCGGCGGAGACGATGACGGTTTTCTCGGTGGCGATGGCGGGCCTTTATCCGGCCATTCACGTGGGACGTTCATGGTTCGACTGGTTCATGCTTCCAATTCCGACGTATGAGGGTATGTGGCCGCAATTCCGTTCGCCGCTGATGTGGGATGTTTTTGCCGTCAATACCTACCTCATCATCTCGAGTACATTCTGGTATATGGGATTGATTCCGGACCTGGCGCTGATGCGCGATCGGGCGAAGACGCCGGTCCGAAAATTCCTTTACGGCGTGTTTGCACTGGGCTGGACCGGCTCGGCATGGCAATGGCACAATTACGAAAAGGCCTATCTCGTCCTTTCCGGCCTGGCCACGCTGCTGGTCTTCACCGTCAGTTCCATCGTCGGCATGGATTTTGCGACGGCGCAACTGGCGGGCTGGCACGAGACGATTTTCCCGTTTTACTTCGTCGCCGGCGCCGTCTTTTGCGGCTTCGGCATGATCCTGGTGCTCCTGATTCCCCTCCGCAAATGGTGTCATCTCGAGGACATCATCACCCAGGGGCACATTGACAAGATCTGCAAAATGACCCTGATGATGGGCTGCGTCATGGGCTACATTTATTTAATCGAATTTTTCATCGCCTGGTATTCGGGCAATCCCTACGACGCCTGGGTTTTCGGCCACAGGATGTTCGGCCACCAATACTGGTATGGTGGCTGGATGATGATCATCGTCAACGCCTCCCTGCCGCAATTATTCTGGATCAAGAAAGTCCGGCAAAATCTAAAACTTGTCTTCCTCATCGCCGTTTTAATCAACATCGGCATGTGGTTCGAGCGTTTCACCATCATTGTCGGGTCTCTCTACCAGGACTTTCTTCCGGCGAACTGGGGCGTCTATTATCCCACCTGGGTGGACGCGGGCGTTTATCTGGGCACGCTCGGCGCGTTTTTCATGTTGTATCTACTATTTGTGCGTTTTTTGCCCATGGTTCCCGTTTCAGAAATGAAAGGCGTCAGCCCGGACGCCGACCCGCACCGTCCGTCGGGCGGAGTGAAAAAATCTGCCGGCCATGATTGAACCCGGAAAAAATTACGGCCTCGTCGCCGAATTCGACTCGCCCGCCGCAGTTTTGAGCGCGGCGGAGAAGGTCCGCGCCGCGGGCTACCGGCGGTGGGACGTTTTCTCGCCATTTCCAATCCATGGCCTGGACAAGGTGATGGGCTTCGGCAATTCCCGGGTCGGCTGGTTCTCGTTCATCTTTGGCGCCGGCGCCTTTATCGGGACGATGCTGCTGATCTGGTTTTGCAATGATTTCGATTATCCGATTCTGATTGGCGGCAAACCGATGTTCAGTCCGCCCATGTCACTCGTTCCCTCGTATATTTTGCTGGTGCTCGCCGCCGGCGTGGGCACGTTCATCGGCATGATCGCGCTCAACCAACTCCCGCGCCCTCACCACCCGCTCTTCAACAAAAAACGCTTTGAGCTGGTCTCGCGCGATAAATTCTTCCTGGTCATCGGCGCCAACGATCCGAAGTTTTCCGAAACCGAAACCCGCCAACTGCTGGAAGAAATCGGCGGCACGCACATCGAATTGGTGGAGGACAACTAATGCGCCATTTTCTCTCAATCATCCTGGTTTTGCTGGCGCTTTCGGCGGCTTTGTTCGGGATTGCCGGCCTGCGCGGACGTATTTCGCGCCAGCCGCCTCTCGAAATCTTCTCCGACATGAACCGGCAGTTGAAATTGCGCCCGCAGCAGCCGGACAATCTTTTCGCCAACGGCGTCACCTCGCAATTGCCGCCGGCGGGGACCGTCGCGCGCAGCGAACCGGTCAGGACGGTGGATGGCCTGGTCTATTCCTTCGAGGATTCGCCGGTCAACACTGGAAAAATCACGGGCACGACAAATTTTGTGCCGACCAATCCGTTGCCGGTCACGCCCGAATTGCTGGCGCGCGGACATGAACGTTTTGATATTTATTGCTCGCCCTGCCACGGGCGGCTCGGCGACAGCAACGGCATTACCAAAAAAATCGGTGACATGCCCGCCGTGGCAAACCTGCATGACCCCCGGATTGTCATGCTGGCGGACGGCGATATTTTCAACACGATTACACATGGGAAGAACACCATGGGCGCCTATGGCCCGCTGATCCCGACAGAGGACCGCTGGGCGATTGTGGCGTATGTGCGCGCGCTGCAATTGAGCTGGCTCGGCACGACGAATGAGTTGTCCGCGAAGCAACAAGCCGATTTGAAATGAAAAGAGTTTAACGCCAGATGCAAAAGCACGAAGCCACCGAACTGCCGCCGCCGCTGGATTTGTCCGGCTGGCGACAAACGCCCGCCGTTTTGATGGTGATCGGCGGCATTTTGTCCATCATTGGCGGCATTGCCAGCCCGGAGGAGTTTGGATATTCCTGGCTGACGGCCTTCATGTTGTGTTTAACGATCACCCTGGGCGCGCTATTTTTGGTTCTCATTCACCATCTGACTGACGCCGGGTGGTCGGTGGCCACCCGCCGCGTTTGCGAACACCTTGCGGCGCTTCTGTTTCCCTGGCTGGCGATTTTATTTATTCCGGTCGCCCTGTTCGCGCCGAAAATTTACCACTGGCTGGCGCTGAATCCCGCCGATGACCGGGCCTTGAGCGCCAAGATGCCGCTGTTCACTTATCCGGGACTGCTCATTATCTCGGCGGCTTTCTTTGCCATATGGTGGCTGCTCTCGTCGCGGCTTCGTTACTGGTCGCTGCGGCAGGATGTGACCGGCGATCCTCTTTGCACACACCGGATGCGATTTCATTCCGGCTGGGGCATCCTCGCGTTTGCGGCCACGGTCACGGTCTCATCCATTGTCTGGATCAATTCGCTGCATTACCAATGGTCCTCGACGATTTACGGCCTTTACTTTTTTGCCTGCTGCGGATGGACCGGGGTGGCCCTGACCTACTTGTTGACGATGATTTTACAGCGCCAGCGGGTCCTTGCCGGCGTGCTGCACGACAACCAGTTTTATTTTCTGGGCGTCCTGTTTTTCGCCTTCACGCTGTTGCAGGCATATTTTGAGTTCGCGCAATACTTTGTGATTTGGAACGGCAACGTGCCCGATGAAACCTTCTGGTATCTCCTCCGTGAACGGGGTTCGTGGTGGTGGGTATGCATGACCTTGATTTTCGGCCATTTCTTCGCGCCCTTCATTCTCCTGCTGTCCGCGCGCGCCAAGATGAATTTCAAAATCATGCTGCCGGTTTGCCTTTGGGCATTGCTGATGGATTACACGGACATGGCGTTCAATATTTTGCCCGCTTCGCCATTAAACCGGGGAGGCTATCCCTTCCAGTGGATTTGGCTGCAATTCGGCTGCGTCGCGTTCATGGCCGGATTTCTGATGCGGGTGTTCCTGAAGAATTTTCTCAGCCACCCGCCCTATCCCCAACGCGACCCGCGGGTGCTCGAAGCGATGGGAATTGCGCACGAACCGGAGGAACTGCCCGACACTTTGCCGTCGGAAGGAGGCGCTCAATGAACCGGAACGACCTGGGCCAGATCAACCGCGCCAGCGGGGCGGCGGCTGGCTTTGTCATCGCCACATTCATTTTCGTGGCGCTCATCGTGATCGTGAAATGTTCGGTGGCGGTTCCGGCGATTGATGCCGACCGTGACGCGGCAATTGCCCAATCGTTGATGGAAATTCGCAGCAACGAAGTCGTTTCCCTGGACAATCCCGGATGGATTGACCGGCAGCGGGGCATCGTGCGTCTGCCCCTGGACACGGCGCTACAAATCGCCGCGCGGGAATGGCAAAACCCCGCGCAAGCTCGTGCTGATTTGCTGGCGCGCGAGGAAAAGGCGACGGCGCCGCTGCCGAAGCAACCGGCGCAACCCAACCCCTTTGAATGAACGAGAACGAAAAATTTGATCCGGCGATAGACGCCTCCTGCCGGGTGCCGCTGCTGGCCCTGCTTGGGGGCGCGGCCCTGTGGCTGGTCATTGGCCTGGCATTGGCGCTGGTCGCTTCGCTCACCTTTCACATGCCGTGGGCCTTTGCCGACCATGCCTGGCTGGTTTATGGCCGATTGCAGGCCGCCGCCAACGACGCCATTATTTACGGTTTCGCCATGCCCGCCGCGCTGGGCGTGGTGCTTTGGATATTTGCGCAACTGAGCGAAACGGACCTTGCCTGGCCGCTCGTGCCCATCATGGCGGCGAACCTATGGCACCTTGGGGTTTTAATCGGCATCGTCGCCATCTTTATCGGCGAGAGCACGGGATTTCCGTGGCTGGAATTTCCACGCGGCGGTTCGGTTTTGCTGTTCACCGCTTACCTGCTCATCGCCATCTCCGCGATGGCCACGTTTGGGGCGCGGCGCGAACGCGTGTTGCAGCCGCCACATTGGTTTTTGTTGGCGGCGTTGTTTTGGTTTCCGTGGATTTACGCCTCGGCGAATATTTTTCTGGTGGCATGGCCGGTGCGCGGTGTCACGCAAGCGGTGATTGACTGGTGGTTCTCGAACAATCTGATTTTTGTCTGGCTCACTCTCGTCGGCCTCGGAACGGCATTTTATTTTCTTCCAAAATTGTCCGGACGCCCGCTGTATCATCCATATCTGGTCCTGTTTGCCTTCTGGTCGTTCATCTTGTTTGCGACGTGGTGCGGCATTCCGCAGGGTGCGCCGGTGCCGGCGTGGTTGCCGGCTGCCAGTTCCGTTGGTTCCGGGTTGACGATTGTGCCGTTGATCGCCATTGCGATGATTTTTGTAAAAACCGTTTACGGGCCATCGCCTGGCGGAATTCAGTGCAAAGGCGGGCCGTTTTGCTACATCAAATTCGGGACCGCTGCGTTTATTCTGTCCAACCTGATGCTGATTTCACTCGGCTGCCCGAGGTTTGGCCGCATGGCGGAATTTACCTGGTATGCGCCGGCCCAAACGTATCTGCAAATCCTCGGTTTTTTCACCATAGTCACCTGCGGCGCCGTTTACCGTTTGATGCCCCGGGTGATGAGCCTGGATTGGCCGTTTCCGAAATTCATCCGTGTTCAACATTGGCTTTTCATGTTGGGCCTTGTGTTCCTGGTCGTACCACTGGTGATTGGGGGTATCGCACAGGGATTGGATAATTTTGCGATCCAGATTGCGCTGCACTATCTGCAGGTGAGCACGCTGGGATGGTTGTTGCTCCTGCTCGGCAGCCTGCTCTTTGCCGTGAACATTTTTGCCCTGACGCTCAAATGGAAAATCGGTGTGGCGAAAGGATTCATCGCCGTCATCAATCCGCCGTCGAAAATGGAAGAGGTGAAATTATGAAGACGGGCTTCCGCGTCTTTCTTGCTTCATTCGTCGCCCTCGGACTTTCCTGGGGCGGATTTGTGGTGGCGCCCGTGGCGCAACTCGGAACGGAAAAGCAAACCGGTGTGCTCAATTCATCCGAAATTTATCCCGAACAGCGTCCCGGCGACGCCACGCTGGGCCTCCAGGTCTATCGCCAATGCGGCTGCGCGGCGTGCCATACCACACAACTTCAACAGAATGGCGTCGTTTGCGACGTCACGGTGACCGGCCGTGGGAGAAATCCCCTCGCCGTCAGCAATTTGCTTTCCACCCTGACGCTGACCAACTTGACGAAGGAGGACGCGGACGCGGCATCGGGCCAGATTGTTACCGCGGGCGGCAAGACGGAGATTCACATTGTTCCCACCGGCGGCGACATTTCGTTGGGGTGGGGGGTCCGCCGCAGTGTGGCCGAGGATTTTCTTTGGGATTATCCCGTCCAATTGGGGGATGTCCGGGTGGGGCCGGATTTGGCTGACGTGGGCGCTCGATTGGGCAACGCCGACTGGCAATTGCTGCACCTTTATGCGCCGCAAGCTGAAGTGAAGGACTCCGCGATGCCGCCATTCCGGTTTTTGTTCACCAGGCAAAAAATAGGAGAGGCGCCGTCGTCGGACGCGTTGCGATTGCCGCCGGGCTTCACGCCGCCCGACGGCTACGAGGTGCTGCCGACGACGCGGGCCAGAGACCTGGCGGCATACTTATTGAGCCTGCGCGCGGATGTTCCGCTGCACGATGCGCCGTTCACCGTGGCATCCCCGCCACCGAGCGCCCCGAAGGCACAAGCGAAAAAACAATGAGCGACGATTTGAAAGAGCATTCGCCCGCGCCGGAGCCCGAAGACTCCGGCAAAGGTTCGACCGTGCCGGTTTGGATTTTTTCGCTGACGCTCTTATTGATGTTCGTCGGCGCCGTCTATTTTGACGAGCACAGCGGCTGGTTTGATTCGCAGGTTTATTCGCCCTACACGGACGCCGATGAACTGGAGGCTTACCAGCCGAAATCCGGCGCCGCGGCGATACTGGCGCAGGGCAAACGCACGTTCGACACGATTTGTTCGGCGTGCCATGGGCCGGATGGCGCAGGCAAACCCGGCCAGGCCCCGCCATTGGCCGGCTCGGAATGGGTCAATGCGCCGGGTTACCAACGGCTGGTGGAGATTCCGCAACTCGGCCTCAATGGGCCGATCACTGTGGAAGGCCAGACATGGAATCTTTCGATGGCGCCGATGGGCGCTGGTTTGTCTGATTCTGATTTGGCGGCGGTGTTGACTTACATCCGGAGCTCCTGGGGCAACAAGGGCGAAGCCGTGACGGCTGATGACGTCAAGGCCGTCCGCGCCACCATCAACGGCCATCCCGCCATCAACGGGGAAACCGGTTTGAAAGCCATAAAGGAATAAGCTTCCGAAGGTTCTCCGGCGTGTCATTGACCAGAATGTCCACATCGAGTGTCAGACGCGGATATCCGTTAAAAATAACGGCCAGACCTCCGCCAACCGCGAAATCAATTTCGTTCCCCGCGAGGGCGGCCAACAATTCTTCGAACCGGGACGAGTTCTCCTTCGCGTCGAGTGAGGGGCTTCTTCGACGTTTGTAGTGGGTAAAGGGGAAGTTGTCGCGGAGCGACAGCGGACATTAGCCCGGTCCCGCAGCCGCGGGATGCCGGGTAAACGGTCCAAGAACCCTGCGCATCCTGGAAGGACACTGGAAAGCGCCCGGTTTTACAGGCATTTCCCCCGTCCCTGCCGGGACGGATGCAAACTGTTTTGCCTTTCCAGACACTCCGTGTCTGGCTAA
>DATJSQ010000115.1:0-10781 GCA_035503995.1 Verrucomicrobiia bacterium | reverse complement strand
CACTCGTAAATCGTCAGTCGTAAATCGCAAATCGTCAGGTAAATCGTAAATCCTCAGGTCACTCGTAAATCGTAAATCGTAAATCGTCAGGTAAATCGTAATTCGTAAATCGTAAACCGCCTTTATTGGTCGCCGGGAAGTTCCTGCAGTAATTTTGCCGGGACGTATTTGTGCGTCTTGTTGAGAACAACGCTCACCGTGGCCCCGGCCTTTACCAGCCAGTCGTTCGCCTGCAGCACAACGTCACGATCGCTCTTCTCCGATTCAACCACGAACAGCGTCATATCCATGAACTGGGCGACCCGTAATGTCACGCTGATGGGGCTGACGACCGGCAGGTCAAAAATGATGTAGTCAAAGTCGCTGGCCTTCATCTTGGGAACCAGGGCGGCGAAGCGTTTGGGCAGCGCCTGCGGAAGTCCGTTGCCGTTGGAATGGCCACTGACGACATACAGGTTTTCCCGCACCAGCGCATCCTGCTTGGTTTCACTTGTCAAGGCGGTGTCCAATCCGCAACCGGCCTTGCCTTTGTAGAACTGTTGCGCCGCGCCGTTCTCAAGGTTCATGTCCACCAACAGAACGTGGCCCTCGCCGGTCTCGGAGAGCGAGGCCGCCAGGCCGGCGGCGATGGTGCTCACCCCGGCGCCCTCGTTGGCGCCCGTCACCGCAACCAGTTTGGGCTTATGCGTGAGGTTTTTAACTTCAAAATAAACTATCAACCGGTCCCGCAACGCCTCGTAATACAAATCGAGGGCGCGGTTGGCCGGCGTGGACGGTGAAAAGCGCGACGCGTAAAGAGATGTGTCGCCGGCCAGGACTTCGGATGCGCCGTTTCGCACTTCGGACTTCCCATTTCCCGCAACATGGCCGTTCCCTCCCGCTTCGCCTCCTTTATCACTCGCTTCATGAGTCCCGCCGTCTTCGTCCGAGTTATGCAATTTCAATTGCCGTCGTTCAGGAGATTTGAGCATGCGCGCATGACCATTTCGGCTGACATCTGGAATCGAAAGGAAGAGGGGCAGTTTCAATTTTAGCTCGATTTCACCGGGCCGCTTAACGGAACGGTCCAGGAAAAATTCAATGAGAAACGCCCAACCCAAGCCGCTGCAGACGCCGCCAAACACCAGGCCGGCCATTGTTTTGTATGTCTTTTTCCAATCCCGGCTCGGGGGCGACGGCATCTGCACCCATCTGATGTCGGGCGCCTTGGCGGGATCGAGAGCCTGCGCGATGTGCGATTGTTCGAGGCTGACGGCTAGATTTTGATAGTTGGTCTCTTGAATGGCCATGGTTTGCTCGAGTTGTGTAATCCTCGGCGCGAGGTTGTTCAGATTGGTGGTCTGTGAGCGGAGCTGGTCCAGTTCCGTGTTCCAGGCATTAATTCTGGCTTGAAGCGAGACAACCTGGGCGATTTGCGCTCCCGGATCCGCGATGGATCCGGCGGCTGATCCGGAGGTCGAAGCCGAAGTGATGACCGTGCCGGTGATTTGCGGATATTTATTCTCAAAATCCGCCCTGGCTGTCTCCGCGCCGCGAATTTGTTCATCCACTTCCTGGACCAGGGGGTTGCTTTCGGTGAAACCCTGAGCCTGATACCCCTGCTTCTTTTTATTAAGCGCATCGAGGCTGGCGCAAACATCGCTGTAAGCGTCCACCTGGTTTTGGGGAATGACCGTCTGGGTATTGGTGGCATCCGGTTTCAGGGGGTGGCCGCCGTTCATTTGTTTCATCGCAGCCTCATTCCCGGACAGTTCGGCCTGCGCCTCGAGGATGTCTCCCCGAATCTGGAAAATTTGTTGCGCCAGATTCTGGCGGGAGTCGTCCAGGGAGATGATATTATCCTTGTTTTTAAGTTCAGCGAGCTGTTGTTGGGTGGCGTCGAGTTCCACCTTCAATTCGGATTCTTCCATGGTGAGGGCGTCGTCGAATTGCCCCCCCGCCGAATGAATCTGGTAATGCTTCGCAAAATAGTCATTGATGATTTCCTGAAGGACTGGTTGGACAATCTGCGGATTCAAGCTCTTGAACGTGACCACGATGACGCTGCTGTCCTTGTCCGCCGGCATCGCGTCCAAATTGCCCCGGACATAGCCCGCGGCGCTCATTGGATCTGCGCCCGCCCCGGCCTTGACGAGGATGTTGGACGCGCCGATGTTGGTCACGGCTTGCGCCACCGTGTCCAGACTGGTCAAGATCTGAATTTCCGAATTGATGATGTTATCCCCGTTCGGATCGGGAATCGTCACTTTTTGGGCCTCGCCTGGCAAGGTCAGTTGCGTGGATTGCGGGACGTACTTGACGAGCAACTCCGCCTGGGATTGATAGGGCGGCGGATTAAGGAAATAAATTCCCGCGGCGGCCGCGATGCCCGCGAGGGAGGCGAGGATGATTTTCCATTTGTGGCGGAAGATGATGTAGTAAACATCGCCCAGCGATATTCCCGCCGGAGGCTCAACTGACCGGTTATTATTCATATGTTGCGATTCTTATGGTTTCGGAGGAAAAGACTGTTTCAAGCGCAGTGGCGATACAATGCCGCGCCGGCCATGCGTGAGATGGACTGGGGAAGAGCGCCGAACAGGCGGTTGTGCCAGCCCGTGGCTTCGTCGGTATCCGTGACAAAGGCACCTTGGTGCAAATCAAATTTGACGTAATTGATTCGGTGCTCCTCGGCGCCCCAACCCAGTTTGAACCGCCGCAAGCCTTCATTGCCGATGGATGTCCTGCCCAGATGCAACGTCCTGACGCCCTCGCGCGCGAGCCATTTGATGGCCTCCCACATGACAAGGTTGACGCCCCGTAATTGCTGAAAGGCGTCGTCCGAAGCGCCGTATTTGAAGATGGCCCGCGCGCCTCGGTGAAAATACACCGAGGCGGCGATGGGGCGGTTATGGCAACGGGCAACAGCAATCATTCCGAGGTTTTGGGACAAAATATGTTCGTAAATGTTGCGAAAGAAGGCGAATGGCTGCGGTGGCAGACGGTGTTTTCGGCGCGTTCGACAGTGCAGCGAAAAAAATGTTTCCATCGCGTCCAACTCCCGCGACACGGTCACCGTGACGCCGCTCTTTTCAGCCTTGCGAATGGCGCGGCGGACGGAGCTTTCCAAACGCGCAAAGAGGCGGTGCTCGCCTCCCTCCAAATTCAAGCTGTGCCCGTAAAACGAAAGCGAAGCCGGAACGCCGGGAAACAGTTCGCTTCCGCCACGGAACTCAACGGATTTCCAGCGCCGTGATTTTCCGAGTTCAAGCGCCTCTTCCATGAGAAGCCGCGCGGAGCCGGTGTCTCGATAAAGCGGCTCGCATTCATCGGTGAAGGGCAGGGCAATCCCACGCCGGCCGGTCAACCAGCTATTGACTTCCATCAGCGGGAGGAGGGAGCGAACCGACCCCGCTTCTTCTGCCTGCAAATATACCGGCGCATAACCATAGGCGGCCACCAGGGTTTTTGCCCAGGCAGTGGTGTGGAAAAGGGAACAATTGGAATGGGCGGCGGCCAGCGCGTCCCAGTCCGGGTGATCAATGGGATTTACCGCCCGCACGGTGACGGCAGCCGGACCCACGTCCCGGGGCGAAAAAGACGTTTCCACCCTTGCCGCTATGTTTTCCACGCGCATGATGTTCCGAGATTTAATTTTTCCGCGGCAACGTCCGGACGACTCTGGCCGGATTGCCCGCCACGACCGTATCGGCGGGAACGTCCCTGGTGACCACACTGCCCGCGCCGATCAGGGCATTTTCACCGATGGTAACGCCACAAAGCAGCGTGGCGCCTGAACCGATGGAAGCGCCGCGCTTAACGAGGGTGGACACGCAGTTCCAATCCGCCTCCGACTGCAAGTGTCCGTCTCCATTTGTCGCGCGGGGAAAGCGGTCGTTGATGAACGTGACGCTGTGTCCGACAAAAACTTCGTCTTCCAAGACCACGCCCTCGCAAAGGAAGCTGTGGCTGGAGATTTTGCAACGGTTGCCAACCTTGACACCCTTTTGAATTTCAACGAAAGGGCCGATTTTCACGTCGTCCCCGATTTCACAGCCGTAAAGGTTGGCATATCCAAAGAGGCGCACGTTCCGGCCCAACTTCACGTCGGGAGCGACTTGCAAATAGGGCGGCTCGGATGGATTCATGGCTCACTTGGCAGCTTGGGACTCGTTCAGGCGGATTTTAACATTAAGGTTTCGCGATACCGGGAGAGCCGGCATTTTTCTATTAAATCTGTTGGTGGGGTTTTCCGAAGTCGCCACGCGCGCTGGCCTGCGGGAAACTGGTTGGATCTGGCGGTCGCCATTCTGGCTTTGTTCGGCAAAAAGCTCCACCGGCGCCCCGCCGCGTTTCAAGGATTCCGAGGATGCCTCCAGAATCCGGACGAGTTCCATTCCTTGTTGGCCATTGGTTATCGGGATGGTCCCCTGTCGGATGCAGTCGAGGAAATGCTGGCATTCGGTCTTCAATGGCTCCTCCTGTTTGATGTATGGAGCATACATATCACCGTAGTGGTAGGCATAATGGAATTCCGCAAACGTGTCGTAGTGCGGCGGTCGCTCCACCCGCACGTCATAAATCCGGATTTTTTCCAGAGGTGCCACGTCATCATAAACAATCATCCGCCGGCTGCCGACGATGGTCATTTCCCTGACCTTTCTGGGATCCAGCCAACTGCTGTGGATGATGGCAGCGCGTTGTTTGGGGAAGCTCAAGCACATCGTCGTGACATCTTCCACGCCCGGGGTCACGTGGGCGCTGCCGCGGCAGTTCACGGTAACGGGCCGATCGGCCATTATGTAAAGCGCAATGGAGATGTCATGGGGCGCCAAATCCCAGGCCACATTGATATCTTGTTGATAAAGCCCCAGGTTGAGGCGGCGGGCGCAAATGTATCGAATTTCCCCGATGTCCCCGTGTTCGACAATCTCCTTGATTTTTCTGACGGCAGGCGAATAAAGAAACGTGTGCCCGACCATCAAGACCAGCCCCTTGCGCCGGGCAATTTCGTTTAACTCTAGGCACTCGGCCGACGAAGTGGCCATCGGTTTTTCAATGAAAGTGTGCTTGCCGGCGTTGAGGCAGGCTTTGGCCAGGGAATAATGGGATTTGACCGCGGTGGCGATGACCACCGCATCGAGGCCGGAGCCATTCAGGAGATGGCGGTGCTCGGCCGTTCCCTCAATTTCTGGATACAACGATCTTAGGTGGGCGAGGCGTTCCACATTGAGGTCGCTCATCATTTTAAGATGACAATCAGGCAGGGATCTGAAATTGCGCACCAGATTGGGACCCCAGTATCCGCATCCGATGACTCCGATTTTGATGGGTTTTGTCATAACATTCCTTTCTGTTTCAGTTTACTTCTTCAAACGCTTTTAAATTATTGGTTGGTTTTTCAGCCGAGAGGACCGTTCCGATTGAATTTGGATGTGTTTTTCTTCGACGGCGGGAATCCCACACCTGGCCCGCCAACACCGGAAGGGTTTTCAGAATAATCGCCAGGTCCAGCCAAATGGTTTTCCGTCGGGCATATTGAATGTCCAACTCCATCATTTCGTTGAAGGTCGTGCGGTTTTTCCCGCTTACCTGCCAGAGGCCGGTCAAACCCGGGAGGGTGTCAAATCGTTCCCACTGCCACGGAAGATACTTGTCACTCTCATAGGGCAAACAGGGCCGTGGCCCGACCATGCTCATCTCGCCGCGCAGGACATTAATAAGTTGGGGCAGCTCATCCAAACCCGATGAGCGCAGGAGACCCCCTGAACGAATAATCCGTGAATCGCCGCGCGCGTCCAGCTTCACCAGCGGCGCATCGGAGGCGATCAGTTGCTTGAGGTGAGCGTGGTGGGAATTCGTTTCCGTGCCGACATGCATTGTGCGGAATTTCAGGCACATAAACCGGCGCCCCAAAAAGCCAACCCGTTCCTGTCTGAATAGAACCGGCCCCGGAGAAACCACGGCGATGAGCACGGCAATGAACACGGCCAGCGGCACCACCACCGGCAGCATCAATAAAATAAAAACCATGTCCAATGTCCGTTTCCAACGGGGAACTTTCACGAGGCCAGGCTTCTGATCAAACGGACTTTTCATGGAGACAAAATTGGTGAATCGGGCAAACCGTCTCATGCTCTTAACGCCTCTCTCCTTTATTCGAATCAAAATATTTTCGTGAAGTTTCGGTCATGTGAGCGCCAGGAGTTCTCGCAAATCGGCTCCAGGCAAAGCTCCGCACTTATTGGTTTGGCCATTTTCATTCAAAAAACGATAACCAATTTTCTTCCCCGAATCTGCTTTCGGGAAAGCTGCCTGTTGTAACTGCCTCAATTTAACACCGCAAATTTCCGCCCCACCGGCGCCGCAAGTATCGGCGCCATGTCCGCCAGAGAATCCCTCTCCAATATCACCGAGCCGCGGTCCACCTCCACCGGTGTCGGTTGCCCCAACACGTCCATAAGTACCTGGACCCGTCTTCGCGCCGGCATTACCCTCAAAACAATCGCCCGAAATCCCGCGAAGACACCGTCCGCGATGGTGACTTCATCCGCCGGGGCGATACGGCTTTCGACCGGCATGGGATCATCAGCCGTGAAACATTCCTGAAGCTCTTCGATCCTGGAATCGGCGACGTGCGGGATTCTTTGACCAAAACGCACCAAACCTTTGACGCCACTGGTATACTGGATATCGTCCAGTTTGTCCTCCAGCACGCAACGGATAAAAATATAGCAGGGGAAGAGCGGTTCTATGACGCGCATCACCCCGCGTTGAGTGGCGCGCTCCACCCGTAATTGCGGATGAAACACTTCCAGATTTAGATTTTTGCGCACATGCACCGCGGCCAAAAGCTCGTGTTTGGGCTTTGTCCGCGCGCAATACCAGGCTGCATTTCCGGGTTGAGCGGCGGAAAGATGGATTGGAGGCAAAAGAGGATCAGTCATGGCATTGATTTCCCCCGGCCATGACAGGGGGATGCAAATAGATTCAGATTGCCGCCCGTCGTTGAAAAAACGATGGCGGCGCAAAGGCCTGGCCTCGGACCGACGATTAGTTCCCTCATAACTTGGTTGAAATATTAAGCTGGAAGCGGATTTCAACAATCGGGGGAGCGCCCTGAACTTTAACTAAGGGTTAGACCTAGCAACCGGCCTGGCGCCCTTAAGGGCAACCCCCATTCCAAACCCTAAGGGCGGCTTCCCCCTGAATAAAATGCAGAGACCACTCTCATGGCCGTTGAAGCGCATAATTGGCGAGTTGTTTACTCCCGGAAAAATTCAGCTTGTGGATGAGATGTTCATGATAGGTTTCCACTGATTTAACCCGCAATTCCAACTGTTCGGCAATCTGGTGCGTGGACATTCCGGTGCTCATGAGATAAAGCACCTGAAGTTCCCGATGGGTCAAATGCTGAATCCCCCGGGGGTGCGCCGGAGTGGCTTTGACACCAAAGAATTGATACAAAAGGCGGCCGGCCAATTTGTGGCTCAGGTATATTTCCTCTTGAAACACAGCGCGTATGGCTGCCAACACTTCGTGAGGAGTCTCTTCCTTTAAAACATATCCGACCGCGCCCGCCTCCAGCGCCCGTTCCGCGTAAAGCATTTCGTCATATTGGGACAGAACCAGGAGGCGCGTCTGAGGAAATTGTTTTCGCAACGGCTCGATGAGCGGCAAAGTGCCTTCTCTGCTCAAGAATAAATCCAGCAAAACAAGGTCCGGATTGTACAGCTCCACCGACGGAATGATATCGGATAATTTAGCCGCCTCACCGCAGCAGACTAAATCGCTCTCATCATTGAGCATGGCCACAATCGCTTTGCGGACCACCGGATGATCGTCCACCACGAGTATGCGCTTCTTCGCAACATTCTTCGCAACAGGGGCATACATTTACCGTCTCATTAAGCCAGCAACGCGCCCTTGTGACAATCGGGGCAATCGCCTGATAATATGCTAGTGGTTTTGCTTAAGGGAAAATGTTTATCCGTAACTACGTGGTTGGGAAGAATTCACCTCCGCCGCAGTTTAAGATCAGGCAAAAGCGCCTGATCCAACTGCATCGCTGCGGATTATTGCTTATTGCGCAAAGCTGGAACCGAGGTCCTTGCCGCCAATGGGCCGGGGCACGTCAATCAGAGGCGGCGATTGCTTCTCCACCCATTGCACAGCGTATTGAACCAAGGTCGCCGCGTTATCCAAATTAAGCTTGTGTTTAAGATGTTCGCGATAAGTTTCGATGGTCTTGATGCTCAAATTCATTTGCCCGGCAATTTCACGCGTGCTCAATCCCGCGCCCAGCAGTTGAAGCACATGAATTTCACGGTCGGTCAGTTTCTCCACATCGTTGGTGCGCGGCAACCGGGTGGTCAGAGTTTTTTGCAGCAGGTGACTGGTCATGATCCGGGTAAGATAAATCTCCCCCGCAAGGACAGTCCGTATGGCGTTCACAACCTCATCTGTGGCATTGTCTTTCATGATGTATCCGTGCGCGCCGGCGCGCAATGCCCGTTCCGCATAAAGTTCTTCGTCGAACTGCGAGAGTACCAGAATGAAAATTGACGGATACTGCGCCTTCAATGACTTGATTAATTCCAGCCCGTCGCAATTTTTCAGCCGGAGGTCGAGGATGATCAAGTCTGGATTTTGGAGCGAAAAAGATTTGACCGCTTCCGCCACGTCCGCAGCTGCCGCCCCGCAGAACATATCGGGCTGTTGATTAATGAGATGAAGCAGTCCGTTGCGAACAAGTGGGTGATCGTCCACAACGAAAATGCATGTCTTCCCCTGATTACTTTTGTTAGAACCATTCACGGTTGATAATGGTTTTCCTCTGCCTCCCTTAAGTAAACGCCAAATCGAATCTTTTGTCAACGCTTTTTGGTTACAATTCACCGAATCCATCCATTTTTCGCTGCAATCCGCTCAAAAGTTATTGGAACTCAATTGGTTATTAAAAACAAACATTCGTCCACGGGACGCTGTTGGTTGCAACAAGTTCAAACAGCCCGACTTTCGCTAACTGGAGGCGATTCATAATTGATAAGTTGCTTCAAATAAACGTTTTGCATCATAATGTCTGCGCCCGGGGGTTATGGTTCCAGCAATCGTCCTATCCGCTGATACGCTGGGGTGGCGATACCGAGCCCAGTTGGACCAGCAGAATTTTGTAGTCGTTTTCCGGTTGCCTTTAACAGCAGAAGTTCAGTTCCCGTCCGTCGGTGGGAACAGTAAATAGTTGAGAGGAACTTGTGTCGAAAGTTGACAGGCAGATTTATTCTTCGGGTGATCGTCCCGATTCCGGAACCGAAGACGACAAAGACATTGAGCACCGGACCACCGTTCCGGCGCCCGGTTGCGACGACGAATTGAACGTGGCGTTGATGGCGTTGGCGCGATATTCCATCAGGCGCAAGCCCATCCCGGAAAACTTTTCAGACGAATCGAATCCCTTTCCATCATCGCGGATTGTGAGGGTCACCCGGTTGTTGTCCCTCGTCAATTCCACGTCAATCCGGTCCGGGCCGCCATGGACAAGGGCGTTGTGAACGGCCTCTTGCGCTAATTGATACAATGCCACTGTGGTTTGCGGCTCGAGAGGCAATTGCGATTCCTCGCAAATGAACTCGCAGACCACTGGAAAAGCAGCCGTTGTTTCGGAGCAAAGTCTCTTTAATGCTTCAATCAGGCCGATGGCGTCAACATTCGTCGGATTCAGGTTGCGCGCAACCTGCCGGGTCATTCTAATGGCGTCGTTGACCATCTCCATGATTTCATGCACCGCCTCGGCATGCGGTGCGCCTTCCGCTGCCATGGCTCCGTAAACTGTTTTCGTCTGGAGAGCAATACCCGCCAGGTGCTGTCCCAACCCGTCGTGCAATTCGTAACTGAGGCGCCGTCGCTCATTGGCGCTGATCTCTAAAACCTCCCGCTCCATTCTCCGCCGCTCGGACACATCACGCGCAATGACCGAGGCGCCGATCACTTTGCCCGCATCATCGCTGACGAGTGAAACGGTCAGCGAAATTTCCAACAGCGACCCATCTTTCCGTCGGCACGAAACTGCGTAACGGGCAACCTTTTCTCCACGCGCCACATCTCTGAGCAATTGCGTGATTTTATCGCCGCTCTCCGGGGGAAAAACGAGCGCCAGGGGGCGGCCAACAGCTTCCCCGGCATCATATCCGTAAATCTGCTCGGCCGCCTTATTCCACGTCAAAATAATGCCGCCCACTGTCACACCCATGATGGCATCTTCCGAGTCGGCGGCGAGCTTTTCCAAAAAGCGATGCAGATCGTTGGATTCGCTGATGTTCATAGGCACAGCCCAACAATGCCAGCCGCGAGCACCGCAATCCGCGCAACTGAATGATAACGCAGTTTTATCATACCGATTATACTCCCGCCGGTTTCTTCTGGTTTTGGCTGCGGCAAGCCTACCGCCGCCCGCCCCATGAACACAAGCTCTGAAAGGTGAACCACCGGAGCGCAATCCCCGCCCGTGATCGCCATCTTGGCACCTTTGATGCTGCCTTGGTGCGCCATGATCTGGAATAAAACGGCTGGCAACAAACAGTGGCTCAATTTCACACCGAGGATCACATCCCCGGCGGAATTTTTCACCCGTTTGCGCAACACGGTTAAAAATCAAATTCCAATCGGTTATCAAGACGAAAAGGGGTTCCATGTTGGCGTGCAGCCGGCCGGAGAAGAACCGAATTGGCCGCCGTTTTGGTGATATTTCCCTTCAAAGCATATTCCGCAAGCGATTCTCAAAACAGGACAACTGTGTCCTGATA
>DATJSQ010000114.1:0-13222 GCA_035503995.1 Verrucomicrobiia bacterium | reverse complement strand
TAAAATTTATAGACCAACCCGCTGATTAATTGGAGATCGTTGTCCTGGCGGCCAGGCGCCGGAATGTTGATGAAGTTGTCCTGCAACACCGCCCGCATACTGATCCGCTTCGTCAACGGGGCCTCCGCGCCGACTTCCGCGTTGACCAAAAAATTATTGCCCATGTCCAACTGCGGCAAAAATTCCACGCTTTCCCAAAAATGCGTGTGTTCATCCCATTTGTGGTCCAAGTGCTCGGCCAGTCGCGGCGCGGAATAATTTTCATACGAGCCGTCCAATTTTTCGAAAACGCCGCCCGGCCCGGCTTCGCCGGCAAACGTCGTCATCTTGTCTTTGACAAAATAATAACCCAGGCCCGGACTGACGGTGAGGCGATACTCCACGTCGGCAACGCCGTCATGGAAGGCATCGCCGCGCCCATAGCCATAGAGGCGCTGGCTGAAGAGGTGATTGTATTGTCCGACGCCGTGCAGCAATTCCGCGTTCTTCACTCCATTCGCCACGCCGTAAATGCCTTCGGCACTGGCAATCACTTCATTGGTCGGGTCATTTCGGTGCGCGCTGAATTCGCCGTCGGCCATCGTGGTGTCGCTGTTGCCGCGGGCCAGGGTGAAGCCGAAGGAGAGGCTGTTTTGCCACAACGGCGCGGTGTTGGTGGCGCAAGCCGGCAGGGGCGTGGCGGTTTTGGCCCGGACGCTCACGCCCACGGCCATGACAATAAACGCAATGATAGTGTATTTGTGCATAAAATATCTGAATTGAAGCGGTTGAAAACCGACGCAACTGGAAATCTGTCAACAACTGCCTTCAACGATTGCGTCGGATTTCATTCTAGCCCAAAAACCGGACCTGGCAAGAAAATCAAAAAAGTTTTTCAGAATCATTTTTGAACTTCCTCCCCGGCGGCATCTTCCTTGTCCTCGCCGATGACCGGCGCAATGGCCTGCAATTTGTCCCCGGCGTCCAGGTTGATAAGCTTCACGCCTTGCGTATTGCGGCCCGCTTCGCGAATGTCAGCAACGCGAGTGCGAACCATTTGGCCCTTGAAAGTAATCAACATAATTTCGTCATGGTCACGAACTGTTAATGCGCCAATCACGCCACCAGTTCGTTCCGTAACTTTCATGGTTTTGCGTCCTTTTCCTCCGCGAGATTGTTTGCGAGTTCCAGATTCCGCTTGAACAAGATATTCTTCGAATGCCGTGCGTTTGCCGATGCCATTTTCTCCTGCGACAAGTAGAGCCGCATCATCAACAACCACAGCTAGTGCGACGACTTTGTCACCTCTGTCCAAATTAATTCCTCGAACTCCTGCCGCAGAACGTCCCATTGAGCGTACATCTGATTCGCTAAACCGAATGCTCATACCATCACACGTAATTAACACTACATCATCGCCGTCATCGCCCTTGTCGCTTCCTTTTGTGAGTTTCACATCAATCAGCGTGTCGTCGGGGTCGATGGTAATTGCAATAATTCCACCTTTTCTGACGTTTGCAAAATCTGCGAGCGACGTTTTTTTTACAGTGCCGAGTTTCGTCGCAAAGAAGATTTCACCCGGTTGTTGCCAGGTGACATCTTCCTTGTTCGCATCGGTCCTCGAGACCACCCGGATGAGGGCGGCAATGGTTTCGCCTGACTTCAACTCCAAAATGTTGGCGATGCTGCGGCCTTTGGCGGCGCGGCCCATGTCGGGAATTTCATGGACACGCTCCACATAGACGCGCCCGGTGTTCGTGAAGAACATCAGGTAATCGTGCGTGCTGGCGGTGAACAGATGCTCGATGAAATCCTTGTCCTCGTCGGTGGCGGCTTCACGCGTGGTCATGCCGATGACCCCTTTGCCGCCGCGCCGTTGCGCCCGATAGCTCGAGACATTGGTGCGCTTGATCAGGCCATTGTGCGTGAGAGTGATGATGACGCCTTCGTTGACAATCAAATCCTCAATCGCGATTTCGCCTTCATCGGGAACAATCTGCGTCAGCCGCGGCGTGGCGTGCTTTTCCTTGATGGCCTTCAGTTCATTTTTTATGAGGGTCATCACCCGCGATTCTTTCGCGAGGATGTCCAGCAAATCCTTGATCCGCTCCAGCAATTCCTTGTATTCGGCCTCCACCTTGTTGATCTCCAGCGCGGTCAATTGATACAGGCGCAGTTCGAGGATTGCATCCACCTGCCGTTCCGTCAGGGCGTAGCGGCCGGCTTCCAGGCGCTCGTCGCTCCGAATCAAGATGCCCCACCGCTCGACCTGTTTCTGCGTCCATTCAAACGCGAGCAGCTTTACGCGCGCTTCCTCACGGGTCTTGGATTTGCGGATGATGGAAATGAATTCATCCAGGTTCGCGAGCGCAATCAGATAGCCTTCGAGCAATTCGGCGCGTTCCTCCGCCTTCCTCAACTCAAACCGCGTCCGGCGCAGGACGACCTCGCGGCGATGCTCGATGTAACATTGGATAAGCTCCTTGAGATTCAGCGTCTTGGGTTTGCCGTGGTCAATCGCCAGCGCATTGACACTGAACGACACTTCAAGCTGCGTGTGCTTGTAGAGATTGGCGATGACCACCTTCGGGTTCCCGTCCCGCTTGAGTTCCATCACGATGCGGCAGTTTTCGTCCGACTCGTTGCGCATCGCGGAAATTTCCGTGATGACTTTTTCGTTCACCAAATCGGCGATTTGCGCTTCGAGCGCGGCGCGGTTGACGTTGAAGGGAATTTCGGTGATGACAAGTTGTTCGCGGTTGCCCTTCAACTCTTCGGAGCCGACCCGGCCGCGCAATTTGACGCTGCCGCGGCCGGATTCAAAATAATTTTTGACGCCTTCCACGCCGCAAATCATACCGCCCGTGGGGAAATCCGGGCCTTTCACGAATTTCATCAATTGCTTGACGGTGATGTTCGGATCATCAATCTGCGCGCATATGCCGTCAATCACTTCGCCCAGATTGTGCGGGGGCATGTTGGTGGCCATGCCCACGGCGATGCCCGTCCCGCCATTCACCAGCAGGTTCGGGAAGGCCGATGGAAAAACCGTCGGCTCGGTCATCCGCTCGTCGTAATTGGGGACAAAATCCACCGTGTCCTTGTCCATGTCCTCCATCAACGCCGCGCCGAGATGCGTCAGGCGCGCCTCGGTGTAACGCATCGCCGCCGGCGGATCGTCTTCGACCGACCCGAAATTGCCTTTGCCGTCCACGAGCTTTTCCCTCATCGCCCACGGCTGGGCCATGTGGACGAGGGTCGGGTAAATCACCGCTTCCCCGTGCGGATGGTAATTGCCGGAAGTATCGCCGCAGATTTTGGCGCACTTGTAATGTTTGCGTCCCGGAAACAGCGACAGCTCGTGCATCGCATACAGAATGCGGCGTTGCGAAGGCTTCAACCCGTCGCGCACGTCCGGCAACGCCCGCGAAATGATCACCGACATGGAATAGTCGAGGAACGAATTTTTAATTTCGTCCGCGACGTTGATCTTGGCGATTTTTTCACCCGCGGCGAACAACGGCGTGTTCCCCACCGGCAAATGGTTCGGATCTTTTTTGTTGTCGTCTGGCATTTTGCAAATCGGTTAAACTTTCAAAGGTAATTCCTCCGGAAATACCGGCACGGCAATTACACGTCCAGGTTCCTCACATTCAGGGCGTTGTCTTCGATGAATTGCCGGCGCGGTTCCACTTCCTCGCCCATCAATTTTGAAAACATTTCCTCGGCCTCCACCGCGTCCGTCAAATCAATCCGCAACAGTTTCCGCGCGGACGGATTCATGGTCGTTTCAAAAAGCTCCTTGGCGTCCATTTCGCCGAGGCCTTTGAAGCGGTAGATTTGCATTCCTTTTTTGCCGATCGTTTTGACGCCGGCAAGGATTTCGGGAATGGAAAACAACGGCGCAACCGTGGCGCGTTCCCCTTCCCCTTCAATCAACTCAAACAGCGGCTTGTCCTGCGCCGAATAATGCTCGACGGACAGGCCTTTTTTGGAAAGTTTGCCGAGCAAGTCCGCAATGGCCTTGCTTTCCAGGTGCAAATCCGCCTCAACGGCGCGCCGCGTCTGGCTCTTTGGCTTGTCCGATTTCTCGCCGTTCTCGCCGAACAAATCGTCGTTCTTGTCCTTGAATTTCTGGACCTCGTCGAGGTCCTCAAAATAATGGACAGTCTCCTCGTTGCCCTCGCGCACTTTGATGAGGTAAACCGGGAACACGCCTGTCTTGCCGCGTCTCTCGACATAGTCGCCGAAATCGCCGCCCTGGCGGCGGATGAACGTGGCGTATTTATCGAGCGATTCCAACAGCCCCAGAATTTCCTCCAGCTGTTTGGGCGCAAACTCGCGCCCGTCCGCGAGGTTTTTCAGCTTCACTTCCTCCGTGCCGTTTTGGAGCAGGATGCGGTTGAGCTGCGCGTCGTCGTCCACGTAATCGGTTTTTTTCTTGCGCGTCACCGAGTAAAGCGGCGGCTGCGCGATATAAACGTAGCCGTCCTTTACCAGCTTGGGCATCTGCCGGTAGAAAAATGTGAGCAGCAACGTGCGGATGTGTGAACCGTCCACGTCGGCGTCCGTCATGATGATGATTTTGTGATAACGCAATTTGTTGATGTCGAAGGCCCCCTCGCCCTCGCCGTCGCCAATGCCCGTGCCGATGGCGGTGATCATCGTCCGGATTTCATTGTTTTGCAGCACCTTGTCCAGCCGCGCTTTCTCGACGTTGATCAGTTTGCCGCGGATCGGCAGAATGGCCTGGAATTTCCGGTCCCGTCCCTGCTTGGCCGAGCCGCCGGCCGAGTCGCCCTCCACGATATAAAGCTCGGTGTTCGCCGGGTCGCGGTCCGAGCAGTCGGCGAGTTTTCCCGGCAATCCGCCCCCGGTCAGCGCCGATTTGCGGACCGCCTCACGCGCTTTGCGCGCCGCTTCGCGCGCCCGCGCGGCATTCAGGCCCTTGTCAATGATTCGCTTGGCGATCGGCGGATTGGCGTCGAAAAAAGTCATCAGCCCTTCGTAGGTCACGGACCCGACGATCTTTTCGACTTCGGGCGACAGCAATTTCACCTTGGTTTGCGATTCAAATTTCGGATCGCTGTGTTTGACGGATATCACCGCCGTCAAACCCTCGCGCACGTCATCCCCGGTGATTTGCGGGTCTTTTTCCTTCAACAACTCGTTTGACTTGGCGTATTGGTTGATGGCGCGCGTCAAGGCCGAGCGGAAACCGCTCAAATGCGCCCCGCCATCGGGATTGTGGACGGTATTGGTGTAGCAAAGCACCTGGTCGTTGTAGCTGTCGTTATATTGCAGCACCACCTCGACGTTGACTTCAATTTCCTTGTCATCCAGTTTCTCCTTCGTTTCCTTGGAAAAAGAAATCGGCTTGGGGTGCAGCGGCTCCTTGCTCTTGTTGAGCTGCTTCACGAATTGCTCGATGCCGTCCCGATAGAAGAACCTCTCGGGCATTTTTTCACTCTGACGTTCGTCCGCAAAAACAATTTCCAGCCCCGAATTCAAAAACGCCAGTTCACGCAGCCGTTGCGCAATGACGTCCGCCTTGAATTCCGTTGTCTCACGGAAAATTTCCGGGTCCGGTTTGAACGTAATCAAAGTGCCCGTGCCCTTGGCTTTGCCGATGACGTGAAGTTTCTGGATCGTCTTTCCGCGCTCGAATTCCATATGATGCACCTCGCCGCCGCGTGAAACTTCCACCTCGAACCATTCGCTGACGGCATTGACGCATTTGGCGCCGACGCCGTGGGTGCCGCCGGAAAATTTATAACCGCCCTGGCCGTATTTTCCTCCGGAGTGCAGCGTCGTCAAAACCAGTTCCACGCCGGGGATTTTATACTGCGGATGAATGTCCACCGGGATGCCGCGTCCGTTGTCGCGGATGGAAATCGAACCATCCACGTGAATGGCCACCTCGATCTTATCGCAGTGCCCCGCCAGATGCTCATCCACCGAATTGTCCAGCACCTCGCTCACGCAATGGTGCAGCGCCCGCTCGTCGGTGCCCCCGATATACATGCCGGGCTTCTTGCGGACCGCCTCCAGCCCCTCCAATTTGCCCAGTTGCGCCGAACCGTAGCTCCCTTTTACCGCGCCCACAACGGCGCTTTTTTCCTCGGTTAAATCGGTGTCTTTTGCCATAAAAATCGGTCGTTCCAGCACCGTTTTTCGACACTGGATTTACAGTGAAAATTGTAAAAAAAACAGCGGTTTCACACAATGTTTATTTGAGGAATTTTTGATCGAAAAACACTATTAGTTGTGCGGATTTGGCTTGACGGCCAAATGGATTGTGGTGTTATCCCCAACTAGTGAATCTTCACCGGGACCAACTCTTCGCGCCACTGAAACAGTATTTCGGCTTCCGCTCCTTCCGCCCCTTGCAGGAAGAAATTATCCGCGAGTCGCTGTCCGGCCGGGACGTATTCGCCGTGCTCCCAACCGGCGGGGGCAAGTCGCTCTGTTTTCAACTGCCCGCGCTGCTCCGGCCCGGACTCACCGTCGTCATCTCGCCGCTCATTGCCCTGATGAAGGATCAAGTGGACGCGCTGCAAGCCGCCGGCGTGGCCGCGACGTTTTTGAATTCATCGCTCGCCGCCGGCGAATCGCGTCCGCGGCTGCGCGGGCTGCATCACGGCGAATTCCGCCTCCTCTACGTCGCGCCGGAGCGTCTGATGCTGTCCGGTTTTCTCGAAGAATTGAAAAAATGGAACGTGAATCTGTTCGCCATTGATGAGGCGCATTGCATCAGCGAATGGGGCCATGACTTCCGTCCGGAATACCGGCGGCTGTTGTCGTTGCGTGACGTTTTCCCCGGCGTGCCGATGATGGCGCTCACCGCCACCGCTACGGAGCGTGTGCGCGGCGACATCGTACATCAGCTTCACTTGAAAAGCCCCGCCTGCTACGTCGCGAGTTTCAACCGTCCCAATCTGACCTACCGGGTCGCGGCGAAATCCGGCGCCTATGAGCAGATTCTTTCGTTCGTCCGGGCGCGGCCAAAAGAGAGCGGCATTATTTACGTTCAGGCGCGCAATACCGCCGACCGCATGGCCTCCAGGCTCTCCGCCGACGGGGTGAAAGCGTTGCCGTATCACGCGGGAATGGACGCCGGCGAGCGGACGAAAAATCAGGAGGCGTTTCTCCGCGACGAGGCGCGCGTGATTTGCGCCACCATCGCCTTCGGAATGGGCATCAACAAACCGAATGTCCGCTTCGTGATCCACAACGATCTTCCGAAAAACATCGAGGGCTATTACCAGGAAACCGGCCGGGCCGGCCGCGACGGCCTGCCGGCCGAATGCCTGCTGCTGTACAGTCCCGGCGACCGCGTCAAGCAAATGCGGTTTATTGACGAAAAACCGGATCCCCGGGAACGTGAAACCGCCCGCGTGCAACTGGAGCAGATGATTCACTACGCCGAAATTGCGACGTGCCGCCGTGAGTTTTTGCTGGGATATTTTGGCGAGAAATTTTGCGGCCATCAGGGCGGGAAGGCCCCAAGTGAAAGCAAAACCAACGGGGACTCCGGCACCCGGGTTGCGGCGGGGGAAATCAATTGCTCCGCCTGCGATAATTGCCTTTCGCCGCGACCGACATGGGACGGCACGCTTGCGGCCCAGAAATTCCTCTCCTGCGTCTATCGCATCCGTGAAAGTAGCGGGTTTGGTGTTGGCATACAGCACGTCGTGGAAGTGCTCTGCGGCGCCGACACCGAAAAGATTCGCAAATTCGGCCACCAGAATTTGTCCACCTACAACATCGGCGGCGAACATTCGCGCGCCGAATGGGGCGCGATTGGCCGCGAACTGGTGCGGCTCGGCCTGCTGTCTCAAAACCCGGAGAAATTCAACATCGCCGAGTTGACCGCCGCCGGCCGCGCCGCGTTAAAATCGCGCCGGCGAATCACCCTCACCAAACCCGTCGCGGTCACCGGGCCGGCGAAACACGGGATCGGCGAAATTGCCTGCGACGAGGCGTTGTTCGAAAAATTGCGCGCCTTGCGGAAACGACTTGCCGATGAACGCGCCGTGCCGCCCTATATCATTTTTTCAGACGTGTCGTTGCGGCAGATGGCCCGGTATTACCCGGTCAACGCGCGGGAATTTTCGGGCATCAGCGGCATCGGCGAGAAAAAACTCCAGGCGTTCGGCGTCCTGTTTATGGGTGAAATCGCCCGGCATTTGCAGACGACTGCGCGCCAGATTTTCGCCGATGATTCGTTCACCGAACCTTCGGCGCCCATGCCGCGGCGGTCGGCCTGACCGATACCGTGCGCGAAACATAGCCGCTTTTGGGAGACGCGGCCCACTCATCGTTCCCTTCCGGAATATGTCCCATGCGGTCTTAACCCGGATATTTCACAGGCAATCCTGTAGCGCGGACTTCCAAGTCTGTATCGCCGGCCCTCTGGGGCTTTGAAGGGGGGGGTATTGCGGAAGGGAAATGATGGGGGATTTCCAGGGGCTGTTTGACTGCGAACGCAAAGCGGTAGGGGACTACCGCAGTCCAAAACGCAAGCGACTGCGCGGAGGCCGCTGGAAAATTTGCGCCAGCTTGTGGAGTGCGCCAGTCCTCTGGCGCTTTGGATCCGCCCCTCCAAATCCACTCGCTTTTTCGGCGGCCGAACTTTATTTTGCTCAAATGTCTTTGACACAGAATTTTCCGGAAAATTCCGATCCCTTTGTCCGTCGCCACATTGGACCCGACCCCGACGAAACCGGGAAAATGCTCGGATTGCTCGGCTTTAAAAGCCTCGACGATTTGACCGACGCCGCCGTCCCGAAAAAAATCCGGATCGAGAGAAAGCTAAACCTGCCCGCCGCAAAAAGTGAATTTGAAGCGCTGGCCGGGCTCCGGCGTATCGCCGCTCAAAACAAGGTCTTTCGGTCTTTCATCGGCCAGGGCTATTACGATTGCATCACGCCGCCGGTCATTCAGCGAAGCGTCCTCGAGAATCCCGGTTGGTACACCCAATACACGCCCTATCAGGCCGAAATTTCCCAGGGCCGGCTTGAAGCCTTGTTGAATTTCCAGACGATGGTCGCTGATTTGACGGCGCTCGACATCGCCAACGCGTCGCTTCTCGATGAAGCCACGGCCTGCGCCGAGGCCATGATGATGAGCCATCGCCTCAAAGGCGGTGAGGGGAAAAACACCTTCTTTGTCTCTGAAAATTGTCACCCGCAAAACATCGAAGTGGTCCGAACACGCGGCGCGGCGCTCGGCGTCGAAATCGTCGTGGGCGACGTTGATTCATTTTCGTTCGGCGAAGGAGTATTTGGCGCGCTCGTGCAATATCCTGACACGTTTGGGGCAATCCGTGATTACGCGGCGCTGGTGGAAAAGGTCCATGCCGTGGGCGGGATGTTGACGGTGGCGACTGATCTGCTGGCGCTAACACTGATCAAACCGCCAGGCGAGTTTGGCGC
The DNA here is from genome assembly GCA_035503995.1 of Verrucomicrobiia bacterium. Lineage (GTDB taxonomy): Bacteria > Verrucomicrobiota > Verrucomicrobiia > Limisphaerales > UBA11358 > UBA11358. Next base: position 3,806 of record DATJSQ010000114.1, on the reverse strand, counting down.
GGACGTTGCCGTGGGCAGTGCGCAACGATTCGGCGTGCCGCTCGGCTACGGCGGGCCGCATGCGGCGTTCTTCGCCACGCGCGATGAATTCAAACGGCAGATGCCCGGACGCATTGTCGGCGTCTCCAAGGATTCGCGCGGCAAGCCGGCATTGCGTCTTGCGCTGGGCACCCGCGAACAGCATATCCGCCGTGAAAAGGCCACCAGCAACATCTGCACCGCCCAGGCGTTGCTGGCGAACATGGCGTCGCTCTACGCCTGCTATCACGGGCCGGAAGGATTGACGAAAATTGCCAGGCGCGTGAATATGTTGGCGAATGATTTTGCCGGGAAGATAACGACCGAAGGGATCACCCGGAAATATGACTCTTTCTTCGACACGGTTTGTGTTGAATGCAAATCAGCGACGCTGCGGGATGAAATCATCCAACGGGCGGTTGAACATTCCATCAATCTCCGGGCTTACGGCGCAAATTTGATCCTGGTTTCCCTCGATGAAACTTCAAACCAGGCCACCGTGGCCGAATTGACGTCCATTTTTACCGGCAAACCCAGTGAATCAAAAGTGTCGGAAAGACGCCCTGGGGAATTGACCCTTATTTTCAAAGGCAAGTTTGGACGCGCCAGCCAATTCCTCCAACATCCCGTCTTCAACCGTTACCACAGCGAAACCGAAATGCTCCGCTACATCAAGCGGCTGGAATCCCGTGATCTTTCCCTCACCGCATCAATGATCCCGCTGGGCTCTTGCACGATGAAATTGAATGCCGCCGCGGAAATGTTCCCGGTTTCCTGGCCGGAATTCGCGGGAATTCATCCCTTCGCGCCACTCAGCCAGGCGCGCGGCTATCAAATTCTTTTCCAGAATCTTGACGATTGGCTGGCGGAATGCACAGGGTTCGCCGGCATTTCCTTGCAGCCCAACGCCGGTTCGCAGGGTGAATACACCGGCCTGCTGGTCATTCGCGCCTATCACGTGTCGCGCGGCGAAGCGCATCGCAAGGTGTGTCTGATTCCAACCTCGGCGCACGGCACCAATCCCGCCAGCGCTGCCATGGCCGGCATGAAAATCGTCGCGGTGGCGTGCGATGCCCACGGCAACATTGACGTCGCCGACCTTCGCCTCAAAGCCGAAGCTCACCGGAACAACTTGTCCTGTCTGATGGTTACCTATCCGAGCACCCATGGCGTGTTTGAGGAAACCATCCGTGATATCTGCGACATCATCCACGCGAATGGCGGCCAGGTTTACATGGACGGGGCGAACATGAACGCGCAACTGGGCCTGACCTCGCCGGGCTTCATTGGCGCGGATGTCTGCCATTTGAACCTGCACAAGACGTTTTGCATCCCGCACGGTGGCGGCGGTCCCGGAGTTGGGCCGGTCGGTGTGGCGAAACATTTGGTTCCGTTTTTGCCCAGCCACCCCTGTTTCACTTCACGGCTTGGGAAAGATCACTCAACCCACCGCATCGGGCCCGTCGCCGCCACCCCGTGGGGCAGCGCCGGCATCCTCCCGATTTCCTGGATGTATATCGCCATGATGGGCGCCGAAGGACTGGCCGAGGCCACGCAATACGCCATCCTGAATGCCAATTACATTTCCAAACGTCTGGAAAATTATTTTCCAACGCTCTATCGCCGCAACAATCTTGTGGCGCACGAGTGCATCCTCGATTTGCGCGCGTTCACCAGCGTGACGGCTGAGGATGTGGCCAAACGCCTGATGGATTATGGTTTTCACGCGCCCACCCTCTCGTGGCCGGTCGCCGGCACGCTGATGGTCGAGCCTACGGAAAGCGAATCAAAATTCGAACTGGACCGATTCTGCGACGCGATGATCGCCATCCATGCCGAAATGACCGCCGTCGAGACCGGCGCCGCGGATGCAAAAAATAATCCGCTTAAAAACGCGCCGCATACGGCAGACCAGATCGCCGGCGACAAATGGGACCGGCCCTACTCGCGCGAACAGGCGGCGTTTCCGGCGAAATCCCTGCTCGATTACAAATTCTGGCCGCACGTGGCGCGCGTGGATAATGTCTTCGGCGACCGCAATCCTGTTTGTTCCTGCGCCGGCATGGACAATTATACGAGTTGAGAAAATGGCAAAATCTGGTTAGCGCGGGCGGCGGGAACGGGCGACTTTTTTCCAGGCAATTAGCCGCGCGCGATGAAAATCACCGACATTCTTTTGGCGGAACACGCCGTGTTCCATAATTTATTCGATCACATTGACAAGACGGCGCCGAGGCTCAAAACGACGGCCGAAATCAAATTGATCGCCGCCCTGCTCGATGTGGTCATGCGGCCTCATGCCCGGACGGAAGATGATTTGCTGATGGGACCGCTCGAACACGGCCTGGCCCAAATCGGCCAAAGCGAAACGTTTCACGATGAGCATGACGAAATTGACGCCAAGCTCGCGGCGGTGCAAAAGGCGACCCAATTCAAACAGGCGCGCTTGCTCCTCCTGCAAGCCGTCCAGCATTCGCGCGAGCATTTCGACAAGGAAGAGCGCATCGTCTTTCCGCTGGCGGAAGAGTTGCTCAAAACCCGGACGCTTTCGGACCTCGGCGATCAATGGCTGAAGCGCCGTGAGATGACTTCCGCCCGAACTATTGCCGTCAAAGTTTTCTCAGAGCGGCGTTCACCGCTGCAGCCAGCGCCTTGACGCGCGCGGGCAGTGGAAAATCCGACGGCGCTTCCAGCGTATAGCTTTGCCGGGTCTTGTGGGTGATTAAATAGAACGCCTCCGGCCAATCGGGACGGTCCTTTGGCTGAATGTTCGGCCGCAAAATCCCGTTTTTCGCCGGACGCCCTTCGATCAGTTCCGAGCGGTCAATCGGGCAGACCTGTTCCACGGCCTGGACCATTTCTTCCGCGAACGACGGACGTCCTTCGGGATTCTGTTCGTAGAGATAAAAGCCTTTCGATTCCCAATCCTCATGCAGCATCAGGCACAAATCGAACGGCGGTTGCCGTTCCAGCCAGGCGATATGCGCCAGGATTTCCTCCGCCACCGGATTCAAATAACCGCGATTGAGGTCAATGCCTTTGGCGTTGGCGCGCGTGTTTAATTTGAAGCCAGCTGGATTCAGGCACGGGCACAGCCACAACGCCAGATTTTCCGGCCAGCGGTTTTCCCGCAACAATTGCAGCGCGGCGAGCGGACTGGCCGGCTCGTCGCCGTGAATTCCCGCGGAAATATAGACGCGCCGGGCGTCCAGCGCGCGGCGTGGCGTCCGATGCAACGCAAACAACTTGAATTCGCCGGTCTCATAGAAAACCTCTTCTGTCCAGCCGTGCCGTTGCGCCGCCGTTTCGGCGTCGTGAAGCGCCGCCTGGATATCAATCGTTTCGCCGAGGTAGGCGCCGAGATTTTTGCCAAGTTTTTGCACTTGGAAAATTTCCTGTAACGGCATCAAAGTGCAAAGAAAATTCCACCCTGACCGGAATGGCGCTCGGTTGGCTCCCCCCACCAACCTCGTAGCAGCGGACGTGAGTCCGCTCTGACTTTTCCACGCATCAACCGGGTGTTCTGGCCCCCCGTTGTCCCAGCGCCGGCGCGTGATATCTGTAGAACCCGTATTAGCGCTTGCAGGGTCCCGGCGGTCAAGGTCTCTTGCAACGTGGCAGATGGATTATCTTCATTGTTGTTTTATTGATTCCATCTCTGCTCTTGATTGCGTCGCGACATTTGGGCAGAGCCGGCATTTTGCTCGCCTCAGTTTTTATAGTTCTTGGTGCATTTATTTTCGTTCGCGTCTGGTTCGGTCCGGGGGATGTCGTGTGTTTCAACAAAG
>DATJSQ010000113.1:0-3425 GCA_035503995.1 Verrucomicrobiia bacterium | reverse complement strand
ATTGATCCGAAACTGGATTTTTCGAACCTTAATTCCATTATCGAAGTCTATGAGCGTTGCACGGGCATGACGGTGCCGCCGCGCCAGCCGTATGCGGGTGAATTGGTCTTTACCGCCTTTAGCGGCTCGCATCAGGACGCCATCCGCAAGGGATTGAATGAATGGAAGGAGAAATCGCGCGAGCATTGGGACGTTCCGTATCTGACGATTGATCCCGCGGACATTGGACGTGAATACCGCGAGGTGATTCGGGTGAATTCGCAATCCGGCAAGGGCGGCGTGGCTTATTTGCTTGAAAGCGAGTTTGGAATCGAATTGCCGAAGGACATGCAGCGCGAATTCGGTCCGATTGCGAACGATGCGGTGGACAAGCTTGGGCGGGAAGTGAGCGGGGCGGAATTGAAGCAAATGTTCTGGCAGGAATACATCGAACGCCAGGCGCCGTGGCAACTCAAGAAGTTCGAGGCCGAAAGCAAAAACGGCGTTGTGAAATGCCGGGTGGAATTGTTGCGCGGGGGCAAGGCGGTGAAATTAAGCGGCCAGGGAAACGGCCCGCTCGCGGCGTTGGTCCATGGATTTGGAGCCGGGGGTGTTCGATTTGAAATTGCGAATTACAGCGAGCACGCCTTGAGCAGCGGTGAAACGGCCGCGGCGATTGCCTACATTCAGATCAAGACCGCGGAGGGCGCGTCGCGCTGGGGCGCCGGAGTGGACACGAACATTGAGTTGGCATCGGTCCGGGCGGTTTTGAGCGCGTTAAACCGGTTGTGATCCGATTTCCCCTCGCCAAATCAATTACGAACCGATATTTTTCGCCCAACATGAAACAGCAGCGGATTATTTTTTTTGCGATTGTCTTTTTTTTCTTTTTTGCGGGAATTGCCGTCCTGGAATCGTCCAATACGACAGTGGCGACGGCGCCGGTTTATGTGCCGGACATGTCCCATGCGAACAGGCCGATGCCTGACGGCGTGTTGAACTGGAACAGCACGGCCATCAGCACCAATTTGGCGGCCAACACCGCGCAAGCGCATTTTCTTTTCACGTTTACCAATGTCGCCGTGCGGATCAACAAAACGCTGGTGACCAATATCACGACGCAGACCTACCGGGTCACCGCCAGCACCCTGGCCTCTCCGAGAAATCAATCCGCTTCTCCCGCCACGCGGTCCGTGGCGGTCACCAATATCTTTTGGGTGACCAATTCAATCATGGCGACACCGGTTACGATTACCGACGTCCATCCATCCTGCGGTTGCACCACGGCGCAATTGCCGCGGCTGCCCTGGACGATTCCGGCTGGAGGCACCGGACAGATTCCGCTCACGGTCAATATTTTTGGAAGGTCCGGGACGTTCTTTAAATCCGTCCAGGTGGCGACGGACGAGGGGATGAAACAACTGCTGTTGGAAATCGCGGTGCAGCCGGCGGCGGCGCGGACGATGACCCCGGCCGAGCGGACGCGGGACATCATGGCGGCCAAGATTGACCGCCAGGCGGTATTTCGCGGTGATTGCGCGTCCTGCCACGTGCAGGACGGGGAAGGCAAGTATGGGCAGGCCCTGTTCCAGGCCGATTGCGCCATTTGCCATGAGGCGGAACATCGGGCCTCGTTCGTGCCGGATTTGCATGCTTTGAAGGTGCCAACCAATTCGGATTTCTGGCAGACGTGGATTGCGCACGGCAAACCCGGCTCATTCATGCCGGCCTTTTCCCAAAGCGACGGGGGACCGCTCAGCGACATGCAAATCGCCTCGCTGGCAATATATCTCAACGAAGCGATTCCCTCGAAGGTGCCGCCCGCGCCGCAATAACGGCGATAACGCGGCTTGCAAAAAATCGCCCGCGTATTACCCTGTCAACCATGACAGTGAGCAAGGTTGACGCAACCAATCATCGGAAAATTTCCGGGCTTGGCGAGCGTGTGCTGGCCGGCGGACAGCTATCGCGAGAGGAGGCGCTGTATCTGTTCCACCTGGAGAGTTCCGCGGATATTCACGATTTGCTGTCGTGGGCCAACCGGATTCGCGAGCATTTCAAGGGCAATAAAATTCATCTCTGCTCGATCGTCAACGCCAAGGCCGGGGCGTGTTCGGAAAACTGCAGTTTTTGCGCGCAGTCGTCATTTTACCAGACCGGGTCGCCGCGCTACGGTTTTGTTGATCCTGAACCGGTTGCGGAGGCCGCGGACGAGGCGAAGAAAAACGGCGTCACGGCGGTGGGCCTGGTGGCCGCCTGGAAGGGCCTGAGCGAGGGTCCGATGCTGGATGAGGTCTGCGCCCGGGTGCGCGAATTGAAGGCGGGCGGGAAAACGCGGCCGGACGTGTCGCTCGGCATCATCAAAAGCCAGCGCGTGGCGGACCGGCTCAAGGAAGCGGGCGTGGAATGTTACGGCCATAATCTCGAAAGCTCGCGCCGATTTTTTCCACAGACCTGCACGACGCACACGTTCGATGACCGGTTGGAGACCATCGGCCATTTGAAAAAGGCCGGCATCAAAATTTGTTCCGGCGGCATCATCGGAATGGGCGAAACGCGCGAGGACCGCTGTGACCTGGCGTTCGAATTGAAAGCCGTCGGCGCGAACGTCGTGCCGGTGAACATTCTCAACCCCATTCCCGGAACGCCCTTCGAGAAGAATCCGCCGCTGCCGGTGATGGAGATTTTGAAGACCATTGCGTGTTTCCGTTTCATCCTGCCGCGCCAGGAGATCATGATTGCGGGCGGGCGCACGGTGAACCTGCGTGATACGCAGAGCATGGTCTTCATGGCCGGCGCGAGCGCGCTGATGGTTGGCAATTATCTCACCACCCTGAACCAGCCCGTCGAAAAGGATTTGCAGATGCTGAAAGACCTCGGCCTCGACCCAAGCTGGGACCATCACGGTTTCAGCGATCAGGAAGAGAACGGGTGCGGGTGTGGAACGGGAAATGGCGCGGAGATTTGCAACCGCGCTTGAATTCGTCATCAGATTCGATTTACGATGACGGCGTGCCTGCGACCTACGACGAACTGCTCGGCGCCACCATTCAACGGCTGGAGGATTTGAAATCCCGCGGGATCCGGCATGTTCCTGTTTCTTCGGAAACATTGCGGCAACTGGCGTTGCCACCGAAGCCGGCCCAAATTCCAGTGGCCAGGCCGCAAGCGGAAAAGCCCGGGCCGTCAATTCCCGCGCCGATTGCGGAACAGAGGGCTTTGCTTCCCCTTCCCGGCGAAGCGGCCCCCGATTCCAAACCGGCGTTGGATCCCGCGGAAAAGGCCGCCGCGTTCGCGGCCTTGCGTGAGCGCGCGATGGTTTGCGTCAAATGCAAGCACCTGGCGTCTTCGCGCAAAAACGTCGTCTTTGGGGTGGGCAACATTGACGCGGAATTGATGTTCGTGGGCGAGGCGCCGGGGGCCGACGAAGACACGCAGGGGGAGCC
>DATJSQ010000112.1:0-4350 GCA_035503995.1 Verrucomicrobiia bacterium | reverse complement strand
AGGGCGCGACCCGTTCCAGCATCCACGAATTATCCGCCTGTTTGGTGTACTGAAAGCGATCGTGCAAACGGTTCGCACGGCCCTGCCAGAACTCAATCCGTTCCGGCTTTAGGACAAACCCGCCCCAATTCGGCGGCAGCGGCACCTCAACGGGAAATTTCCGCTCCATTTCCTTCCATTTTGCCTCGAGCGCCGCGCGGTCGGCCACCACGTCGCTTTGGTTGGACGCCCAGGCGGCGAGTTGGCTGCCACGCGGGCGCGATCTGAAGTATTTTGCAGAAGCTTCGCGCGAAACCTTTTCCACGCGCCCGGCCACGCAAATTTGCCGTTCCAATTCCGGCCAATAAAACGTCAACGCGGCCTTTGGATTCTCAACGAGTTCGCGGCTCTTGCGGCTGTCGTAATTGGTGAAAAAAGTGAAACCCTCCCGGTCCACGCCCTTGAGCAAAACCGTCCGGGTCGAGGGCGCGCCATTTTTGTCCACTGTGGCCAGGACCATCGCGTTCGCATCCGGCGGCATGTGTCCGAGAATGGCATGCCAGAGCTTGAAGAGCGCGATGCCAATCCGCCGCCAATACGACGGCGATTTTTTCCCGGTGGCCTGGTCAAACCAGTTTTGAAATTGCGCCAGAGGATCCGTTTCCAGATCCGCGCGCCGCAAATTACCACGGGCGTAATCTCTTCTGATGTCCGAAATGTTCATGGCGCATTACATTGCGCGAAACGCCGTCAAGCCGAGAGCGATCACGAACAGGGCAAAGGCGAGCCGGATGACACAGGCGACGAGGATCCGCGCCTTCGTTTCGGTGGCCCAGATCAAAAGGTCGCGGAGCCGCCAGGGCGTGATGGTAAACCAGATACCCAGGACCACCAATGCATAGGCCCAATATTGAATCAGCAACACCCAGGGCGATTGGCCCAGGTGCGGGCGTCCGGTATCCACCATCAATTTTGCCAGGAGGAGTGCCACCACCGCGAGGCCGCGCACCGCCAGGAAGTCCCGCACGTAAATGCACGACAAAACCCCGACGGCGATGAAACCGCCGATCATATAGGGTTTGAAAACGGAAAAATCGGCTACCGGCTCCGAATACACGTTCCAGGCAAACCAAGCGGTGCCCAGGAGCATGAGAACAACACCCACGCCCAGGTTTCGCGGAAATCGCCGCGCTGCCGCCGCGAATTTCCCCGGGTTGGCGATGCCGTAGATTTGCGGCAGGCTCATGCCGGCGCCCAGCAAAATGGCTAAAAGTGACAAACTCATTTCGAAAATTTAACCATGAATGGACGGCAATGAACATGAAAAATTCGACTCAAAGGATCAGGTCTGGTTAAACGCGCGGTCATCATCCTCTCCGCCGTCGCGAAGGGAACCTTGACACGTTAGCTGCCTTTATTTTGCGCTTTTGAACCATTGAGAATCCCACATAATTGGAGCATGAATGTTTTCGTCACCGGCGGCGCCGGTTATATCGGCTCCGTTTGCGCGGAAGAGCTGCTGAATCAGGGGCATCAGGTCACGGTTTATGATAATCTGACCGAGGGCCATCGCTCGGCGGTGGATTCGCGCGCGAAATTTATTCTCGGAAAACCCGAGGTGGATGGCCACATCGTCAATGCGGTCAAAGCGGCACGGCCCGACGCGATCATGCACTTCGCCGCCAATGCGCTGGTCGGCGAATCCATGACCAATCCGAAAAAGTATTTTCACAACAATTTCGTCAATGCGCTCAAGCTGGCCGATGCCGCCGTGGAATGCGGGGTGAAAAAATTTGTCTTCAGCTCGACCTGCGCCACCTATGGGCCGCCGGATAAAGTGCCGATGACGGAAGATTTGCCGCAGCGGCCAATCAATCCCTATGGCGAATCGAAGTTGATGTTTGAAAAGGCGCTGATTTGGTATCAGCGGATTTACAAATTGGAATTCATTGCGTTCCGTTATTTCAACGCCGCCGGCGCCAGCGAGAAGTTCGGCGAACATCACCGCATCGAGACGCACTTGATTCCGAACGTTCTCTTCGTGGCGCTCGGCCAGAAGCCGCACGGCGATATTTTTGGCGTGGATTATCCGACGCCCGACGGGACGTGCATCCGCGATTATATTCACATCCGGGATCTGGCGCAGGCGCATATTCTGGGACTCGTGCGGGGAAAAACCGGATTTTATAATCTGGGGAATGGGGATGGTTATTCGGTGAAACAGGTCGTCTCGGTATGCGAGAAGATTACCGGCAGTAAAATTGCCATGGTGGAAAAGCCGCGCCGCGCGGGTGATCCGCCAAAGCTGGTGGCTTCCGCTGACAAGGCCATTCGTGAATTGGGCTGGAAACCCCAATTCCCAAAATTGGAGGACATCGTGGCGACGGCCTGGGCGTGGCACAAAAAATATCCGCGCGGCTATCCTGATTGAGCCATGAAAAGGATATTAATCGTGGATGACAACCCGATTATCACGAAAATTTATCGCGAGCGATTTTCCCAGGCGGGGTTTCAGGCGGAAATGGCGGAAAACGGATTTGCGGCCATGAAATCGCTTCTGGCGCTCCGCCCGGACATCGTCGTGCTTGACCTGATGATGCCCGTCATGAATGGAGTGGACGTTCTCCGGTTTATTCGCTCCACGCCGAATTTGAAGGCCACGCCCGTCGTCATTCTTTCCGAGGCCTATATGAGCGACTTGGCGCAGGAAGCATCAAAAATCGGGGTTGAACTGACGCTGCTCAAATCCGGTTGCACGCCGGCGCTCCTGCTCGACGCCGTTGATAAGATCCTGTCGGGCACACCGTTGGAATTGGACCCATCCTTTATGCTGGCCGTTCGCCAAAAAAATCCGTAATGCCGCGATTGAAAGTTGAAGATTTTGCTTGCCAGGGGGGTCGGTCGTTCCTCATTTTCTGACATGGCAGCGACGCGCAATTCAGACTTCGACAGTCCGTTCTATCAGCCGGCGGACGAGTTTTTTCCCGCGAACCAGAGCATTGGTTTGACATTCGACGACATCACCCTGGCGACGCTCTATTCGGAAATTCTTCCGCGCGACACGCAACTGGAAACCGTGCTGGCGGAAAATTTGCGCCTGAACCTGCCGTTGATTTCTTCCGACATGGACACGGTCACGGAGTCGCGCATGGCCATTGCCATGGCGCTCAACGGCGGGCTGGGACTGATCCATTATAATCTGCCGGAGCGCCAGCAACTTTCGGAAGTCAGCCGCGTCAAAAATCACGTTCACGGCCTGATTCAGGAACCGATCAAGGTTTCGCCCGACGACTTTATCGGCGACGTGCTGGCCGTCATCGAACAAAAGAAATTCGGCTTCAGCACGTTTCCAGTGGTGGACGAAAAGGGAAAACTGGTCGGCCTGTTGCCTGGCCACGTCGTCAAACCGCGTTACGCCAGAAGGAAAATTTCCGAAGCGCTGACGCCGCGCGCGCAGGTGCATACCATCAATCGAAAGGAACTTGGGAAGGACCCGATTGCGCGCGCGGACAAGTTCTTCACCGAGCACCTGGGCATCCACAAACTGCTGGTGGTTGACGACAAGGACAAGTTGTGCGGCCTGATTACCTTAAGCGACGTGGAACGCATCACGCAGGAGCGGTTGGCCCAATTCAAGCCCAATCGCGACGCCAGTTTTCATCTGATTTGCGGCGCGGCGGTTTCGGCCACGCGCAACGCCTTCGGCGAGCTGGATCGCGAACGGGTTTTGAACCATGTCAGCGGCCTGGTCGAGCGCGGGGTGGATGTGGTTGCCGTTTCGACGGCGCACGGCCATACCCTGGGAGTCGGCGATATGGTCAGGGTCTTGCGCGATGCCTTCCCGAAATTGCCCATCATCGCCGGCAACGTTACGAGCGCGACGGGCGTGGAATTTCTCGCCGATTGCGGGGCAAACGCCGTCAAGGTTGGGCAAGGCCCCGGCTCGATTTGCACCACGCGGATAGTGGCCGGCGTGGGCATTCCGCAAATGACGGCGTTGTATGTGTGCTCGCGCGTCGCGCGGCGGAAAGGTGTCTCCCTTCTCGCCGACGGGGGCATCACCAAATCGGGCGACATCGTCAAGGCATTGACGCTTTCGGAGGCGGTGATTTGCGGCGGCATTTTCGCCGGCTGCAATGAAGCGCCTGGGGAGGTGGTGGAAATCAGCGGAAAATTTTACAAGCAATACCGCGGCATGGGCAGCCTGGCGGCGATGAAAGCCGGCAGCGCGGCGCGTTACGGCCATGAGAAAAATTCCGCGCAGAAGGTGGCCGCTGAAGGCATTGAAGCGCTCAAGGAAAGTTGCGGCTCGGTGGACCGGGTGCTGGCCCAGCTCATCGGCGGCATCCAAAGCGGCATGGGCTATCTGGG